>NZ_JAAKXY010000005.1:0-300000 GCF_011043775.1 Natronolimnobius sp. AArcel1 | reverse complement strand
GACGCCTCGATGGTCTTCATCGGGAGCGAGAACGCGGGTCGGCTCGTCACGGCAGTGAGTAGCGTGGGCGGCTCCGTTGCCACGGATACTGCCTACGACGTCGTTATCGTTCGCCATCGTCGGCCGACGAAGATCTCGACACTCAGGACTGCCTCGGCGTACGACTCCCCAAAATCGGACTTCTACTATCCCGGATGACCCTCGAGTCGCCGTCGAACGGTTCCGAGCCACTTATTCTGGCTCGAACTGCCGTGAACTCGGTCACGTGAATAGTGGCCGTTATAGTAACAACTGCAACTATGTACACACTGATCGCCGACCCGTCCAGCGATCAGATGTGCAGTGACTTGCAGTGGCTACTATAGTGAGCGACGGATATCGATGGCCCAGACTGCTGGACACGGGAGCAGTCGATACTCGTGACAGTACGGGTCAGGGACGGACACCACCCGGTATTATAGTCGCAAGCGTGGAACGATAACAGGAATCATGCCAGTTGACAATCTCGCCCGCAGTGACGTCGTAACGGCGACCACCGAGACCGGAGTCCAAGAACTCGCGTCGACGATGGACGACGAGAGCGTCGGGAGTATCGTCATCTGTGACGACGACGAACCGGTCGGGATCGTCACCGATCGCGACCTCACGCTGCAGGTGATCGGCGACGGCGAGCACCCAGACGACGTCACCGCCGAGAACGTGATGTCGACAGACCTGTGTACGGTTGCCCACGACGACGGTTTCTATCAGGCGACAGAGCTGATGAGCGAGCACGGCGTCCGTCGATTGCCGGTCGTCGACGACGATGGCCAACTGAGCGGCATCATCACGGTCGACGACCTCAACGAGTTGCTCGCCGACGAACACCAGCAACTCGCGGATGTCGTGCAGGCACAGCGGCCGCCGTACTGACCGGTTTCGACATCAGTTCCGAACGGGGACGATCCGCTGAGACACCCTCGAGAAGTCCGCTGGATCGGTTGCACTCGAGAACTCGTTTTTGCTCGAGACAGTCCTGGAGAACGTGGAAAGGTCATTTGTCCGGGCTGGATGCCAGAGTATCCTGCCGCGTGCGGCTCACCGAGCGCCACTCTGCTGTCTCACTCGCGGCCGCTCGAACGCACTCCAACCTTGCTGTCTCACACTGGCGTCTCGTGCGACGTCGAGTGGGCGCAGACGCACCACCATGGCCACGGCATCGACGCCATCGACATGACGACTGTCGGGGCCTCGTGCAGGCGTGAGACCACTCGATGAGCCATCTGCAAAGAAGCACGTTCACGGTAACGAACCTCAGTCCGCTGGGCCTCGATTCTTTCAGTCCTGTCAGCAACCCCCCAGAGGTCGCCATTCTCGGAGTCAATCGCGTCCGCGAACGAGTCGTCCCCGACGGGAACGATGGAGACGTTGCCGTTCGCCGTCGCATGACCGTCGATCTCACGTTCGACCATCGGCCGCTCGACGGTGCCGACGCCGCGCGATTTCTCGAGACGCTTGCTGATCGCGTTCATAATGCAGAGACACTCGTCGACGCCTGTTCCAGATGACCAACGCACCCACAGCGTGTCTGGGCACTACCACGGCCGAAACGTCCCAGCGTGCGCTCATCTCACAACCGTTACTGAAATCGGCGCACGACGCACGACCCGCTCTGCCACGCTGCCAAGCAGCACACGAGACACGCCAGTACGGCCGTGAGACCCCATGACGATCTGCTCCGCGTCGCTCGTCTCAGCAAACTGTACGATGGCTCGAGCGGGCGACCCGACGAGAATTTCGGTTTCGATGGTGGTATCGTGGTCGTCTGCGAGCGTCGAGACGTCAACAAATATGGGATCGACGTTTGTATCCTCGGCAGTGACGGGCAACTGCAAGTCGTAGTGATTCGACGTGGCACTCTTGTAAGTTGCAACCGACGGCTCTACGACGTGGAGCGCGGTGAAAGTTGCATCAGGATACGTTGTTACCGCGCGTTTCAATGCCTTCTTAGCAGGTTCACTGTCGTCAATTGGAACGAGGATGTGCATACCGTCGTGGTCGTGGGCCCAACAGAAATGTATTCCTGCCCGGCGCTAACTGACAGCAGATTACTACTGGTTGGGGCCGTATACTCGCCCAAGGGGAATACCATGCTCGACTACTACGACAAAATCATTGTTGGCATCGCTGGGAGCCTGCTGATTGGGGTCGTTCTAGGGAGTCTGACCGCAATCGGATTCCAGACCGGCCTGTTCGTTGGGACGGTCATCGCGACGCTGTTTGTCTATGATGCAATCTTTCGCAACCCGCCGCTCCCAGCGTCAGATCCGCGGGTCGTAGCGACGGCCATCGTCTGGCATGCGTTGCTCGCCATCCTCGCTGTCGCCGTGTTTTCATGAGGCGGATTGCAAGTTTCCCGTACGCCGACCGCCGAGTTCAGTTTGGCCGCGACTAGAGTAGTCACTGCAAGTCACTGCACACCTGATCGCACGGCCATCATGCGATTAGGTGTACATAGTTGCAGTTGTTACTATAGAGTAACTGACCACGGCAGCTCGCACGGTCCCGTACTTGCACTCAAGGCCATCGTGGGATTGGTCGATGTCACTAAGCGACGATCCAGCGGTGTCGGTAGTACGTTGATGACTGCCCAACGTTGTGCAATGCGTTATGGGAGTCGGCCACTTCATCAACATCAAATATAACGAGATTAACATACTAATATCGTTTTGGCATGTTCGCACCACCTAATACGAGTTTGTCTGTACAGATACAGGGGTATTTATGTTGGTATACAATCGTACAGTCATAATATGTTTCCGGCGACAACAAGATATTGTCAGCGATAGCCAAGACGAACTCGAGCGAAATAGTATATTACCGAATATGTTTTCGGACGGACGGCCACTTCACAGACTCGCTGTCAGTCGTCATCCCTGTTCGCTATCTGTTGGGAGGACGATTACAGGAACGTGATTTTTGGAAACGAGTTTCTGAGTTTTGTTTCCAGTGAGTACTTTCGTAATTCGGCCACTGGATCGCGGTGTGAAAGCGATCGCTGTCGCATCATTCTCCTCGGCAGCTGCGATGATTTCGGTTAGAACATTTGTTCCATATCGAAGTTCTGTCGAAAGCTCGCACGCTGTGTCTGCCAGTTCGGTCTCAAGGATTTCAAAAAGAGCCTCGGCCTGCTCGCGACGGAGATCGATCGGTGCTTTATCGGGGGCACCACCGCCTTTCTTGATGATATGGATGGCGTGCAATTCCGTACAGCCGTCAAGGTGGTTTTTGATTCCATGACAGGTTGTATATGCATCGTCTTCGTTGGCGACTGGAACAAGTATGCGCTTGAGTAGTGGTTGTGTCATCAATTATCACCGTGAGATTCAATTTCAACGAATTGAGTGGGTGGATTCCGTGTAATTGTGGGTCGGTCAGTTCCGTATCAGGTGCGTTTCTCGTGTGCCAAACTTTGGTATACCTGGTTAAATAGCTATCTAGTTTCTTTGCCGCGAGTCAGATTCGATTATATTTGCAATTCACAAATGCAGTCGATTAGCGTACATCACTAACAACGAACTGAGGTGAAGTACCCCGCGTCGGGTGACGCGGGGCGTCTGTGTCTAGTCCGCCGTGGACGCAACAGTCTTTAATTCCGCTCGCGCTCGACTCTGTGAGTCTTGCGCCGACTCCGTGTCGGTAACACCCGAAGCGAAAACTGCTCCGTGAGCGTCGGCCTCTTCACACAGGCCCGATACTGTCCGTCTCACCTTCCGAACTCGAGGAAAGGTTTCGAGAGACAGCACATTCTCATCGTGGTCGTCAAACCATTCTTGCGCCACGCACACTGCCGCTTTCCGGTCTGCATGGTCTTGGAATCCACACTCCTTGCACTTGAACCGTTTCTTGTCTCGATTAGCTCGTTCCGTATGCAAACACTCCGTGCGAGGGCACCGCTGGGACGTGTACTCTGGATTCACGTCATCCGACGGAACACCGTTCCATGCGGATTTGTACGCTATCATTTCACGGAGTGTCGCGAACGGCAAGGAGTGTAAGCGACGGTTCATCCGCGTGCCGTAATCAATTGAGTCTCGCATGTCTTTGAGGTCTTCAAAGACAATTACTGGGTTGTTGAATTGCGAAACCCATTGGGTCACATCACGCGATACTTTGTGGAGTTGGTCGTGAACGAAGTCCCGTTCTTCGGTTCGGACAACGTTTTCAAACGCAGTCTGCCTGACTGTCTGCATCCGCTTGCGTTTGGTGAAGAACTCGTGGCGAACCCACTTGATGTCCGGGTACTCGATGACGACTGAATCAAGTACGTCGCCCGTGTCTCGACACATAGCGGCAAGTGCCACACAGTCCTCGTTGATGTCTACACCCACAACAGTTCCAGCATTGTCTGGGGACGATACTGTGCGTGTTTTGTGGGTTACAGTGACATGCAGTCGCCATTCACCGTGTTTGTACACAAGTTCGGCCACTCCCACTCGCCACGCTTCGGATTCGAGCGCGTTTTTCACTTGTTCGAGGTGGTTGGGACTGCCACGAAGTACGCCTTTGACGTGGTTGTACGGTTTGTAGCTGATGCGGAACCGAACGTCTCCCGAATCATCCACGTTGAGCGCGTATCCTTCGTCGTGGTTCATCCGCATCGGATACGCCTCGTCGATATAGGGGAACGGGCGACCCCAACCCTCATTTTTGTGGTCGTGGTACGTCTCAAGCTCTCCGAGAGCTTTCTGGACGAGAAGTTGCGTCGTGTTTTTAATGAGGTTGGCGTTGTCAACGACAGTATCGTGGATGTCGTCCCAATTCCACCCGTGTTTGTCGAGTCGGTTGACTTCGTTACGGACTCGTCTGGCTTCGAGACATCCTTCGTGCAAGTTGTCAGAACTCCCCGTTTGGATAGTTAATCCAAAAGAAAGTGTCTGAGTGAGTCCTGCATCTTGCATTATCATATTCTTGTCGTGAACCGTTGTAAAGGTAGTGATTGGTCGGCATTCACCCACGGGTCAGGTGACCCGTGGTACTCTGCCTTGACCGCTTATAGAGAGTTACTTACGGCAGAGGTCGAAAGCGAACGCTCATGTATCGGAAATCATGAGAGTAAGTGGATAAAATAACTTCAAATATAGAAATAGACATATACAACACATATCTGATAGATAGGTGTGAATCAGACCCGCATATCATCAACCGATATGTGATGATTTAGACCACAGTAGGCCTATGGAGATGGAAGTCGGGATATTAGGCAGGGTTTTATCCAAGGTTAGACTATTTTACTATTTTAGCTCGATCTGTCCCCCAGACTTGTCGATAAAAATAGTATTATTCACACCATATGATTTGGTGGAGGAACTCGTAGCACAGATGGTAAAACCACTTTCGGATGGATGGTGATCAAATATACGTCGCCCTACTCCGACAGTTTCCCTTAACACTACCGAGAGGGCGAAATGGACACGAGCGGATCAGTGAACGGTTCGATCGTCGCTCGTGTCGATCTCCTCGAGTGGGTCGTGATTGCCACGAACTGGCTCCGAGCGGTCGTCACTGGGTGCGGCCCACTCGACGGCGTTTGCGAGGACCCGCTGAATCTCCTCGTTGTGATAGACGGGATACGTCTCGTGGCCCGGTCGGAAGTAGAAAATCTTCCCGCTACCGCGGCGGTAACAACAGCCCGAGCGGAACACTTCGCCGCCTTCGAACCACGAATTGAAGACGAGCGTCTCGGGTTGTGGGATGTCGAAGTGCTCACCGTACATTTCTGCTTCCTCGAGTTGGATGTACTCGTTGATGCCGTCGGCGATTGGGTGGCTTGGTTCGACGACCCACAGGCGCTCGCGTTCGGCGGCCTCGCGCCATTTGAGCGCGCAGGTGGTGCCCATCAGTTCGCGGAAAATTTTCGAGAAGTGTCCCGAGTGCAAGACGAGCAGTCCCATTCCCTCGAGGACGTGCTCTTTGACCCGCTCGACGATTTCGTCGTCGACTTCGTCATGGGCCGTGTGGCCCCACCAAGTGAGCACGTCCGTTTCTGCGAGGACGTCCTCGGTGAGTCCATGCTCAGATTGTTGGAGGGTTGCAGTCTGTGTTTCAAAGCCATGCTCCTCAAGGGCGTCAGCGATCGTTGCATGGATCCCATTGGGATAGAGCTCCGCGACGGTGTCGTTTTCCTGCTCGTGAACGAATTCGTTCCAGACGGTGACACGTGTCGATGCCATACTAGTTCCTCACACCTCCTGTGAAAGCCCGTTTCTGAAGCGGCAAGATTGCGGTGTATCTGACAAAACGGAGCGACTGGACACATCTCATCGAAATTAGAGTTTAGGGTAGAACTTTCATGGGGCAGTGACTACCTCGAGGTATGGACGACTCGGGGCTTACGGATCTGTTGCAATCGTTTGGGTTGACAAAAAAGGAGGCCGACACGTACACCACGATTCTCCAGCACGGAGAAACGACTGCAAAAGAGGTTTCACAGGAAGCTGGTGTCTCAAAGCGCCACGTCTACAATACCGCTGAACGCCTCGAGACACATGGACTTGTTGAAATGGTTGATTTTGTTACCCCAACGCTGTTGCGCCCAACGCCGCCGGACCGTGTCAAAGAACGATACAGGTCGAATATCGATCACCTCCACGAGCAGTTGGCCGATCAATACAACGGAGCGAAAGCGGATCTCGAAACCGTTCAGGTGATTAAATCAGGCCCCAGTCTGAAAAAGCGAATCCAGAAGTTCATCGACGAAGCGGATCAAATCATTTCAATTATCGTTCCGCCAGTCCTTCTTGCAGAATTAACCGATGCGCTCGCTGCTGCAGTTGACAGAGATGTGTTTGTCTTGTTGGTAACATACGGCAACTTGAAAGAACAACTTGCTGTAGACGCGTTTGATCTCGACGAGATTGCACACGTTACGCGTACACAACAAACGGAAGTACCGATTCAACTCGCTGTCGATGGCAGTTTTGGACTACTTGCACCCCGATCATTGCTCACGAATCCATCTGAACAAACAAAAGCGGTCGCGTTCGGCCAGTCCTACATCGAACCGGTCGTCTACGGAAATTTTCTAAGTAACGAGTGGAAGTTCGCTGAAGAGACGAACGTCAGGCAACCAAATTCACTTCCAAAGACGTACTCGTGCTTTCAGTACGCAGTCATGGAAGCTGCCGTCCACGCGACCAACGGTGAATCGCTATTCGCAACGGTTGAAGCACGCTCAACGACCGATACAACGACCCAAAAGCAATTTTCCGGCCAAATTACCGATATCCGTCAGCAACTCGTCGAACCGACAAAAGGCGCGGTCATCGAATGCGCACTCGATATCGAAACTGCTGACGGAGTCGTAAGTATCGGTGGGAAAGGGGCGTTCAAGGAGGAATACGAGGCGATCCTGACCAGACTCGAAATAGATAAGCGCTAATTTGCTGTGATACGCCCTCTGTCGAACTGAACGGTCGCTCGAGGAAAAGTGATAATTGGCAGGGGTTAACTGTCTGAGTCATCCATAGCCAGTTCTGTTAGTTGGCGCTGAGTTATCTACAATCGATACTACATATTGAGCAGCATTTTGAAAGTTGTGTAGATAGATTGCCAACCAGTGATGTGAACTCCCTGATACAGGTGGCCAGACAACAAAATATAATCTGCGAAGCAAAATTTCACCACTTATTTTGACATCGAACATCGACACAATAATCAATTGGCCGACGACTATGTTGTGATAAATCGTTTTGAATACCCGTCTCAGTATAGAATTCATGTTAATTGGTATCTCGCCACTCGTAATAGAGACACAGCTAATTACGAGTGTACCAGTGTAAACTATTGCACTGGTATATTCTCGAGATCCTGCGGAAGTCGACGACTGAAAGGCGAATTCACGGGAAAGAAAAGAAATTACACAGATTCGAGTAGCCATCAATCATTGCCGTGGCCCACCGATGACACAGAGCGTACAAAATACAGTGAGAGATGATCATAAAGGTACGTCTCGAGCCCTATACACACTGAAAAGGGCATTTTGTCTACTGTACCGGGGAGGATGTCACCCACCATAATCTTTATTTAACGATAGATCAACGGTTGTGTTGGAGTATGCCGAGTAATACCAAGCGCCAGTCGAATGACTCACCAGTTTCGCGCCGTCGACTCCTCCATGCAGTTGGAGCAGCCGGACTTGCCGCCGGGTTTGCCGGCTGTTCAGACGAAGAGCCGGCCGGTGAGGAAGGGGGAACAGGTGGAAACGGGGACGAACGGTACTTTAGAATTCCAGCGTGGGATCAACCCGATCAGGTGCAATTTAATCCATACAATCCAACGAGCTACGATGCAGATATGATGGAGATGGCGACCGACCAGCTATTCCAGTACGAGCCGGAGACAGACGATTTCCGGCCGCTAATCGGTGACGACTGGGAAGTTGACGAGGACGGACTTCGCCTCTTTCTCAACGAGAACTACGTCTGGCACGATGGGGACGAACTCACCGCAGAAGACGTCTACACGAAGTTCCGACTCGAGTATCATCACGGCTTCGGTGATTCGAACATCTGGCGATATGTTGACGAAATCGAAATTGAAGATGACCACACGCTGTACTTCAGTTTCGATGGCGACGTCAACCCGGCATTGTTCGAGAACGTTCTCCTCGAGTTCCAGATCGATACGAAAGCAGATGTCTACGAGGAGTACCTCGATCCACTCGAGGACACCGAACTCGAGTCGGACGAGCATGACGAACACCTCGGGGAACTCCTCGATTTTGCCCCCGACGAACCCGTCGGGAACGGTCCGTTCGCGTTTTCGGAAGCCAATCCCGAAGCGGCGTATTTCGACGTGTTCGAGGAGTACCCACATACGGACGAGCTGAATTTCGCTGGGTACGCGTTCTATCACTTCCCAGATAACGAAGCGCGCTGGCAAGGATTCATCGAGGACGAACTCGATGGCTTTTCGACGCTGTTCATCCCGGAACACGTCCTCGAGGGGTTCCCAGATCACGTGGAAGTGTGGTTGATTCCGGCAAACGAAGGGCTCGCCATCTATCCACAGCACAGCCACGAGCGGTTTCAGGACGTTCGCGTTCGACAAGCGATTGCATTTGCGATCGATCAGGAGGATGTCGCACAGAATGCTGGCGGACCGGTTTACGAGGGAGTCTCTCACCCGACGGGGCTCGCAGAACTTCACGAAGAGGAGTACCTAGAGGACGTTCTCGACGATTTCACCGACTACAGCCAGGATACGGACCGTGCAGAAGAGCTCATGCAAGAGGCCGGCTACGAACGCGATGATGACGACCAATGGCTCGACGACGATGGCGAGCCATTTTCAGTCGAGATTCGTGGACCAGCAGGGTTCAGCGACTGGATCGACGGACTCGAGACCGTTGCCCAGCACCTCGAGGAGTTCGGATTCGACTCGGAACTGCGCGCTCGTGACGACGACGCCTACTGGGCCGACGACTGGGATAGCGGCGACTTCGAAATCGCCGCTGACTTCTACGGTGCAACCGGCCATCCATATGAAGCGTGGAACGACCAGGTTGTCGGCAGCATTCCGCAAAATCATAATGACGCGCCAACAGACTTCGACGTGCCGGCGCTCGATGACCCCGATGGCGAATCCGAGGAGTTCGACTTCGACGAGGCGCTCACCGAACTCGAGCGCACACACGATGAGGATGAAGAGCATCAACTAATTCAAGAGATTGCGTTCGCGTACAATCAGTCGCTGCCGATAATTCCAGTTGCAGAGAAACTTGACCAAGCAGTGATGACGACCCACGACTGGGACATTCCGGACACAGACGAATCGATAATGCAGATTCCGTTCCCGGCTTGGTATCTCGTTCGCGAGGGCGAGTTGCAACGACAAGAGTAACAGTGAGAGTATCCGCCATCTATGCATTACTACGCAAAGCGAACAATCCAAGCGTTGTTCACTGTGTTCGCAGTGATGACGCTGTCGTTCGTACTGATCCGGTATTTACCAGGCGGTCCGGTCGATCACCTTCGGACACAACTTCGCCAGGAGCAATCCGGCGACATCGACCAGGAACAGATCAACAACCTCGTCGAGGCTTACACGAACGTCAACCCAGAGGAACCGCTCTGGCAACAGTACGTCGAGTACATGGTGAGTCTCCTGCAAGCGGATCTGGGAGAATCCATGTGGCTCAGCCAGCCTGTTGCCGACGTACTCTTTCCGGCGTTGCCCTGGACGGTGTTTTATATGTCCGTTGCAACGTTCCTCATGTTCCTGATCGGAGTTGCGCTCGGTTCGGTGATGGCCTACTGGGAAGGCAGTCGCTTCGACGTCGGATCGACCGTCATCTCGCTGCTACTCAATTCGACGCCAAACTACATCGCCGCGTTGTTACTCGTGTATTTCCTCGGCTACGGGTTTGAGCTCTTCCCAACACGTGGACGAGTCAACTACGACATCGCCGCCGGTTTCAGCCCCGAGTACCTCGGAAGCGTGCTCCACCACGGAGCACTCCCGATCATTTCGATTGTGATCACCGGATTCGGCGGCGTTGCACTGTCGATGCGAGGCAACAGCATTCAGGTCTTGGGCGAAGACTACATGCGCGTTGCTCGACTCCGGGGCCTTTCCGAACGTCGAATCGCCCTGCGATACGTCGCTCGCAATGCAATCTTGCCGATGTACACCGGCCTGATGATTGCGTTCGGCTTCGTCTTCGGCGGCTCGATCATTATCGAGGAAATCTTCGCCTATCCCGGCGTCGGCTACTACATGTTCCAAGCGATCGAACGCGGCGACTACCCAGTAATGATGGGTGCGTTCCTCATCATCACCCTCGGCGTCGTCATCGCCGTGTTCATTGCCGACCTGACCTACGGCAAGATAGATCCACGTGCAGAAAGCGGAGGTGAGGACAGTGAAACCTACTGACCAGAACGGACAATCACAACCACAGACAGACGACTCGAGCAATCGAGAAGCCACCGGTGATCTCGAGCATCTGCTCGGTGACGATTCAGCGAGCACGACCGAGTCCGATGCCGATCGTCCACTTCCTGATGGTGGGAGAACGGAGTCACCAATCGCTGCCTTCTCGAGTGCAAGCGGAACGACGATGAGTAGACAGGAGCGGGCAAAAGTGATCTACGATCGCTGGATCGCATCACCCGCGCGTGTGCTTCGGCAAGACTGGCGGGCACTCGTTGGACTGGCTCTGTTACTCGGGTACGTACTGATGGCGACAGCTGGGGTTGTCCTCGTCGACGCTCCACAGGTCAATCAGGGACCAAACCTGCTTGGCCCCTTTGAGACACTCGAGCATCCGCTTGGAACCGACGGGAACGGACAGGATATCGTCTCGTTGACAGTCCACGCGACACCGATGATGTTGATTATGATCACCGCAGGGGCGGTCTTCGCGACGACCGTCGCGACGATCGTCGGCGTCGGTTCGGGCTACATCGGCGGAAACGTTGACCAGGCGTTGATGACCGTATCCGACATCGCGATGACGATCCCCGGTCTCCCGTTGTTGATCGTTCTCGCGGCCGCCGTTGAACCATCCCATCCAGTGACAATCGGCGTCTTGCTGTCGCTGACAGCCTGGGCAGGCCTCGCCCGCTCGATCCGCTCGCAGGTGCTTACGCTGCGGGACGTCGAGTATGTGGAAGCCTCCCGAACGATGGGGATCTCGAGACGGACGATTATGCTCAAAGACGTGACGCCGAACCTGATGCCGTATATTCTCGTTAGTATGGTCGGCCACGCTCGCGGTGTTATCTACGCGTCCGTTGGACTGTACTTCCTCGGCGTTCTCCCGGTGACCGGTGCGAACTGGGGGCTGACATTGAACAGAGCCTACAGTACCGGCGGTGCGATGCACTCGTGGGATGCAGCCCACTGGCTGATCGTCCCAATGATCGCGATCATCTTGCTGTCGTTCGCACTGTTATTGCTCTCTCAAGCACTCGATCGTGTCTTCAACCCACGAGTTCGAGCGAAACACATGAAGACAAATCACGATGCTGGTGGAAGTAGCACAAGCGATAGCGACGCAGAAACAGACTCTATGTCAGTGAACAAAGGACTATGACAGCGACAGAAACAATTGCCACACCTGACGAACAGGAAACCGACGTCATTATCGAGGCGCGAAACCTCTCGGTAACGTTCGGGATGGACCGAGGCGTTTCACACGTCCTCAACGACGTTGATATCGACGTGCATCGTGAGGAAATCCTCGGCATCGTCGGGGAATCCGGCAGCGGAAAATCGATGTTCGCAGACTCACTCCTCAACGCCGTTGTCGATCCTGGCGTCGCCAGCGGACAGATCGACTACCACACTGCCGACGGCGACGTGATCGACATCCTCGAACTCGAGGGATCGGCACTTCGAGACGTCCGCTGGGAAGAGATTTCAATGGTGTTCCAAGGGGCATTGAACTCGTTCAACCCGACGATGGCAGTCGGCGGCCACTTCGTCGAAACGCTCGAAGCTCACAATGCAGATGTGGAGGCAGGGATGGAACGTGCGCGCGAACTCCTTGCCGATGTCTACCTTGACCCCGACCGAATCCTCGAGTCGTATCCACACGAACTCTCCGGTGGCATGAAACAGCGGGCGTTGATCGCACTCAGCCTCGTTCTCGAGCCAGATGTGCTCGTGATGGACGAACCAACCGCCGCACTCGACCTCTTGATGCAACGGTCGATCCTTAGCTTGCTGCGTGACCTGCAGTCGAAGTACGCGTTGACCATCGTCTTCATCACGCACGACTTGCCGCTGGTAGCTGGACTGGCCGATCGACTCGCCGTCCTCTATGCCTTTGAGTTCGTCGAAGTTGGACCGGCCGAGACAATCGACGACCCTGATCACCCCTATACTCGAGCGTTGCTAAAAGCCGTCCCCAACCTCGAGATTGATCTCGACGAAATGCGGCCGATCGAGGGCTCGAGCCCTGACCCAGTGAACATTCCGGAGGGGTGTTCGTATCACCCGCGATGCCCACTGTCGGATGTAACCTGTGAGTCTGACGATCCGCCCCTCGATGCAATCGACAGCAACGGTCACCGCGTTGCCTGCCACCACTGGGAAGATGCAACCGATGCACTCCCGTTTGACACCGGTGACACTGAGCGCGGAGGTGAGACCGATGCATGAGGAGCCAGTCGTTACCCTCTCGAACGTGGATGTTCACTTCGAGAAGGGGAACGCTGGACTGCTAAGTCGATCCGAGCCAGACTCCGTCAGCGCCGTTGACGGCGTCGACCTCGAGATTGAAGAGAACGACGTCGTTGCACTGGTCGGAGAGTCCGGGTGCGGAAAAACTACTCTCGGCAAGACTGCAATTGCGCTACAACGTCCGACTGGTGGAACGGTCAGTTACCGTGGGCAAGATGTCTGGGCCGCGAAAGACGGACGTGACCCGGACATTTCGTGGGACGAGATTCGAAAATCGCTCCAGATTATTCATCAAGACCCTGGCGCATCACTCAACCCGAACCGCCCAATCCTCGCTAGTCTCGAGGCACCACTCAAACGATGGCGGGATGACCTGAACGCGAATGACCGCCGAGATCGAGTGATTGGTATGCTCGAGCACGTTGGGATGACACCACCAGAGGATTATGCCCAGCGATATCCACATCAACTCTCTGGCGGAGAAAAACAGCGCTGTGCGTTGATTCGAGCGCTGTTTATGAATCCCGACCTGATTCTGGCCGACGAGGCCGTCTCAGCACTCGATGTCTCCCTGCGCGTCGAGATGATGGATCTCATGCTCGAACTCCAGGAACAGTTTGGCACTTCGTTCCTATTTATATCTCACAACCTCTCGAACGCGCGGTACCTTGCGGGTCAGTCCGGCGGACGAATCGGAGTGATGTACCTCGGTGAAATCGTCGAGCTCGGAACGCCTGAAGAGGTGATCGGCAACCCGCAACATCCCTACACGAAAGTGTTGAAGTGGGCAACTGCGGACATGGATGGCACTGCTGAGGCGGAGTCTCCGCCGATTCGAAGCATTGACATTCCGGATCCAGTGAATCCGCCGTCGGGCTGTCGATTCCATACTCGCTGTCCGGAGGCCCGCGAGGCATGTCGCAACGCTCGTCCGGAACTTGTCGCCGACGATACTGACCATCAGGTGAGTTGCTTCCGCCAGCAGCCAGAGCACGACTACTGGGAGAGCGATTCAATCGTTGATGATGAACTCGACGCTGATCACGTAACGGATACTGAGGGGACAGCCGACGACTGATCGCTCTTGAAAAGCGGTGCGTCGTGCGGTCCAATTTTGATCCGTGTTCGCTGTGAGGCCGGCTAGAATAGTCGGTCAAACGGATCCGATTCGAGACGCGAGAGAAGTGCAATTCCAATGAATGTTGCACCAATGAACACGAGGCTCAGCACGAAGACAACGAATTCACCGCTTCCCGGTTCGACAAACGGTGCGCTAAACGCAAGCAGTACAAGGAGTACTACGCAGAAAAAGAACAAATACCGTTTCATACACCAAGCAAGAACTGAACGTTGCATAAGTGTACCGGACAGGATTGCCACGAGCCTGAACCAAACCGACCTCTGGAACTCAAAGCGAAGCCCCATGATCAGTATACACGGTGGTTGGGAATAGGGTACTGGCCCGAAAGACTAAATAGTAGCCATCGACATATTATATCGTGAATTACAGACTTGTTTACTGATACAAGAGATACCATGACAGAGACAAACTACCACCACAGTGTACAAATTATGGCAAAGTCCGTCGGTCGCTCCACGAACGCATCCTCGAAGTCGCATTCGAACGTGATCACAAACTCGAACGGGCGCCGGAGGATTGAATGAACGCACCTACTCAAGCGCGAGTCGGCCTCGTTGGATTGGGCAACATCGGCTGCCACCATGCGGACCAACTTGTAGAACTCGGTGCAAACCTCACTGCTGGACTCGATATTGACGAGACTGCCCGCGACGAGTTTCGTGAGGCATACGGCGTCGAAACGTTCGAAACACCTGCAGACTTCTACGACGTAGTTGATGCAGTCATCGTGACAACACCAAACCGGTTCCACGAGGAGTACGCTGTCGGCGCACTCGAGGCAGGACTCGACGTCCTTCTCGAGAAACCCCTCGCCCATTCCCTCGAGAGTGCCCGCCGTATCGCAGACGCTGCGGCCGCGGCTGATGGGTTCTGTATGGTCGGGTTCAATAACCGGTTTAGTAACGCAGTCACTGTCGCGAAAGCGTACCAGGATCGGGGAACACTAGGTGAGATAACACACATCGAAGCAAACTACGTTCGGAGACGTGGCATTCCAGGTCGTGGCTCGTGGTTCACCACAAAATCAGTCGCGGGCGGTGGGGCACTCATTGATCTGGGGATTCACGCGATCGATCTCGCACTGCACTTCATGGAGTTTCCCGAAGTCGTCGATGTCTCCGGTGCAACACGCTCACAGTTCGGCGGTCGCGAGGACTATACCTACCTCGAGATGTACGGAGATGATGCAGGGCCTGACAGCTTCAATGTTGACGATTCGGTGAGTGCATTTATTCGGTGTGCGAACGGCCGTACCATCTCGCTCGAAGTTGCCTGGGCGGCGAACCGGCCACCGAACGACGAATTCCTCATCCGCGGAACCAAAGCAGGGGCACGTGTTCGCCCTGGCCTCGACGGCTCTGAGCAGGAATTAACGATCTACGACACGAGCTCCGACGGGACCGACCATCTCATCGAGAGTGACATCGACATCGCTCAGCAAAATACGCATCGTATCGAACAATCTGTATTCCTCGAGGGCGTTCGCGCCGGGAAACACCCTGGCCAGAATACGGTCACCGAAGGCATCGCCGTACAACGCGTTGTTGATTCAATATTCGAATCGTCCGACCAGAATCGACCCGTAGAACTGGGCCAGTCTCTTGAACCGGTCCGCAGTGACGACTAACGGATACACTGCTCTCGGGTGTGTTTCATTTGTGATCAGCACAGTCCTCGAAGCAGTTCCAACGAACAGCGCACAAACCCGAGTACCGTCAACCGAGACGGAATGTTGCCTCTGGAGACACTCATACGGACTGCCGTCAGTCATTTCTGGTGGAACCTCGACGCGTACTGCAGTTGTGTCGGTAAGTCATTACAGCAATCCGTGTCAAGTAGTCTGAAACTCCCACAACGGCGAGGAAACCGCGCCGTACATCGTGTGGAGGATATCAACCCCCATTTCTCGAGTAGAGCGCCCGAAAGACGAGCGGCGGAAACGTCGGTTCGACATGACTCGGGGGCCGCCCCCGTCCGCGACCGTAGCTGTGATCTGGATCTCGGTGTTCTACCCGTCGGAGAACCCTGTTGTCGGCAAGTTCGTACAACACTCGTCTAACAGTCGATTGTTTGAAATCGACAGAGTCGGCGTCAGCCAGCGTACTCGCGGTATCGCCGATAGATCGTCGCTGGGATTCCGGAAGTGAGAGATACTGATACAACAGTTCCTGTCGGCTCTCCTCAAGTGTGAAGACTCGGTGAAGCGCTGAGGAAGGGTATGGAACCGCCTCAGTCCCGTCGCTGATGTCGTCTTCCAAGAGTTGATCGCGCCCCGCCGACTCGGCAAGGAGCGACGCCGAGAACAGCGCCGAGATTGCGTCGTGGGCATCACCATGGGCCCAATCAGCGATCACATGTAGTTGCTCACGTGTGACAGCATCCGGCGCGAGTCCGGCTTCGGTCCGTGAACTGAGTATGTCGACGAGCGTATGGGTCCTGTAAGCTGGAATCTTAACCATCCGAGGGACATCCACGCAAAGTTCGTCCGGGTTCGTGCGCCCAATTCCTATCCACGGATGTTCGCCTTTGATCTGGGAGAGCCACTGTGTGACCGTCTCCATTGATGGGCCCATTGTATCGTCTATATGGTCAATCACGATGAACGATGGCTTAGCAGTGAGCCGTTTACCGAGTCGGTCCCGGAGCGCGTCCGTACTCACGCCGTTTGATGGCACAGCCTCAGGACCAAGCAAAGACATCAACGCCCGCCGATAGAACGTAAACTCGCTCGATATCTGCCGAAGGTCGACGGAAGCGACGCGCGGCAGTTGTCGGTGGGCTGTTCGCGTCGTCGTGTGCATCGTGGTACCGCCATCGCCATTGAGCGTGTTAAGCCGTCCGGTGATGGCAGTCATGAGCGTCGTCTTCCCAGCCCCTTTCGGTCCCCATACGTACAATGTCGGTGGGGTCGAACCCGAGAACACGGGCTCTATCGCGTCGAGCAAACGCTCAACGTACCGTCCGCGATCTTGAACATCGGTTCGACAGGCTGTCGGATCGAGAACCGCTCGATCACGGACGATCAGATCAGATGTTTCGTTTCTGATCCGACGGTCGATACGCGTATCGATCTTCATTCCTGCGTGTTGATTACTGCGAGAGCTGTTTCTCAGCGGTTTCGAGTGATCGATCGGAGTGGTAGATCGTCGTTCCGGTTTCGTCGTCAAAGAGGTGGAGTCGGTCAAGGTCGGCTCCGAACTCGACGATATCACCCTGTCGAAGCGATGAGCGAGCACTGACCTTGAACTTCGCCATCGTGCCGGCAACCTCGCCGTGAATCAACGTCGTGTCGCCAAGAGGTTCGGTCACGGTGACTTCTGCTTGGATTGACGTGTCCGCATCAGCCGCGTCCTCGTGGAGGTCCTCTGGCCGGACGCCAAGGAGCAAACGATCACCTTCGAAATCGGCCAGACCGTCGGCCTGTGGCAACTGGACGTCAACGTCGGTACCGGTTGCCACGTAGCCGTCACCGTCTTTCCGGATTTCGACCGGTAGTGTGTTCATCGCCGGACTCCCAATGAACTCAGCGACGAACCGGTTGGCTGGATAATCGTACAACTCCTGTGGGTGAGCGACCTGCTGGAGTTCCCCAGCGTTCATTACGGCAACACGATCGCCAAGCGTCATGGCCTCGGTCTGGTCGTGTGTGACGTAGATGGTTGTCGTCTCGAGTTCGTCATGGAGTTCGCTCAACTCGGCGCGCATCTGGATTCGCAACTTTGCGTCGAGATTTGACAGTGGCTCGTCCATCAGGAGATAATCCGGATCACGGACGAGCGCGCGGCCGATCGCGACACGCTGACGTTCCCCACCTGAGAGCGCTTTCGGCTTGCGTTCAAGGAGATCCTCAATGTCAAGGATCGCCGCCGCTTCGGTGACGAGGTCTTCAATCTCCTCGTCAGTGTAGCTGCCTGCTGACTTCATGCCGAACGTCATGTTTCGCTTCGCCGACATATGTGGGTAGAGCGCGTAGTTCTGGAACACCATCGCGACGTTGCGGTTTTTTGGCACTAGATCGGTGATCGGTTCGCTGTTGGCGAGAATATCACCGTCAGTAACGCTTTCAAGTCCGGCGAGCATCCGCAACGTTGTCGACTTCCCACAACCCGAGGGGCCGACGAGGACGAGGAATTCGCCGTCATCAATCTCTAAGTCGAGCGAGTCGACCGCCGTGACATCTTCGAACCGTTTCGTAATGTTGTCGAGTGTAATATCAGTCATTGATAGCTCACTTCTGTTGGACCCCGAAGGTCTCGAGGAGTGGTTTTCGGAATGCGATCAGTGCGAGCAGCGGCGGGATGAGCGTGATGATGGCACCTGCCATCACAATGGACCACTGCAATTCGCCGGCCTGAATGTCTCCCTGCAAGAGGGTAATCCCGACCTGTGTGACCTGCTGGGCCTGCGAATCAATGATAACCAGCGGCCAGAGGTACTGGTTCCAGGCGTAGATGAACATGATGACGGAGACGCCAGCGAGCATTCCCTTCGACATCGGTATCAGGACGTAGATGAGGAACTTCAGCGGCCCGATCCCATCGAGTTTTGCCTGCTCGACGATCGACGCGGGGATCGAGAGGAAGTGCTGGCGCAACAGGAAGACGGTGGTCGCGCTCGCCAGATATGGGATAGTGAGCGCGAGCATGCTGTTGTACCACCCTAAGTCCGTGACGATGTTGAAAAGCGGCACGAACCGGACCGGCACCGGCAGCATCAGCGTAAAGAGGATCAACATAAACATCAGGTTCTTGAACGGGAACCGATAGTAGACGATGGCGAGCGCCGCCAAAAGCGAGATTGCGAGTTTGCCGACGACAATAATGATCGACATGATAAACGAGTTCAGCAGGTAGACACCGAAGTTGTAGTCGGTCATCACCGTTTCGTAGTTCTCGACCATGTGACTGCCCGGGGCGAGGTCGCCCACGCTGTTGATGACGCCCTGTTCTTGCGTGCTCACGAGCAACGCGATCAGAATCGGAAACGCCATCAAGAACACCGAAACCCCGAGTCCGACGTGGACCAGCAACTGGGTTCGATCCGTTGTCGGTTTTTCGAGCGATTCGGCGACTCGGTCGATCGTGGATTGAGTGTCTGTACTCACGTGTTCTCACCCATAGTGTGCGTATTTGTCGGACAGGCGCAACTGCGCGAACATCAGCAGGCCAACGACGAGGAACAGGATGACCGACTGTGCCGACGCCAGTCCATGGTTGTTGAATTCGAACGCATTACGATACAGATCGTAGATCATGATGTTGGTTGCCCCACCTGGACCGCCTTGAGTGAGGATATCGATGAACGCGAATGTGTGGAAGAACGCATAGATCGTGTTCATCACAACGAGGAAGATGAGCGTCGGCGAGATCAGCGGCATGTAGACCCGTACTAGCCGCTGGAAGCGACCAACGCCATCAAGATCGGCAACCTCACCGAGAGCATCAGGGACGTTGTTGAGCGCGGCGATCATGAAGATGACATTGTAGCCAATCTGCTTCCAAATGACCGCAACAGTCACCACAATGAACGCCTGCCCACCCTGCGTAAACCAATCGATATTGACGCCAAAGATAGCCTGAATTGGTTGGGTAAGCACGCCGAGGCTAGGATGGATGATGTAGAAAAAGACAATTCCTGCAACTGCCGGTGGCAGGGCGTACGGCCAGATCGCCGCAATCAGATACGACGATGTGCCGATGTTCACTTCATAGATCAGATACGAGACGACCAGCGAGATGGCCATCACACCGATGATGACGATCAACGAGAATACAATCGTGACGACGATGCTGCTGTGATAGTCGCTCGAGGTGAGCAAGTAACTGTAGTTGCCGAAGCCGGCCCAGACCCGTTGAGTACCGAACTGTAGGGTCTCATATAGGCTGAGGTTGACCGCCTGTGCAGCCGGGTAGTAGAGGAAAACGGCCGAGACGACGATCGTCGGCAGTAACAGGAGGTAGGCAAGCCACGAGCGGTTGTAAATCTCTCTTGACATTTATCTGAAACGTGATAGTTCAGTTTATCTTACTCGCCTGCAACTCGGGAGTAACGATCGAGCTCTTCTTCGACACTCTCTTTCATGTTCGCGAGCCCGTCCTCGACGCTGACGCTGCCGGAGAAGATTTCCTGGGACTCTTCCTGGACCGTCAGCTGCACCTCGCGAGCGGGGCCGACGAGCATCCGGCGGGTTGCCGGCGTCGTCTCAGACTCGAGCAACTGATCGAACGCCGTTGCGTAGTGAGGTTCGTCCTCGAACCAGCCCTCGTCTTCAAGTTCGTCAATAGCTTCCTCGCGAATCGGGTAATAACCGCTTCCCTGGTGCCACTCAATCTGGTTTTCCACCGAACCAAGGTAGGCGAGCAGTTCACCGACTTCCTCCTCGCGCTGGTCGTCCATATCGCCGCTGATGAACAGCGACGCCCCACCGATGACGACGCCCGTTCGGTCCTCAGTTGGAGAGGGATAGAAGCCGGTTCCGAGTTCGAACCCGTCGACGTCATCATCATCAAGGTCCTCTTCATCTTCGATATCACCCTCAGCACCCGAAACGGTCGCTTCGACTGCGGCCGTCGAGTCGAGTTTGATTCCGACTTCTTCTGCAAGGAAGGCGTTTCGTGCCTCGTCCCAGGCTTCGATGCCGGGGTTCAAGAAGAGATCATCCTCGTAGAGGTCACGCCACCAACTCCAGAGATCCTCAGCGAAGTCAGTGTCGGTGTGCATCGTCGTCGGTGCACCGTCGTGACCGTTTTCGTTGTCGAGAATGAGTTCATTAGCCAGCGAGAACCAGGTCTCAATGAACCAGACATGGTTTGGCCACGTGATACCGTAGTTAACCGCACCTGAATCGACGAGTGCTTCACTGTGTTCTCTAACCTCCTCAAGTGTTTCGGGGGGCTGGTCGGGATCGAGGCCGGCCTCCTCGTACGCATCTCTGTTGTAGTAGAGGATGCAGTTCGAGTTGTTGAACGGCATCGAGAACAACTCGCCGTCGACGCGGAAGAAGTCCTGGACGGTTTCGACGAGGTCGTCGGTTGGATAGTCATCGGGCAGTAGCCCTTCGGCGGACTGCATCGCCTCTGTATCGAGCACCTGCTGGTTGTGCAGGCTGTCAATCATCACGACGTCGGGAATCTGGTCGGCCTCAATTGCGCCGAACAGACTATTCAGGATATCTTCGTAACTTCCCTGGTACTCCGATTCGCTGTCGGCACCCTCAAAGCGCTCGACCATATCGTCCAGCAGTTCGCCCGACCCGCCACCCATTGCGTGCCAAGCAGTTAATACGTCGTCGTCGATGTCCTCAGCATCGTCGGCATCCCCGTTTCCGTTGCCCATACAGCCAGCGAGTCCAGCTGCAGTGACAACCCCCGTGGTTTTCAGTACATTTCTACGCGATTGATTGTCGTACATAAACAACCGTTTAGAACACATAGATTATAAAAGTACCGGTTGGAGAGTATATTGCGCAGTGAAAATACACATGGAAACAATAGGTGGTAGTTTTGTTCACTGACAATGCGGAGTCTATGATAACAAAATAATCGCTACCATTTATATGTCGTTGAATGGGCGTCGGTGCCATCTCGTCCTGCGATTCAACGCAAGAGTAACGGCATTCCAACGAGCACACCGACACCAATTAACACCAGATTCCAAAGCAACACCGGCCGGACCAACTCTCGAGCGATAGACGCTGCGAACACCGTCTTGACGAGGATGCTTGCAGCGGTACCAGCAAGAACGCCCGCCACGGCAGTCTCAGTCGTGATCTGACCGGTGCTGACGAGCGTGACCGCAGTGGTCGTCGCGGTGCCACTCGAGACCAAGCCGGCGAAGAACGTCGTCGCGAGGAAGCCGGTCGCACCGAAGGCCTGTTCGGCACCGACGGAGACGAGCAAGACGAGCAAGAATAGCGCGCCGAACGAGAGGGCGTTGCGAAGACTAAACGGAGAGGTGAGATCCGCTTCGAAATCCGCCCGCCAGTCGCTCATCGTGACTGCGATTGCGATACCGGCGATCGTAATCGCACCGAGAGGGGCACCGATCACCAGCGCGGCCTCGGGGACGAACGCGACCACGATGACCCCGTTCCGAAAGGCCATCGCCGCGTTCGCGAGCAGGATAGCTCCCACAGCGAGGTCAAACATTCCCCTCTGGTCGGTCGCCCGTTTCGCCATCTCGGCCACAACGGCCGTTGAGTTGACAAGCCCGCCGAAAAAGCCGGTGACAGCGACGCCCATTCCCTGGTATTTTTTCACCAGCACATAGTTGACGAATCCGATCGCACTGATAGCAATCACGAGCGACCAGATCAACTGTGGCTGCACCGCTCCCCATGGATCGACCGTCTCAGCGGGGAGAAGCGGATAGATAACGAACGCGAGGATAACGAATTCAACGGCGCTCCGAACCTCTTCTCTCGAGAGTCCCCACGCGAACTGGTGGAGTTCGCGTTTCAGGACGAGCAACAGTGACGACAGTACTGCGACAGTCACCGACTCGATAAAGTAGCCTTCGGCAACGAGCGCACCAATACTATACGCAACCAGCATCGACACTGATGTTGTCAGCGATAGCCCGTCGACGTCCTCTTCGATGAAACTCTGAACAGCGAGCAAGATCGCATGGGCAATGATCAATAGTCCGCCAATCAACAATAGACCGTTGTCACCGATAATCGTGAACACCGCTGCGAGCAGGCTGATTAAGGCGAACGTCCGGATGCCTGCCGACTTCTGGGACCACTCTCGTTCAAGTCCGAGGAACATCCCCAGCAGCGTCGCCAGCACCAGCTTTGCGACCGAGTCATCAACGTGTGCGAGCGGTTCGAACTCGATCATGAATCGATAACGGCGTCGATCGTTCCCAGCGAGTCCACAACATAATTGGGACGCACCGTCGATTCCTCAAGGGCCGCTCGGTCAGTGACGCCAGATTCGACGAGAACAGTTGTCATACCTGCTTGGTGGCCCATTCGAACGTCTGTCTCGAGTCGGTCGCCGATCATGAGACACCGTTTCGGCGAAACGCCGAGTCGATTTGTTGCGGTTTCAAGAGCGGTGCGCGAGGGTTTTCCGAGGACGCCGTCAAGTTCTTTCCCGGTCAGACCCTCGATAGCACCGATAATCGCACCGGCGTCCGGAATCTCACCGTCAGCAACCGGACAGGTCCGGTCAGGATTCGTCGCGTACATTGCTGGTTCATTCTCGAAGGCCTCGAGTACGTCTACCAGGGTGTCATAGGCGAACGACCGGTCCATGGAGACGAGTATGACCTCTGCAGTCGACGGATTGGATGCCACCTTGAGGTCCGCCCGTTCGAGTTCGACGACGAGTGGATCTTCACCGACGACATATACCGGATCCGAGCTATGGCGTCGCGCCAAGAAGTCGGCCGCGATTGATGCCGAGTTGACGATGTGTTCGAGGTCAACGTCAAGGCCGAACGACGCCAGGCGCTCTCGATGAGCGGCTCGCTGCTCGAAGGCCTTATTTGAGAGGAACACAACGTCGATTCCCGCCGATTGGAGTCGTTCGATTCCTCTGACGGCCCCGTCGATCGGTTCATCGCCACGATACACTGTCCCGTCGAGGTCGACGACAGCACCTGCTATTGCATCTGAGACAGTCTCGCTGGTCATCCATGATCACCTAGAGCTCGCCGTCTGCTTGAGAGTCGATTCGCCGCTCGTCCAACCATACGTCGTATTTCCAACATACTGTTAACTCCGTGCGACTATAGCCTACTATATAGAGATATATAGTATATGTAGCTATCGGTCGGCTTGACCACAAATGGCCCTTCGAACTATCGTACGGACCACGAAACTGTCTACGCTGTCACAAGAGATGCCCAAAAAGAGTTATGCAGTTGTGCCCGGGAAGGCGCAATTGAAAACGAGAGGATATCGGCCGGCCCTGTTGTCAGTGCAGCGGCTGTTCCGTCGGGCTACGAAAGAACCGGCACCGGCAGGCTGACACAGTCTATAGTAACAACTGAAACTGTTTACATACCAATCGTATAGCTGTCATGCGATTGGGTGTGCACTGACTGTCAGTGGCTACTATATTACCTCACTCCTGCGGTCTGGCCGACTGTCCCAGCCCTGGATAATCAACAATAATACCGTCGACACCAACCTCAGCCAGTTGCGTGAACTGTACCCATGTGTCAACGGTCCAGACGTTAACCGCCCGTCCCTCATCATGGGCAATCTCGAGGAGATCGATATCCGGTTCGTCAGCAGGAATCGAACCGTAAGGCTCGCTTGCGAGTTCAGTTCCACGGACCTGATTCCGCGGCGGATGGATAGCTTCGCAATCGTATCGGCGGGCAATTTCGAGACCGGTTTTGACCGAGTCAGCAAGCAATACTGCGGCCGAGTAGTCGGGCGCGATATTCCTGGCGGCGGCCAGCGCCCCCTCGTAGAACGACGAAAAAAGAATCTCGCCGCTGAATGCATCACAGTCAGTGACGACGCGCTCGACGAACGGAGCCCAGTGTGCCCGTTGCTCCTTGCGGTCCGATTCAGCAAGAGATTCGGCGAACCGGAGGTCAGAACGACCCGGATTTTTTAGTTCGACGTTCACGCCCACCGTTTCTGGAAGTGCCTCGAGAAACGCCGACAATGTCGGAACAGATTCTTCTGTCCCGAGCACGCGGGTCTCGGCAAGTTCCTCAAGCGATGTTTCCCAGACGAGTCCTGAGCCGTCTGTCACTGGTTGTCCATCCCGCGTGTTATCCAGTCGGTCGTCGTGGAAGACGACCGGTGTGCCACAACTAGCCGGTTGGACATCGATTTCAATCATCGTCGTCTCCTCATAGGCGGCAGCGTCGGTCGCAGCACCGATAGTATTCTCGGGATAGATCCCCGCGAAACCGCGGTGTGCGAGAACTTCAGGCGATGACATCACGTCTACAGATGGTCGCCAAGTTCTTGAACGCTTCCTCGCCCGCGCACAATCGCAAAACATAGTAGCTCTTATCGAGCCAACCAGAACGCTTTGCGTTCAGAGGACGCCCCGACAGGGTGTTCGCCGTCTGCCTCCACGCGACCAGATAGGTACGTTGTGTGATAACGACAATACTCGCTAAATTAGGCGTGGAACGCCCTCATGAGTCCGTTTAGAACTGCGTCCCCCATCTATCGTATATGTAACCAGGCCCGTCGAAGGCTTCTCCCTTGCGGGTCGCGGTTGACGAGACCGCTGTCAAGAGTAACAGCGAATAGTCTTGGTTGAGTGTTGCAATATACATCGATACCAAGTTTACTCTCAACCCCCAGTTATTCCGCCACCATGGCACCGATTTGGCGGCTGCGTTCCTGTATGGACTTCGTGAGAAACACAATCTCTTCGAAACCGTGTTTCTCGTCGATCAGTGTGGGTACCGGACTTCTCTTGGGCGATTTAGATTGAACGCCCGGGTTGACTATACCGATCGAAACCTCATCGAAAAGTGGTTTCGCACCCTCAGAGTGTGTGTTGACCGTTTCCATACCTCGTGGGTAGACAGTCGTCGAAATGGTCGCAAATATATTGATAAATTTATACATTACTGTAACCATCAGAGACCGCCTCAATCGCTCAATGGAAAGACACCAGTTGACGAGGTGCGAAACTAGACAATACTCTATAGACGATCTTACCAAAAACAATTAAGGACCAACTCCAAGGCTAGTATCCTATGAGCACTCGAGGAAGACGAGACGTTCTGCGTGACGGAGGTGGTGCACTCGCAGCCGCGTCGGTGCTCACGCATCTCTCGTTCTCGCGATTGCGGACGGGCGAGCAAACCGAACCTCGTCTTATCGGCCATCGAGGTTGTGCCGCAGAATTCCCCGAAAACACACTGATAGCGGTCGAGAACGCCGCCGAAACCGTCGACGCGATCGAGATTGATCTCCGACGGGCCGCCACGGGTGAGGTTGTCGTCATCCACGATGCAACGGTCGATCGGGTCACCAACGGAACCGGTGCAGTGGCCGATCTCACCGCCTCCGAACTACAAACCCTCTCTGTGCTCGAGACCGACGTAGGGGTTCCACTGCTCGAGGACATCTTCGAGGTCGTCCCAGCGGCCGTCGACGTCGTCCTCGACCTCAAGGTCTCCGGACTTGTCGACGACGTTCTCGAGACGGTCGCAGCCCATCCACATGATGTCCTTCTATCGTCGTTCGAGCCATCAATCGTTCGGACGGCGACCAAAGCAGGTGCTGATACGGCACTTATTCTCCGTGAATCGATGATAGCACGACCATTTCGGTTGGTTGGAACAACGGTCCCGATCTACCCTCGTCAGGATGTCGCCGGGATGATCGACCAGGCCGTATCACTCGACTGCGTCGCAATCCATCCGCGACTCGAACTTTGTCTCCGAACGTCGCTGGTGGAGCGCGCACACGAGCGGGACCTCCGAGTCGAGCCTTGGACGGTTGATACGGTTGAAGTTGGCGATCAGCTCCGTTCGAGTGGCGTTGACGGACTCATCACAGATGTCTGTACAGGCCTCAGCTAACGGCTCTGGAGTTGGCGCTCTCCGTCGGGGCCATCCCGAGACACTCCTCCTACGGGATACTCAACGGGTACGTAGACCCAGTTGGACAAAACAGGCCGGATCGAAAATCATCGATAGATTTGTATTTGGTGGCGAAAGCAGTCCGTGTCGCGTATTTCCAGGTCGGAAGCGAAATCATCGGTTCAATGGCCGGTTGTGGTGGGCACAACGGTTACACAGTCCGGTACAAAAACTATTGCGCAGATTATGCTCAAGTAAGGCACTGTCAGTAACCATCAGTACAATCACAAGTCAGGGGAAAGAAGCATTGAATGATGGTATTCGGACACAGATAAAAATCAAAACCGTACCGCCATCCCAGTTGAGGACTACATTCTGCCAAATGTGTGAGTTCAGTGTGGAGACCACCGAACGGCTAAGGGCGATAGGCCACGAAGCGACTGATACTCGTGTCGAACATTGACCGGACACACGATCTCGTCGTCTGGGGTGCAACCGGGTTCGCCGGCCGCCTCGTCGCCGAATACCTCACCGAACAGTACACGTCGGACGACCTCTCGCTCGCACTCGGTGGGCGCGACGAGACGCGGCTTCGCGAACTAGAAGCTGCACTCGTGGAGCGCCGTTCCGGATGGAAAGAGATCCCAATCGTCATCGGCGATGCAACAGAGCCGGAGAGCCTGCATGCGCTTGCCGAGGATACCCGCGTCGTTTGTACGACTGTCGGCCCATACACCACGTACGGCACGCCGCTTGTCGAAGCGTGTGTCTCAGCTGGAACGGACTACTGCGATCTCACCGGGGAGATAAACTGGGTCCGGGAGATGATCGATCGCTACCACGACGATGCAGTCGATGCGGGGGCCCGTATCGTCCACAGTTGCGGATTCGATTCAATCCCAGCTGACCTCGGTACGAAACTCGTACAGTCGTTCGCCATCGACGAGTTCGGGACTCCCTGCGATCTCGTTCGAATCTATCTCGAGGACGGTCGTGGCGGGGTAAGCGGCGGCACGGCCTCGAGCATCCTCGAAGTGTTCCGGGCTGCGTCCACCGATCCGGTCGCTCGGCAGACGCTTCGGAATCCGTACTCGCTGGCACCGCCGGGTGAGCGTGACGGCGTCGATCCGGGTGCACAGTCACTCCCACAAAATGATCCGTTGCGAGGGGAGTGGACAGCCCCGTCGCCGATGGCAGTCATGAACGAGCGAGTGATTCGACGGAGTAACGCCCTCCTCGAGTATCCGTGGAGCCGCGAATTCGAGTGTACGGAGGTCGTCCCCATCGGACCGGGCCTCGTTGGTCTGGTAGGTGCAAGCGCCGTTTCGGCCGGGCTCGGATTGGCGACTGCAGCACTGACGTTCCACCCGACACGGGAAGCTCTCCGTCGCTTTGCGTTCCCAGAACCGGGTGAGGGACCAACAAAAGAGGAAATAGAGAATGGCTACTTCACGATTCGTGTGCTCGGTCGCGGAACCGCCACCGACGGGCCGTTCGTCGTAGAGAGTCGAATCAGCGCCGACCAGGACCCAGGTTACGGCGCAACTGCGAAGATGCTCGGCGAGGCGGCGCTGTGTCTTGTGTGCGATCGGATCGACTCGCCGCTCGAGGGCGGCATCCTCACCCCAGCGGCAGCTATCGGCGACCCGCTCGCCGACGGGTTACGCCGGGCAGGACTGACCGTAGAAGTGGGTGAATGGAACCCCGATCAGCCATTGTAGCCCCGATATCGATCGTGGACTACTGATGAATCCCAATAGCAGCGATTTGCTCTTGATATCGATTCCGAATCGTGACCTCAGTTACTTGCGCGACCGATGCGACTTCTGCCTGTGTCTTTTTCTCGTTGCAAAGGAGTGCACTCGCATAGATCGCGGCAGCAGCATATCCAGTTGGAGATTTTCCTGACAACATTCCCTGCTCGGCTGTTGTATCAATAATTTCGTTCGCCTTCGACTGCACCTCTTCGGAGACCTCGAGTTCAGAACAGAAGCGCGGAACGTATTTTTTCGGGTCGACGGGTTGCATCTCGAGACTGAGTTGCTGTGAAATATACCGATACGTCCGTCCGATTTCCATACGTTCGACACGGGACACTGCGGCAACTTCGTCCAATGACCGTGGAATGCCTTCCATTCGGCAGGCTGCGTATAGTGTACTCGTTGCGACGCCTTCGATTGACCGGCCGCGAATGAGGTCCTCGTCGAGTGCGCGTCGGTACAGGACGCTTGCAACTTCCCGCACAGATCTGGGGACCCCCAACGCAGATGCCATCCGATCGGTTTCGGAAAGAGCGAACTGCAGATTTCGTTCGCCAGCATCTTTTGTCCGAATACGCTCTTGCCATTTCCGCAGTCGGCTCATTTGCGTCCGCTTTTCCGAGGAAAGAGACCGGCCGTAAGCGTCTTTATTTTTCCAGTCGATTGTGGTCGTTAGACCCTTATCATGCATCGTCTGGGTGGTTGGTGCACCAACACGAGATTTGCTGTCTCGCTCAGCGGCATTGAACGCTCGCCACTCTGGCCCTCGGTCAATCGTCTCCTCTTCAAGAATCAGTCCACACTCTGCACAACTCACCTCGCTCCCATCTGCACTCCGTGTGAGCGCACTTGACTCGCATTCAGGACAGGTTTGAACTCCCTCTTGCTCAGTCGCGTCGTGCTCTATTGATTCATCACCCTCCTTTTCGTGTGACAAGCGTTCCATTAAGCTCTTAGAGAAAGTCGCTCGAGAAAGTTAAGTGCTAGGAGCAACCACCGGCGATGGAATCTGCGAACATTCGACACTAAATCAACCTTCAGGGTGAAAGAATCTCCTCAGATGGGTTGTCACTCGCGTCGTAGACCTCGCTGAACACCTCTACAACGGCCTTGAACATCGCCAAGAGCACCGGTCCGAGTAGCAGTCCCAGAAACCCAAAGAGGTAGAGCCCACCGATGACACCCACGAGAACTGTCCCTGGATGGACACCGGAACCCATGTCGACTAGTACGGCACGTAGGTAGTTGTCCACGACGGAGAGCACGGTGATTCCGTACGCCAGAAGCAACACTGCACTGAGAGGCTCTCCCATCAGGAAGAGGTAGCCGACGACTGGCGCCCAGACCAGCCAGATGCCGATCGCGGGAAGGAACGAGACGACGATCATGATGATCGTCCAAAACGCAGCGTTTGGAACGTCGAGAAGGTAGAGCCCGATTCCGCCGAGGATACCCTCTGCGAACGCGACGAGGACGTGACTCATCAGCACCGCCCATGTCACGTCTTCGATTTCGCCAATCAGTTCTTTCCGGACATCGTCCCTGATCGGCGCGACCGATCCGATCCAGCCGACCAATCGTCGACCATCAACAAGAAAGTAATACAGCAAGAACACCAGTACCAGCAGCCCCAACGCAACCTGAAAACTCGTATTCAACAATCCAAGTAGTTCCTGAAGAGCGAGTTCGACACTTCGATCCAGGAATCCTTCGGTTTCGGCACTGAGATACGTCTCTAGGTCGGTAATAGCGCTCTCGTCAAAGCCAAGTTCGTCGAGCGCTCCGTGAACGACCTCGGTGATTGCCATCTCGTCGAAGTCCTCAACGAACGAGAGAACAGTCTGGAGGACGACGAGCGAAAGGACGAGCAACGGAAGTACCGTTGCGAAGAGCCCAAAAATGGTGACGACGACCGCGGAGAGACGTGGTGTGATCGTAATCGAGGTTTCCCGGATCGACACCGTTCGGTGTGCAAGCGCGTCGTGAAGTGGGAACAAGACGAAAGCAAGCAACGCAGCGGCCAACAGATACTGCAAGAGTGGAAGGACGACCAGTGTACCGACCCCACCGAGAAGTACCACGAGGGCTGCCAGAAACCCGACTCGAAGATCCATATCTATGCGTTTCGAGAAAGGTGTGTCTGCTTATTGAATTTTCGATGACTGTGTGAGATAGATGACTGTCTCGGATTTCTATATTTCGGTGCGAATCCCCCTTCCGTAATGAGCAACCGAGAGAAGCGAGTCGGCTGAATAGTTCACGTGGGAGGTGCCTCGAGATCCTCGAGATAGCGTTCCGGGACGTACGGACGGACGGTCTTCGGGAGTACTCCAAACACAACGGCTGCAAGGTCGGCAAGGAGACGTCTGAGCGCGGTGTAGACGACTGCAACGGCAATAGCGCCGATCACGATCCACTGAAAGAACCCATCGAGGGCGTACAACAGCGGAATCGCAAGCACCCCCGACAGGCACAGGTCTGCTGGGGACCCGTCGTACGTGATCAGTTGGCGGGGTGCGATCCACGTATCGCGATAATGATCGTAGACGGCTCGCTCGGAGGTTCCCTCCCACGGGCGCAACTCGAGTCCACTTCCGAGGATATCGCTCAGACAGTGGACGGCGGCACCGAGCAGGAATACGGTGACACTGACAGTTGCTATCGTTGGCACGAAGAGTGCAATGACTGCTGCAACTACGGCAAACGCGCTGTAGTAGACCGGGTAGTGGAGGGTCTTTCGATGACCGACATACAAATCTAGATCAGGGAAGATTCCGCCGACCAATCCTGCAACGAGGGCAACGGATGCGTACTCCGGAGCCACGGCGAAAAGCGGGAGTGCGAGTACCATCCCGCCAAGCGCATGCGTTGGAAGCATCATCGTGTCCTTCTAAAAGGGACAGAACATCTTCAACGTATCTGTGGCACGGTAGCAAGTGAGTCACTCATCACTTCAAGGTGTTGTGCGTGAAATCAGAGGATAGCAGTCGCAGCAAGCACAATACGCTACTCGAGATCGACCCCGGACTCAGGAATTGAAAGTCATAATGGTCATAGGCAACGAACGACGTGGTTCACGTAGCTAATGGGTCGGACGAATTCTCTCGCTGCGGTGTTCAACGGGTCGTCACGGAATACGGTCCTCTCGTGGCTACTCGTTGTCGTCCTTGGGATGAGTCTCCTCGGTGGTGGTATTTTCGAGCGGTACGAGCCAGTACTGCTCGGTGCGGGCGCTATCGGTGTTATCGTCGCGCCGGCGATCAAATTTCGCGATCCGATGATTATGCCGCCGTGGTATTTTGTCGGGCTGATCTGTCTGCCTGTCCTGTGGGAGGCGTTCGCCCCGCAGCCGTTGACGACGGCAATCGCGCCGAGTTTGGCGGTTGCCACGCTCGGATTGCTGCTCGCAGTCGAACTCCATCGCTTCACGAAACTTCGTCTCGTCCCGTGGTTTGCCGTCACGCTCACTGTGTTGTTCGCCCTTGCGATGGGCGGACTCCTGAATATCCTTCGCTGGTCGTCGGACGTCCTGTTCGAAACGGCGTTTCTGCTCGATGGCCGGACGCAAGATGCGATCAACGCAGCGGTAATGATCGAACTCATCTACGTAACAATTGCCGGCATCCTCGCGGGGGGTATCTTTTATCTGTACTTTCGAACGGCCACTTCGCAGTCCGACTCGCCGATGGCTGCCCCACCGGTATCACAATCTGCAGCGGAGAACGTGGAAGGGGTCGTCCTGAGCGACCGCCTGGGAATTTCGGTGACACGGCAGATTCAACTGGTCCGATTTATGCAGGTCGTACTCGTCGGCCTGTTGCTCTACGGTGTGTGGATGCTCCAGGTTCCTGTTGCCACCAATGCCGCACTCGCGCTCGTGATTACGTTCATCCCGGCCGTACTGGAGCGTGATTACCATATTGCGATTGAGCCAGGACTCGCGTTGTGGGTAGCAAGCGCCGTCTTCTTGCATGCGCTCGGAACCGCAGGCCTGTACGACGCAATCGCCCCCTACGACCACCTCACGCACACGCTCTCAGCCACGGTCGTCGCCGCCGCCGGTTACGCTGCGATTCGAGGAGTCCACCTGCACGATCCAACGATCCACCTCCCACGGTGGGCGATGTTCGCGTTCACACTGGTGTTCGTCCTCGCAATGGGTGTCATCTGGGAGATTCTGGAATTCTTCGTCGACCAGGGTGCGCTCACACTGGGAATGGAGCCTATCCTCGCTCAACACGGTATTGACGACACAATCGTCGACATGCTGTTCAACACACTCGGCGCACTCATCGTCGCAACGTGGGGCACAGTGTATCTCACGGAAGTTTCCGAGACCCTCGCCAGCCACCTCGAGGAACGGTTCGCTCTGGAGGACGACGACCAGTAGATCGGTCCGATCGCGTGTTTGGCCTCGAAAAGTACGGTTGCGAGTGCCAAGAGCACGAATCAACGTCCTCAGAATCGCCGTGCGAGTCTGGTGTCGAGGCGAATCAAAGATTCGCCGACCGTTGGAGAGCACTGCTCTCGAAGAGGCTACGAAAATCGCACACCGATTTTCGAACGCCTGTAAAGACTGCGCACCCTACGAATGCTCCGGCGTTTTCTGAAGTGTCAGCAACGCGTATCGTAGAAACAAGAAGCCCCCCTCTGCTCACTTCTATGACAGTTTCCTACTCATTTCACTGCGAGAAGCAGTGTATCGATGTACTGATCTTCCCAGTCACGACGGGCCTCGAGTTCGCGGTGACCACGGGCAGTGATGGTGTAATAATTTGTTCGCTTATCGGCTTTGCCCTTCTCAACGAGACCCTTTTCGACGACGATATCCAGGTTTGGATACAGTCGACCGTGGTGGATGTCTTTCTCGTAGTACTTCTCGAGTTCATCTTTGATCGCAAGCCCGTGAGGTTTGTCCTGACTGGCGATTACGTACAGTAAATCTCGCTGGAACTTTGTGAGGTCGTACATATATACACATTAGTGTGACGTGAAATAAGAGTTCCGGGAGCCAGTGAATACGGATATGTGAGAGACACGTACGCAGTTGTCTCAATGACTGATCAGCGAAAGTGTCTCGTCCAAGGGTTCAGTCTACATAGGTGGCAGGCAGAGTGCCCCGAGCCACTGTGCTCGGGGCTGAATGCTGGGAATTTTCGAAGTTGTGCCACGTAGGGCCTGTTCCCTCGACAGAACTCTTATTTGAGTGTCTCCACAACTATCTTCGTATGGCAGAAACAGCTGACCGACTCCGTCGCTATCTCGAGGACGAACTCGGTGAGTGCCGAAATGAGGATCTTCAGAACCGCATTGCTGAACTCGACAACTTGGAATCAGTGCTTGATGACCAGGTTGTTTCAAAAGATGTTCAAACAGTAACTGCCCTTGGGAATGAGACGCGATATCGACTCGTACGGCTCCTAGTTGAAGCAGACGACGCACTTTGTGTATGTGAAATCACACCGCTCGTTGATGTCAGCGATAGTGCCGTGAGTCATGCGCTTTCGACGCTTGTCGACGCTGGACTCGTCACAAAGCAAAAAGACGGACGGTGGCGGAAGTATCAGGCTACAAGCCGTGCAAGTGCACTATTGACGGTTCTCGATGGATCTCGTTGATTACGTCGTCGATTACTAGCCGAAAATGCGGATTGGCTACCCGGCCAAATCCGTACCAGTGCATATTTATATGAGCGTTTGTTCAATTGAACCATGGCTCAATCAAGGCACGATGATCAGGTGGTAGATGCCGTGTCCGCCGAACCGGAGGCAGCCGAGTTCGATAGAATCAGCAGCGAAAGTAAACGACAGCGCGAGAGGGCTGGGAACGGATCAGCCTACGGCGTCCGAACAGGTGAGTCTGACTTGCTCTTCTTTGAGGGAATCCTTCCCGAAGAGTCTGGGGCTGTTATGAGCGACCGCTCAATTAAAGAGCAGACAGACCTGTGTCTCGAGCGACTCGAGTCGTTGCTGTCGATACGGGATGCCGCAGTTGAAGATGTGATGAAAATCGAGGTACAGTTGACCGATATGGACGGACGGAGGGCCGTTGATGAGGTGTACCAGGCCAAATTCGACGGGACGTATCCACCGCGTACGACCGATGGTGTCTGCTCGCTCCCTGGCAACGCTGCCGTACAACTCGACGTCATCGCTGCTGACGAATAACATATCAGCAATGGTGATGAGTACAAACACTCTTACGAGAGGGGGAGCGTGTCGAATTGATATGACGGGTGGCCACCATCGGCCGGAGGTCGGTCACGGTGAGTAGCCATGAACACGAACACGGGCAGGACTGCAGCTGTCCAGATTGTGGTGATCCGCGGTCGATGGATTTCCTCGATAAGTACCTGACCGTCTGGATCTTCCTCGCGATGGGGCTGGGCGTCGGCTTGGGGTACGTCGCTCCAGGGATAGTTGGTCTGATTCAGGAGTATTACCTCGTCGAAATCGGCCTGATTGCGATGATGTACCCGCCGCTGGCGAAGGTCAACTACGGCCAGTTGCCGCGGGTGTTCAGCGCGTGGCGCGTACTCAGTTTGAGTCTTATCCAGAACTGGCTCATCGGGCCGACGCTGATGTTCCTGCTCGCAGTGATTTTCTTCAGTGGCCTCGTCCCGCCGTTCCCAGCCCATCCTGAGTACTTCCTCGGGTTGATCTTTATCGGGATGGCCCGGTGTATCGCAATGGTTCTCGTCTGGAATGACCTTGCCGATGGCTCGAGTGAGTACGCTGCGGGTCTGGTCGCGTTCAACAGCGTCTTCCAGATCATTACCTACGGAGTGTACATCTGGTTCTTCGCACTGTTCTTGCCGCCGCTACTAGGGATGGACGCGCTGGTTGCTGGTATTGGCACGTTCGACATCACGGTTACACAGGTGTTCTGGGCGATTGCGGTTTTCCTCGGCATTCCCTTCGCCGGTGGGATCCTGACTCGAGTCGGTGGCGTGCGGTCCAAAGGAGAGGAGTGGTATGAAGAACAGTTTGTCCCGAAGATCAGCCCTGTCACGCTGATCGCGCTCCTGTTTACTGTCGTCGTGATGTTCGCCACACAAGGCGAGAACATCCTCGCTCAGCCGACCGACGTTGTCTGGATCGCGGTCCCGCTGACGATCTACTTTGTACTAATGTTCCTCGTGAGCTTCGCGATGGGACGCAGTATCGGGGCAGACTACTCGACGACCACCGCGATTGGCTTCACTGCGGCGTCGAACAACTTCGAACTCGCAATTGCGGTCGCCGTCGCCGTCTTCGGTGTCGGGTCCGGTGTTGCATTCGCCACCGTTGTCGGCCCACTAATCGAAGTGCCGGTCCTGTTGGCCTTGGTCAACGTAGCCGTCTACTTCCAGCAGCGATTCGACTGGGCTGGCTACGAAACAGGTCAACTCGAGAGTACGAAACCCACAGACAAGGACGTGTCCTCGTCAAAAACAGGCGACGACTGATCATCAAAGCCAGTCGACATACTCTTGATTCCAACTGACAGAAGCGACCCAGCAGAAGCCGGTGCACACCATGGCTTCGATCTTGCAGAACAGTTGGATCGGACGTCCACCCCCTCTCGGTTGCAGTCCAACTCGAGGCGACCGTTCAGTTCCTTTCGGTAGTCGACAGGTTCTCGAAGAACGGCTCGGTGCACTCATGGACGACAACCTCGATCCCTCGAGTGACCCTCACTGATTCGTTACTCGAGGACGACGCGACCGTCTGCGTGGACTGTCACGTCGTGCTCCCGGTAGCGAAACGAGACGCTGCCGCGACGGATTGGGCCGTCTTGGTGAGTCGACTCGAACAGCCGATCGAGCGCATCAGTATCGACGACATCGTGAAGCGGCGGTTCCATGTCGACCAGATCGACGCCATCCGCTTCGGCGATCCGTTCGAGGACGCGCAGACTCGGTCGCCCCGGCGGCCCGTAGCGTTGTTTTGTTCCCGTCATCAGACGAGTAACTGGATGTCGGACTCGGCCATATGCTGGATCGCAGTCGCCGCACCGACACCCGTGGTGACGCCGTCGTAGAAGTCATCGTCGTCGTAGTCCATCAACTCGATAGTCATCTGACAGGCCTGCAAGTCGACGCCGCTTTCGAGTGAAAGGTCAATCAACTCTTCGATGGTGGCAGTCCCGTTCTCGTCGATTTTCTTTTCCATCATGCGCGTCGCCATCCGGTCCATGCCGGGGATCGCGGCGACAGCGTTCGGGACCGGCATATTCGGGTTGCCGACGGCAGAAAGCTTGAGATTCTTCGACTTCTCTTCGTGAAGGATGTCGAGTCCCCAGAACGTGTGGAAGACGACGACGTCCCAGCCGAAGGCGGCGGCTGTGCTCCCGAGGATGAGCGGCGGGTACGCCATGTCGAAACTCCCCTGTGTGGCGACGATGGTCATCTTCTTCTGGTCGTCGCCTGTGTCGCTATCGGCGAGAGACGCCTCGAGCTCGTCGACGCGCTCGCGCAGCGCTTGCAGTTCTGCAGGGTCGAACTCGGCGTCGGGATCGGCGTCGTCGACCGATGTCGGTTGGTTATCCGTGCTCATGTTATTCCGTTTTCTTCACGTAGTGGGTGTAGAGATCGCTGTCCTCGACCTGATCGAGGAGTTCAACCCCATTGGTGCCGTCGGCCCAGCCTTGAATGTCGCTGATGCTGCCCGAATCGGTTGCGACTACTTCTAGGACGTCGCCGGCCTCGAGGTCGTCGATGGCCTGCTTCGTCTTGACGATGGGCATTGGGCAGGACTGTCCTTTCACGTCGAGCGTCTCCGTGGTGTCGTATTGCGAACTCATGGTCAATTACTATGCTCTGTATTGGAGCTACCATACAATATCGTATACACCCATAAAAGGATATCGATTATTGCACAGTATAAGAACACCCGAGATTTGAGAGAGTGGAGAATATCTGTGTGTTGGGCCCATACGCGCATTAGTTAGGTCATTATTCGATTTGGACGTTCAACTGTATTGTGTAGTTTAGGAAAGACCATGCAAACGCTTAAGGGCTCGTGGCCGCTACTGTGTAGTGTACAATATGGACGACATGGACTTTCCAACGCCAGACGTCGAAATCGAGTCGGTGACGCCGGACGAGTTGAAAGGGCGCATCGATGCGGGCGAAGACGTCACGCTCCTCGATGCTCGGATGGAGTCGGAATACGAGGAGTGGAAGATCGACGGCGAAACCGTCGAGTCAGTCAACGTACCGTACTTCCACTTTCTGGACGAGGATATCGACGACGACGTCCTTGCAGAGATTCCGGACGACCGTGAGGTCACGGTCCTCTGTGCGAAAGGCGGCGCCAGCGAGTTCGTTGCGGGCGCGCTCAAAGAGCGTGGTTACGACGTCAACCATCTCGAGGACGGAATGAACGGCTGGGCGCGCATCTACGAGGCCGTCGAGGTCAATCGCTACGACGGTGCGGGAACGCTGTACCAGTATCAACGCCCCTCGAGTGGTTGCCTGGGCTATCTCGTCATTGACGGCGACGAGGCGGCCGTCATCGACCCGCTGCGTGCGTTCACGGACCGCTACTTTGAGGACGCCGCAGAACTCGACGTTGACCTAACATACGCAATCGACACGCACATCCACGCGGACCACATCTCGGGCCTTCGAAACCTCGCCGAGGAGGGCGTCGAAGGCGTCATCCCCGCGGCCGCCGTCGACCGTGGCGTCACCTACGCCGACGAATTGACGCTGGCCGAGGATGGCGACGAGTTCCAGGTCGGCGACGCAACCATCGAAACCGTCTCCACGCCCGGCCATACCTCCGGGATGACCTCGTACCTGATCGACGGCGAACTACTCGCGACCGGCGACGGGCTGTTCGTCGAAAGCGTTGCCCGCCCGGACTTAGAGGAGGGCGATGCGGGCGCCGAAGACGCCGCCAAACAGCTCTACGAGTCCCTACAGGAACGCGTGCTTTCGCTGCCCGACGAAACCCTCGTCGGCGGCGCCCACTTCAGCGACTCGGCCGCTCCCGCCGAAGACGGGACGTACACGGCACCGATTGGCCAGCTCGAGGAGGAGATGGCCGCTCTCACGATGGACGAAGCCGAGTTCGTCGAGTTGATCCTCTCGGACATGCCACCCCGTCCGGCCAACTACGAGGAGATCATCGCGACGAACCTCGGTCAACAGGAGACCGGCGACGAGGAAGCGTTCGAACTCGAGCTCGGGCCGAACAACTGCGCTGCCAGCCAGGAGTCGCTGGCAGGTGACTAACTCACTCAACCCACGTTGAATGGTAACTGAACTCTTCGCACCCGCGCTGTACGAGACGCTGTTCCCCGTCGGCATCAGCCGCTACGCCGTCGGTGGTCTACTCGTCGGCCTTGGAGCCGTCGTCATCTACCTCGGCACCGGCATTCCGGCCGGTGCGAGTACGTTCCTCGAGTCGACGCTGTCGTACGTCTCGGATCAGTCGCGGTTCCAGCGGTATGTCAGCTCCCGGGACTGGCGCGTCGTCTTCACGCTCGGGATCATCGCCGGTGCGTTCGTCTACGCGCTGACGTTCCAGTCGGGACTGGTCTCGAGCGGGCTGTACGCGTCCGGGACGACCGGCCAGTTGTACGACATCGGCGGTGTCACACTCTGGCTGACGGACGTCCAGCCGTGGCGGCTGTTCCTCGGCGGAATCCTCGTTGGAATCGGCACCCGAATCGGGAAAGGCTGTACGTCGGGCCACGGGGTCTGTGGCGTCGGCTCTGCCTCGAAAACGTCGATCGTGGGCGTGATTACGTTTCTGATCGTGGCGATCGGGACTGCCCAGGTCGTGATGGCACTGGGGGTGACACCATAGATGAGCCAGCAAAGACATCCCCTGTTCATGCCGCTGATCTTCGTCGGCGGCCTAATCTTCGGCTTCGGGCTCGGCTTCAGCCACATGGCTCGCCCCGAGGTCGTCTTGAACTTCCTGCAGTTCGAGGACTTCGGACTGCTGTTCGTCATGGGCGGCGCGGCAGTCGTTACGGGTATTGCGTTCGCGTTGGTGCCGCGACTTCGCAAACGCGCTCCTCTGACAGGAGACACCTATGGTCGGCGACTGAAATCGTTCGACCGAAACGTCCTGATCGGCGGTGCGATCTTCGGCGTTGGCTGGGGCCTCTCTGGGATTTGTCCCGGCGCGGCCTACGCCAGCCTCGGGGTCGGGAACATCACGATCCTGTGGGCGCTCGCCGGGATGTTCATCGGCGCGTATATCCAGGGCTACTGGCGAAGCCAGCACACCGCGTCAAAGACGTCGGCCACAGGCGCTGACTGACGCTGTTACACGTTTCAAAATCAATGAGACTCACAACGATACTCCAGTTTGTCCGTGCCGCGCTCTCGAGTTTGTTCATGGCTTGGGTTATCGGTGCTGACTCGAGTATCTGAGAGGGCCCAAATCAGTCGACGAGGATGACGTCGTGCTCGGTGAGTACTATTTTATAATTCAACCCATCCGTTATCTTCACTCGTCAGTGTGCATTTTGAGGACGTCAACGAGCGTGCCTACGGACTGGGAGCCGTCATCGAGTCGGTCGACTTCCTCGCCGCCTTGTAGGACGACCAACGTCGGAACGCGTCGGACGGTTACCTCATTGACGAGGCCGGAACGAACCCGGCGGTTACTGTCACCACCGCACCAGGGGCGCTCCGCGCGACGACACTGGGCACCGGATCCATAGTGACCGAAAGCGACATCAATTGACAGTTGGGAATGAAGGTATGATAGACATCGTTACTTTCCTGATGGTGAGTGTTGTTTCGTTCGCATTCATCACTATCGGCTCGTTATTGGGCACATCGCTGGCCCTTCGTTCGTATCATGAAGACGAGCAACCAAGCATATCTGCAGCAGTTGATATTCTTCGTGGACTCATTTGAAGCGCTCAATTCAGAAATTGACTGAGTGGATAGTTCATTGCCCTTAGCATAGAACAAACAAACCATTCGTCCTAAACTCACCTTCTGGATGCTGCACGCTGATTCCAATATGTTCCGCATCTACCATTCTGGACGGTGTTTCAATTTACGTTAACTTATCTGCGTTGGAAGGTTCGATCATCGTTCTCGGCGCTTGTCGAGACAGTATTGTGAAATTCGCGAAATTCTTATGCCAGCGCGCCGCTTACGTTCGAGTATGACTAGACAGTCGTCGATAACCGATCAACTCGAACGAGAAATAGCCTGTGAAGGGCTGCTCGAATGCTTACACGGACTCAAACCACTCGACAGGGAGTGCTACCGGGTGATGGTCGAGAGCGACGATCCACTCACCATCGATGCGGTTGCCGACCGTATCGACCGCGAACGCTCGACCGCATACCGCTCGATCCAGCGGTTGCTAGGACGTGGGCTGCTCGAAAAAGAACAGATCAACTATGATCAAGGCGGCTACTACCACGTCTACTCACCGACTGATCCCGAGCAAGTTGCAACCGACATGCGACACCAACTCAACGACTGGTACGCAAAGATGGGTCAACTCGTCCAAGAGTTCGAGGACAGATACGACTCCATCGACGAACCGACGCCAGATGAGGCGTTTTGACTGACTCCATGTCCAGTCGCGAACGTCCGCTCGAAATTTCTCGGGACCGGTTGGTCGAGACAACGCTTGACCTCGTCTCCTTCGATACGTCGAACCCGCCAGGTGATACCCGCGAAATCGTCGACTGGATCGAATCGACACTCACCGACCTCGGCCTCGAAACCGAACGGGTGGCGACCGATCCGACGAAACCGAACCTGCTTGCGGCGCTCCCCGGCAAGCGATCGACGACGCTGCTGTACAGCGGGCATCTCGACACGGTCCCGTACGATCCCGACGGCTGGTCGTACGACCCGCTCGGCGAACGCATCGATAATCGCCTCTACGGGAGAGGGACGACGGACATGAAAGGCGGAGTTGCCACAATGCTCGAACTCGTCCGCGCTTACGTCGTGGCCGATCGACGCCCGCCCGTGACGCTCGCGTTCGCGTTCGTCAGCGACGAGGAAGTTGCCGGCGACGCCGGCCTGCAGGCAGTACTCGACGCGGATCGCCTCGAGGCCGATGCCTGCGTAATCGGCGAACCGACCGGCTCAGCCGACACACCGTCAATCACCGTCGCCGACAAGGGCAGTCTCTGGCTGACACTCGAGGCGACCGGTGAATCGGCCCACGGTTCGCGGCCGATGCTCGGTACTAATGCGATTGATGCGCTCTGGGACGCCCTCGAGACGATTCGGGCACGACTCGTGGACTATCCCATCACAGCCCCCAGGCCGGTCAATCCGATTCTCGAGGAGTCGATCGACTACTACAGAACGTCGATGGACGACGCCGACGCCGCTCGACGGCTGTTCGACCGACCGACAGTAAACCTCGGGACGATCGAGGGCGGGGAGGCCGTCAATAGCGTCCCTCGGTTTGCCCGTGCGGAGCTCGACGTTCGGCTTCCTGCAGGGGTAGACACGGAAGCTGTGCTCGAGGACGTCAGAGAGTGGCTCCGAGAACACGCGGCAACATCTATCGCTGACGCCAGCTGGAGCATTGGAACGTACGAAGCGCCCGAATCAGCGCTTGTGGATGCGACGACAGCCGCGGCAACCGCGGTTCTTGACGGCCAGATTCACCGACGCAGCGCGACCGGCGGTGGCGATGCGAAGCGACTCCGCAACGCCGGAATACCTACTGTCGAGTTTGCAGTTGGGACTGATACGGTCCATGCCTGCGACGAATACACGACGGTCGACGCACTCGAGGCGACGGCAGCGGTGTACGCTCGGCTCCCGAACGCACTCGCACGCCGAGACGTCGGCGAGTGATCGGCCCGGAACCGACTCGCTTCGATTGTCCGTTCTCCGTCTGACCCCGTCCCTGTCGCTGCTCGAGGGCAACGGTTCGCCGACGCCACTGCTGAACGGCGTGGGGACGAGTACGTAGTTTGTCTTCTCGAGGACGCGACCAAGGGCACTACCCATGTTGGACAGCGGCGTCGTCGTACTCTGGCGAAAAATCACCAACTCGAGAGCGAACAGGATGACCGTCGCTGCGGCAGATACCATACAGAACGGGCTGACGAGTCAGCCGAGAACCGCGACGAGCGTGAATACTCCGACTAGTTCCCTAATTCACGGAGAGTACTCCCACTCGTAATCGAACGCCATTCATGTTGGTGTTTCTATCGACATGCAATACTGTGTTGAGCGACAGGGTAAAAATTGTTGTGCGTCTCCCAATCTTGTAGCATATATGCTGGGGAAATCGCTGCAGGCTCCAGTACTGAAACGGTACCGAGAGAGTTCGATAGTAGAATTGCATTCATATAGGAATTACAGCCACTATCCAGACATTTGTACTAGGAACGTTGTCCGACGTAGCTGTCAGTCCAGATGGTTTTCCATGCTGTATTGTATGGGTAACCCAAAGATATTGTGCGACCAGCGCCTTCCATTTGATATGGAGTTGTCCATGACAGGGCTGATTCGATGCTAACGCCGACAGAACTCCGGGCTGATATCCCAACGCTACAGGATGCGACGTATCTGAATTACGGCGCACATGGGCCGAGTCCGCAGTACGTAGTCGAGGCTGCGACGGAGTTCATTCAACGACACGAGTACGACGTGCCTGCGGTGGGCGACCCGTACGAAACGGCGTTCGGCGAGTTTGACGAAACGAGAAACCAGGTCGCTTCGTTTATCGGCGCACAGCCGGACGAGATTGCCCTTACAGAGAGTACGTCCGCCGGAATCAACGCAATCGCCGGCGCGATCGACTGGCAACCCGGCGATGTCGTGGTTCGAACCGACCTCGAGCATCCGGCCGGGATTCTTCCCTGGCAACGCCTCGAGCAGGAGGGTATCGAGGTTCGGACCCTCGAGACCAGCGATGGGCGTCTCGATCGCGAGGCATACACCGAGGCAGTTGCCGACGCGAGACTCGTCTCGTTCAGCGCCGTCACCTGGACCCACGGAACGAAACTCCCGGTATCGGAACTCGTCGACATCGCGCACGATGCGGGCACACTCACTCTCGTCGACGCCGTACAGGTGCCGGGACAGCTGCCGATGGACGTCGCCGAATGGGATGCAGATATCGTTGCCGCTGCCGGGCACAAGTGGTTGCTCGGTCTCTGGGGGAGCGGCTTCCTGTACGTCGATCACGACATCGCCGAGAAGCTCGAACCGCGGGCGGTCGGTTACCGAAGCGTCGAGACGCCCACGGCAGCCCAACCAACTTTCGCTGCTGGTGCTCGGCGCTTCGAGATCGGGTCTGCGAATCCAGCCCCACACGTCGCGTTGCAGGAGGCCATTCAGACGGTCTCAGACGTCGGTCTTGACACTATCGAACGCCGAATCCAGAACCTCGCCAGTCGACTGGCATCAAACGTCCCCGACAACCGCCTTTCAGTCCGGCGTCCCCAGAATCGGGTCTCGTAACGATAGCCGTTGATTCACCCGATGAAAGCGTCACTCGCCTCGGTGAGGACGGGATCGTTGTCCGAGCACTTCCGTCCCCGAACGCGGTTCGGGTTTCGGTTCACGCCGTCAACACAGCTGCCGAAATAGACGCGGTTCTCGACGTGCTTGCCGAGGAATGGTAACCGAATCAGAATCGTTCCGTGTCCGCTGACTCCTGAGTGGCGGCGCTGTTCTGCATCCCCTGTTTTGACGAATTCTCGCCTGTTCCTATAGTGGCCACCTCGTTCTGTTCTACCATCCATTTCGTACAGATATATTGACGTGAGTAAAACAGCCACCCAACCGATCATTTGGCCATATGCCTGCCTTCTACATCGTATAAAGATATATCATCATGCAGTATATCCCCAGATGACGTATAGAGATCGCCACTACTCACCGTTCACACGACAACCGCTTATTCAGTATCGAACACAGCCGTATTGTCCGCAGCCAGCTCACTCGCCTCAATATGAGAGTACATCTCAGAGGTCGTCTGTGGATCCGCGTGACGCAACGTCCGTTGGGCAGCAGCAGCCCCACGCTCACGATACAACGTCTCGCCAACCCCGCGGCGGGCACCATGCAGTGTGAGATACCCATCACCCTCGAGGTCAGGAATCGGGGCCTCATCAGAAAGCCGTTTCAACAGCGTTCGTGCACCGGAGGTGCTCATCGACGGCGGTTCAATCCCTTTCTCGAGCACGAACTGCCACGGGTCAGCGTCCGGGTTCTCGTATCCAGCGGCGTCAATTCGTTCATACAGCGACGGCGGGTGTCGTGAGGGGAAAACCGGCCACCTCTCCGCAGGTGGATCGACAAGCGTCCGGAGACGCTCGAGTGGGGCAACCGCCTGGTCCGGCAGCGCCGTTTGTTCGCGCTGCTGATTCTTGCCGAGTACGGTGATCACGCCCTGCTCGAGATCAACGCTGTCCCATCGGAGGCCGTTGCGGCGGTCATCACGGTAATCAGCCAGTACTTCTGAACCGCGAACGCCCGTGTACGCAAGTGTCGTCACCACTGCTCGATTACGAACAGCGTCAAATGGGTCGGTTTCGGGGTCGTCGATTGCGTTTCGGGCCTGTTCGCCGACGTACCTGACAATCGCCTGGCGCTGGTTGGCTGACCAGAACTGTTGGTCACCGCTGTTGCTCGAGGGCCGAGCCGGGAGTTCCTTCTTGGCACGTTCCTTTTCGGCGGGGTTTTCCGTGAGATATTCCCAGCGAACGGCCCAAGACAGAAACGCAGAGACGACATTGTAGTACGTCCACGCACTAGCGGCGCTAATGCCGTTGCTCGAGTCAGCTTGCTGTGCCCGAACCCGTTGTTGCAGTCGGGAAGCATACCGTTGCATCGTACGCGTTGAGACGTCCTCGAGCGTTGTCGTCTCCTGCTTTCGACACCACTCAATCCAGTTGCTCACCACCCGGTGGAGGTTTTTTGGGTAGTTGCCGTCGATCTCGTCGCCTGGTCCAGTGTAGCTCTGATCGTACGACTGGATGCATTCAGTCAGTGCCGTCTCGAGTGGTTTTCCCTGGGGTGTGGCCCCGGAATTGCTGGATTCCATCGACTTAGCTTACCAGAGGGCGCCGCCCCTGAAAATACTACCGCACATTATTCGAGTAATGTGGAGTGCAAAGGTAGTTGGACCAATTTACTGAGTAGAAGCCGTGAAAGACCTAATGTCGTGGTTATCAGAGTATAGCAAACCCAAAATAAACCCCATAGTGCTATACAGAATTGAGGGGCACTATGACCACAAGTTCTGGATAACGATGTCATAGCTCTCATCTTCCAGATGGGATCCCTATACGCACATATTGTACGCTGTCCTGTCTAACGAGCCTGATAGATGGATGTGACAGCGCAGTTGACGCTCCGTTTGATCGGAACGTTGAACTCGAGTCAACGCAGTTTACTCCGCTTTCGGAGTGGGAGATCGAGTCAGTGACAGTGTAACGGCGCGCAATCAGTTCACCTCGTTCGAACATCATCATACGTCACGTTCTGGGGCAACTGTATACGCTGGCCTTCAAATTGGACCATCAGTCCTCTGATTTTGTTTGTGGAAGTAGTAGCACGATGAGTCTTGCACTACGACTGGCTGATTTACAGACATACCCGTGTAACTCAGAAGGAGGTGTTTACGAAATGGGAACGGTCAGTACTACAACACGTGGTGACTATTTGACTACTTTTCTTCAGACATGTTTATCCTCGCTTCGATAACATTGGCCCCCTCCGTCACGAGTTCAGGAAGGGTATCACGGTAGAATGAACCACTAAGCCGACTGCTGGGACCAGAAATACTGAGGGCTCCAAGTACTCGCCCGTCTGCACTTTCAATTGGTGCTCCAACGGCTCTAATCCCTTTGATCTCCTCTTCATTATTGTAGGCGTAGCCACGTTCTCGAGTCGCATTCAGTTCCTCCAAGAGCGCCTCTCTTTCGACAATCGTTTTCGGTGTTCGGCTCTCAAGTCCGTGTTCGTTTATGATCTCGTCAACCCGACTCCGTGGCAGATGTGCAAGGACCGCCTTTCCAGTTGCAGTGAAATGGAGGTAATCCGCTTGCTGTTCCTTGGTTGAATGGTACGCAGTACCGACCGCTTTCTCCCCGGTCGCTTTGTAGATGTTTCGTTCTAATCCGTGTTGTTCACACATGAGGTGAGCATATTCGCCACTCTCGGCTGCCAACTGATCGATTTGTTCTCGACCGTATTGGTACAGACAGTGCTGATCACGTATCGTATTACCGAGATACAGAAATTCAAGGCTAAGCCGATACTCGTTCCCGGTTTGAACGACCATTCGTTTCTCTTCAAGGGTACGTAGGTACGAATGGGCTGAGCTCTTTGAGACGCCTATTTCCGTTGCGACCTCAGTTACGCCCCCACCATCGAGTGAGGCAAGAACTTGTATGACATCACACGCTCTTGCGACCGTTTCCAGCGTTCGGTGTGTGGTTGTGTCGTCATTTGTCATGAGATAGTGTACCATAGAATGCCCACACCATAGTTGTTCTCATTTCGCAAACGACACCACTACCGACTGAGGATCCGGTCAGCCTACTCTGAAACATTACGTGCGATAGCGGAAACGGTGAATCGTCACCGAGATTCATAGCGTGAATACGTTTGAAAAACCGACGACAGATGGTTTCATAGCGTTCTTATTTCGTAAACGAACACAAAAGCGTACGATTCGAGTCGTTCTGGCGATCAATACGACCATTTAAGGTATCTGATTACGGACTCGGTAGTACATGACGCCCCCAATCTCCCAGCAGCGTCTGCAGAACGATATTTCAACAAACGCTGATTTTGGGTCTCTCGAAGACCAAGATGGATACGGTCGGACCGCTCTGACAGCCACAGAGGCGAACCGTCGCGCCCGGGAGTTCCTCCTCGAGCGGATGGAGGACGCTGGACTCGAAACGCGGATAGATTCGGTTGGGAACATCGTCGGGCGCTGGGTTCCCCAGACCGCCGATCCGGATGCTGCACCCGTTGTTACGGGCAGCCATCTCGACTCAGTCCCGGAAGGAGGGATATTTGACGGGCCGCTCGGAGTGTTCGCTGGCCTTGAGTCAATCAGAGCGCTGCAGGAAACCGATGTGTCGCTTACCCAGCCGATCCAACTTGTCTGCTTTACAGAAGAGGAAGGGCAGCGATTCGGCGACGGATTACTCGGGTCGGCCGTCGCTACCGGCCAACTGTCGGTTGAGGACGCCCACTGCTTCCAGGACGACTCGGGAACGAGGCTCGACACCGCACTCGAGGAAATCGGTTTCCAGGGAGATGGTCGAATCGATGCGTCGAAATGGGATTCGTGGCTCGAGTTACACGTAGAACAGGGAACAAAGCTCGAGGATGCGGGGAAGAATGCCGGTGTCGTCACAACAATCACGGGAATTACCCACTGCTACGTCGAGATTACTGGGAAAGCGAACCACGCTGGTTCGACACCCATGCTGGAACGGTCCGATGCACTGGCGGCCGCGAGCGAATTCATTCTCGAGATTGAATCGAAAGCGAACCAACTCGCAACAGATCACTCCGAATCAGCAGTCGGAACCGTGGGTAAGGCACAGGTAGAACCGAACGCGACAAACGTTATACCAGGATCAGTTACCATCGGTGTAGACATTCGCGACGTGGAACGATCTTCGATGGAGGAACTTGTCTCGACGCTAGAAGCGACCGCAGACCGGATTGAGGACACCCGTAGCGTCGACGTATCGATCACGCAGCCATACGATCTCCCGCCAGAACCGATGGCAGATCGCTGCCGAAATGCCCTTGAAGAGGCTGCAGCTACCGCCGAACTCGACGTTCTGGAGATGACATCCGGTGCTGCACACGATACAATGAACGTGGCGACAGTGACCGATGCCGGACTGTTATTTGCTCCGTCCGAGGACGGCATCTCACATAACCCGATGGAGTGGACATCGTGGGATGATTGTACAAAAGCAACGACAATCTTAGCAATTGCACTCGCACGATTAGCACAGCGGTGAGACGATGGGGTATCAGACGACACATATGAGACTAGGTTGGGACGTCAACAGTGTTCACTCGTCAGCCGAAAGCAGTGCTCTCGACGTGGTCGGCTCACTGCCCAGTGACGGACCATGGTCTGCTATCGGAGTCGCCGGCGCTGCTATCCAAATCACCGTATCGGGAGGGTCAACATGATACTAGTCCTCGACAACGAGGTCGATCCCTCATGTCGTTGTCTCACGCCTGCGATTACGGATTACCTTGACGAATACGAGTATCGGGTATATCCCGGACGGGACGGAACATTGTCGCTCGAGCAGTACGACGGACTAATACTTGGTGGCAGTACGGCGAGCGTATATGACGAGTCGAACGACTGGACGGCCTCACAGACGACGGTGGTACGCCGATGTCTTGCGCGGTCGATCCCTACTCTTGGAATCTGCTACGGACACCAACTGATCAATTATGCACTGGGCGGTGAAGTTGTTGAGGACCAGCGGCGTGAGCAGTTCGTGAAAATGAGCGAATACGAGACTAGCGACCCACTGCTGAATGATGTCTCCGCAGTCGTGCCGGTCATTCATTCTGATATCGTTGTCAGCCCAGGGGATGGCATGCGCTCGATCGCAGCGACTGCCTACAACGAATACTTCTGTACGCGACATTCAGACGCACCGATTTGGACAGTCCAATTCCATCCTGAGTTTACCTCGGACCTCCGTTGGCAAGATCCGATTCAGACGTGTTTCCCCCATTGGTCACCTGGACCACACTCGTTTGCTGAGTGTACCGCCGCAACCGTACTTCCCGCGTTCGAGCGGTACTGTCAAGACTTCTAAGAATGCAGAGGGAGCGTCGAAGACTTTCCAATGGGAGATCCGTTAGAAATACCGACTACAGCAGATATTTGGCGATTTCACGAGAGTCATAACAATCGTTGACACACAGGATTGGAGTGTTACGATTACCCGAAAGTATTAAGATGATCTGATGGTCATTGGCATACAGACCATGATGGTATGGGTATACGCAGCAATAGGATTAATCGTAATTCTCGGATTCCTGTTAGCAGCACCGTACGCGGGAATATACGGCAATCGTGAACCGTTCAACGAGGAGGACCACACATGACTTTGCCGTGGATCAATATCGGGATCGTCCTCTTACTTGGTGCCGGGTTCATCGGTGCGGGCTGGTACTTCTCGCAAAAAGTGTCTGACGCTGACGAGTACATTCTTGGGAGTGGGAAACTCGGTGTCGCATTTGGGATGACATCGCTGTTGGCGTTCTGGATCACTGGAAATACCATGCTTGCTGCGCCAGAAAGCGCGTACCTATACGGGGTTATTGGTGCGGCTGGATATGGTCTCACTGGTGGATTGGCAGTGATCCTGTTTGGAATGCTCTCTAAGCGAATTCATCAGATAATCCCACACGGGAAGACTGTCGGTGACTACTACCGGACTCGTTTCGGCAGTCGGAACTACTATCTCTTCCTCGTGTTACTGATCATATACATTCTTGGAATGATCGTTACTCAAGGCGTTGGCGGCGGTGTGCTACTCGAGCAAATATTCGAGATTCCGTATTATATCGCTGTTTTCTTGACCTTTATTACAGTTATCACCTACTCATACTTTGGCGGGTTTCGGAGTGTCGCCGGAGTAGCATACTTTCAGGTTCTGCTTATTCTCTTGGTAGCCCTCATAGTTCCACCACTCGTGTACCTCAACGTTGGATTTGAGCCCACTTACGAGGGAATGATGCAGAACGCTCCAGAGACACTCAGTCTCTTTGAACCGGCAGCACTACTATTCTTGTTCGGATTCGCAATAGTCGGGACAGGAGAAGTGTTTATGGACAATACGTTCTGGCAGCGCGCATACGCGATTCGTCGTGACGTCGTTGTGAAAACGTTTTCACTGAGCGGTATCGGATGGAGCCTCGTTCCGGTTGCCGTTGCAAGTTTGGCGTTCGTTGCCTTGGCCTTCGGCGATTCCCCTGATCAAATCAATCAGGTCGCACCGCTCGTTGCGGAAATATACGGCGGAGAGATGGCTGGGTGGCTCTTCCTTATTGCAGTTTGGAGCGCGTTGTGTTCCACGACTGCCGCAAGTATCAATTCACTCTCAACGCTCATTATGAACGATATTGCCTCGAACGTTGATGAGGACGCAACCAGCGAGGAACTCCTCCAGTACGGGAAATACCTGACCGTCGCCGTCGGTATTTTCGGGCTGTTGCTGAGTCTCCCCCAGATTCTGACTATGTTACAGATGTTGGTCTTCCTAGGCGTTATCAATGCCGCGTTCCTCTTCCCAATCATCGCCGGTCTCTGGTGGGAAAAGACCAACCCAACAGCAGTCATGATAGCAGTCATTGCTGCGACGACTGTAGGCTACTGGGTGTACTTCACGGTCGGAGATCTCCAGGGTGTCATCGCGAGTGGATGGGTCTCCTTCGTGTTGACGTACGGTATCTCCCTCCTCCGACCGGGAGAATTCGAGTGGGAACGACTACGCGAAGTTGGGACACCAATCGGAGGTGAGAACGAATGATTCCGCTACAAGTGAGTCTCGAGGTATTCACCGGTGTGGTGTTATTAGGCATCCTTGGAACGGTCGTTATGTCGGCAGTCATCATTGCGTACACTGTCTACGAGTTCCGTCGTAAGGAGATCTGGTAAGATGACGTACTCAATCTGTGCAACAGACGGAGAGAATCACGGGGTCGCGATTGCGACGAAAGCAATCGGTGTTGGATCGACTGCACCGTTTCTTTCGCGCAACGGTGTAGTTGCGACACAGTCGATGGTCAATACACCGATCGGTGTCAAATCGACTCGACTCCTCGACCAAGAGTGTAGCATCGACAATGCAGTCGAAACACTGCTCGAGAAAGACGATGATGCGTCGCACCGACAGGTTCACGGCGTTGATCAGTGGGGCAATTCGGTCGTCTTCTCAGGGAATGACTGTGTTGACTGGTTCGGTCACATCGATGGTGAGACGTACACCGTTGCCGGAAATATGCTAGCCGGACCAGAGGTAGTTGAGAAGATGTCGGAAGTCTTTGAGAGGGATTCCGAACTGTCACTCGACGAGCGACTCCTCGCTGCCCTGCGAGCAGGTGAAGAGGCAGGAGGTGACAAGCGTCGGGACACAGCTCAAAGTTGTGCCATCAAGGTGTACGATCCGGACACACCCTCACTGCATCACGACATTCGTGTGGATGAACACGACGATGCGATACGCGAACTGCACCGCATTCACGAACGTGCAAAAGTTGAGTCCGATGATTGGGTCGACAAATACCCAGAAGTCGAACTCCAGCGGTGGCCGTAGACGTTCGTTGATCGCGTTATAACCGGTTGGAGACAACACCTTGTGAGAAGCGTTCGAGTCTCACTTCGAAAGACACGCGTTATTCGTCGCTCGTTTGAGAGAAAACAAGCTAATAAAGCAAGTTATCTACATATCCACCATACTATCTCTTAAGAAATATATTCAGTCGTATTCTGAGCTCTATATTTTTCGTATCGAAACCAGAGCCCGTGGTCGTAAGAGACCACTTCAAGCCACGGTGTAGAACCGACGAGAAACCGGCGTTATCGACATCGTGTTTCTCCCGAAACTCAGAGACAGACCTCGAAATAAGAGCTATTACTCGCGCGGAATAGAAGCTCACGTGGAGAAATACGTTCGTTTCGAATTGGCAGCGGTGTACAGTCAGTAGCGCTGAGTAGCAAGTTGGATCATGGTCCCGTCGACCTCGACGTGATCCGGTTGTGTTCCGTCTGTGGACTGGAGTTCGGCTTTCAGAACCCAATTATGAATGGGCGATCACGCCGGTTTGGTACCGAAATTATCTATGATCAAAACAGTATTTGAAAGTGATGTATAGGGGAGAGAGAAGTAAACTACCCCCACCCTACTCCTTCGGCGCATACGCGCCTCAGTCCTTGGGGTGTCATCAGAAGCGGAGCTTCTGACTGCTAACCAGAAATTACCGATTTCTGGTGATGGGGCTTTGATGTGGACTCCCGGCAATCAGTCACCAGCAATAGGCTGGTAACTTTCGCCGTTCAACATCCCACTATTTACACGCACGTCTACTGGTGTCGAAGGAAATATACGATTTTCTGACCATTGGTAAGCTCTGCTTTCCAAGACGTCTCCGTCCCCCGACTTGGACGAGGAACAGAGTCTGTGTTTCCGCTTTCAGGCATAACGTAGCCCGATGTTCTTTGCCGTCGCAAAGTCGCCTGCGACTTTGCCGCCCGTCGGATGTAATCCGACGACCGCATTGTAGTCCGCGTTGACCTCGTACCCGCACTTCTGGCACTCAAAGTGTTCTCCGTGGCGGTTCTCCTCATGCGTGAACCCGCATCCGTCCGAGAACAGCGTTGGGACGTGTGTTTCGGCACAACTTGCTTCACGGAGACGCCCTGTTCTGGTGCCTTGTACTCGAGGGACTCGGCGAGGCGTCGGAACGCCCAGACGTGGTGCCACTTCGCCTGCGAAAGCCGCTCACGGATGTTCGTTAGGTCCTCGAACGCGATCACATCGCATCCGTTCTCGCCGAGCATCCGAAGCTGGTCCTGTTTGCCGTGAATCAGAACCAGAACCGAACCAGTGGAGCAGCGATCCGATATCGGCCACGTTTCGACGAAATGATTTGTTGCCCCGGATGTAAGATCCAACTCAATGAGCGGACAAACACAGGTCCCGGAACAGTGGGAGCGCGGATTCATCGAAACGAACGGCATCGAGGTGCACTATTGCCGCACCGGCGGGTCGGGTCCGCCGTTCGTCATTTCCCACGGCTTGACTGATGACGGGTACTGTCGGCTCGACCTCGCCCGTGAACTCGAGGACGAGTTCGATGTTGTGCTATACGACGCTCGAGGCCACGGTCGTTCCGACGCCCCTGACGAGGAATACAGCGCGCCTGAACGGGCAGCGGACCTGCTCGGACTGCTCGAGGGGCTCGCGATTGAAGACCCAATCTTGTTCGGCCACTCCATGGGTGCCGATACAGTCACGGAAGCCACAGCCCGCCAATCAGACCGGCCCCGAGCTGTCATCCTCGAAGACCCCGTTTGGATGGTTGATGGAGTTAATGATGTGATCGAGGGCGATCCAGGAAAGAATATTGACGCACAGATTGCGAACTGGCAGGACCACAGCGTCGAGGAACTCCTCGAGACCGAGACGATGTTCAGAGACCTCACCGAGTCCGGGCAAGCAGACCTCGCACGGCGAGTGGCCGAAGCCAGGAAGCGGCTTCGACCCGAGATCGCCCGTGTGTTCGAAGCCGGACTACTCGATCCCACCGAGATGTATGGCGATCTCGAGGCGCCGACGCTCATTCTGAAAGCCGACGCGAGCGAGGCAGAACGCGAGCGAGAACGAGAGATAGCTGGGTGCCTCCCAGATGGACAACTCGTACACGTCGACAACGCTGGACACTGCGTCTTCTGGGACGAACGAGAACGGGCAACCGAGGAACTTCGGGCGTTTCTCACGACGGTGTAACGCCTGCCATGAAAAACAGTCGACCACCATCTGGCTGAAAAGAACAGTCTCAACGTCGTCTGGAAGGGACAAGAGCGGTGTTCCAAGGAGGGGTTGAGACACGATGAAGTCCGATTCCCAGAAGAGTTATGCGTATAGTACGGTACGTGTGCACAAATGGAAACCTTCCTCGGCTATCGACGATCGGATGGCCGCGTCGGCGTCAGAAATACGATCGCCGTCGTGCCGCTCTCTGTGGCCGCAAGTGCTGTTGCGACGGCTATTGCAGATGGCGGTCCGGAGCGTGCCAGGGCAACGCCACATCAACTTGCCGCAGACGCGCCAGCGCCTGCACTCGAGCAAGGAAAACGTGTCCTGACAGGAATCGGAACAAATCCAAACGTCTGTGCAACCGTATTCGTCTCACTTGGGACCGAAGTCCTCGATGCCGAGGCGCTGGCAGATGAGGTTGCAGCGACTGGACGCCCAGTTGAAACGCTCTCTGTTCGAGAATGCAACGGGACTCGAGATGCCGTTGATACTGGCATTTCGAAACTTGCTGACCTCGCAGCAGAGACGGCAGACACAACGCGTGAAGAGGCCCCAGTTTCGGAGTTGATCGTCGGGGTCGAATGTGGCGGGAGTGACGCAACGAGTGGCTTGGCCTCGAACCCCGCTGTCGGTGAGGCCTGTGATACGCTGATCGAGGCCGGTGGGACCGCGAGTTTTAGCGAGACGCCGGAGTTTATCGGGGCAGAGCATATTCTCGCTGATCGCTGTGCAAACGACGATGTTCGAGAACGTCTGCTTGCCGCCGTTGACCGACGCGAAGGAATGGCAGACCTGATGGGTGTGGACCTGCGTGGTGCCCAGCCGTCGCCAGGAAATCAAGAAGGCGGACTCACGACGATTGAAGAGAAGAGTCTTGGCGCAATCGTCAAAGGCGGAACAACAGAAATTCAAGATATCGTTTCATACGGCGAGCAACTACCGACTGAAGGCGGACTCGTCATCATGGATACGCCTGGCTACGACGTCGAGAGCGTTGTTGGCAAAGTCGCCGGCGGTGCCCAACTCATCGTCTTTACCACCGGGCGTGGGAGCACCACCGGAAATCCAATTGCGCCCGTGATCAAAGTCTGTGGAAACCCCCAGACCTGGGAGCGGATGGCCTCGAACATGGATGTCAACGCCAGTACGATCATCGGCGGAGACGACCTCGAGGACGTCGGCGACCGTCTCTTTGAAACGATCGTAGAAACCGCAAACGGCCAACAGACTGCTGCAGAAGCCAGAGGCATGCATGAGTTTGCGATCAACGAACGCCTGCCAAACGAAATCGAGCGCTTCGGTGAGACAGCATGACACGACGACCAGGAATCCGACTCGATGCAGCAGATACAGTCGTAACGTTACTCGAGGATGCTGATAGAGGCGACGAAATCGAGTTCAGCGATGACGAGACGATTACTCTCAGCGAGGACGTCCCGTTCGGTCACAAGGTGGCACTGGTTGACCACGAGAAAGGCGATGAGGTCTGCAAATACGACGAAGTCATCGGCGGCACAACAGCGCCGATTGAAGCCGGCGAGTGGGTTCATACCCACAACTGCACCAGTCTTCGCGGACAGGTTTCCGATGCGACTGCAGACACGGACGAGGAGAGCGATCCAGAGACAGATGCAGACCAACCGGAGGTGCAAACCGAATGAGTACAGACCACGCTGACGGCGAACTCGAGGAAGAGGCCAGTACACCAGATTCGGCAGGTGGAATCAGAGACAACGTGTTGATTCTCCCGTCAGTGATCTGTTCACACATTGTTGCCGAACGAATTGCTGACCAAATCGAGGGCTGTGTCGCTGCACCCCACGATCACGGCTGTGCGCAACTCGGCCACGACAATGCGTTGACTCGAGAGACGCTGATCGCACTCGGTGACCATCCAAATATCGCTGGGACGGTCGTGGTTGGCCTTGGCTGCGAGCACGTCCAAAGTGACTCCGTCGCTGACGAACTCTCAGAACGGGGTGTTGATGTCGCAGAGCTCTCGATCCAAGGTGTCGGCGGTACGGAAGCCTGTGTTGATCGGGGGAGCGAACTCGCTCGTGAAATCCGCACTCGAGCGAGCGTCGATACGGCACCAACAGATCTGGATGAGCTGACTGTTGGGATTGTCAGTACCGATCTCAGTGAGTCGACACGGACGCAGGCTGACCCGCTTGTGGGTGCGTTTGCCGACCGCGTCATCGATGCCGGCGGCCGGGTGCTTGTTGCGGGAACCGAACGGATTACCGCCCATCCATCAGCAGCCCGCGAACGCTTCGAAAACGCGAGTACACAAACCCCTGAACAGACAGGAATCGATGGCATTCTCGAGGCGAACCGTGGCCCATCGCGAACGCCACGCCTGCGAGCCGACGCCCAGTCCTACACGTTCGACGAGAGCACTCGAGCCTGGGGAACCGCGCCAGTCGATGCAGTCCTCGAACACGGAGAGACACCAAGCCAAGACACACAACTCGGGTTCGTCAGTGCTAGCTCTCGATTCGAGGAGGCTGCAACGGCACTCGCCGCCGCAGGTGTCCATCTCATCATCCACGTCACCGGAGATGGGATTCCAACTGGACACCCAATTGCACCCGTCATCAAAGTCTGTGCAAACGACGAGACACTCACTGCACTCGGGACAGACATCGATATCGATGCTCGAGAGGCAACCGTTGATGATCTCGAGGAAACTGTTCGATCGGTCGCCGCTGGTGAACAGAGTCGAGCAGAGCGCCATGGTGTTACATCGTTTGCGATTGAGCGGGTTGGCCCCTCGATGTAGTGATGATTGCACTACACGGTGGCGGCATTTGTGGAGTCTGTCGGTAGTCAGAAACTGGTTTGTTTTCAACAATTGTTATTTTATTACTCGATTCTTGGTTCGTAGGGAAGGAGTTCCGAACGATCATATACCTATAGCGAAACGATACTGCTGATGAAACGGCTGTTTGTGGTGATCGTCGTCGCTTCGCTACTCTTACTTGCAGGGTGTGCTGAGACCGGTGCAGACGACGATACAGCGGTAGAGATAGACGACGAGATTGAGGGGACGGACTCGAGTGAGTCCGAAGAGGAGGAAACAGACGCGGAGACAGAGACAGAGACAACTGACGAGTCAGAAAGCGACTCGGATGACGGATCGGACGGATCAGTTGGTGATGACGAGACCGACAGCGGCGAGTCGGAACCCGACGTTGATGGTGAACTCGAGATTCACCATATCGATGTTGGGCAAGCAGATGCAACGCTCCTCGTCGAGCCGACTGGCGAGACGATGCTCATCGACTCCGGCGATTGGCCACAGAGCGGGGCTGACGTAATCGAGTACCTCGAGGCCCAGGACGTTGACCGAATTGATCACCTCGTGGCAACGCACGCTCACGCCGACCACATCGGCGGCCACGATGCTGTTATCGAACACTATGAAACCGAACACGATGGAATCGGAGCGGCCTACGACTCTGGTGTTTCCCACACCAGTCAAACGTACGACCGGTATCTCGATGCGATTGAAGAGTACGACATCGAATTGCTGCTGGTCGAAGACGGCGACCAACTCGAGTTTGGAGCGGCAACGGCCAACGTGCGCAACCCGCCAGCAGGTGACTCCGGTTCGGACCTACACTACAACAGTGTGTCACTCACTGTCGAGTTCGGCGAATTTACCTATCTCACGACCGGGGATGCAGAGGAAGATGCCGAACAGCGAATGGTCGATGACCACGGCGACGAACTCGAGGCCGATGCGTATCAGGCGGGCCACCATGGATCGACAACGTCCTCGACGACGCCGTTCATGGACCACGTATCGCCTGATATCGCCATTATCTCGAGTGCGTACGATTCCCAGTACGGACATCCACACGACGAAGTCCTCGAGGATTTCGCTGATCGAGATATCGAAACCTACTGGACCCCCGTCCACGGCGATATCGTGCTTACGACTGATGGAGACGATGTTTCACTCGAGACAGAACTCGAGTTCTCGACTGATCCAGCAGCACTTCTCGATGAGAAACCAGCTGATGATGATGAGACACAATCCTCGCTTGTAGAACCAGGACACGTGACGACAGCGCCAATTGCAGGATAGAAAGAACAAACGCGACGTTATCTTTTCTTAGTGGTGCAACCGACGGAGGTACGTGAGCACGAGGAGCACTGTGACGATGGTGACAACGACTCCAAAGCCAGGAACGCGATCAGATCCAGCATCCGAGGCCGTGTCATCGCCATCAGCCGGTGTGTCACTATCGTCAGTCGGCGACGCCTCATCATCAGTTGGTGACGGATCATCGTCAGCAGGCAGCGGCGTCTCTTCGTCAGAATCGTCCGCTGCATCGTCGTCAGACACAGGTTTGTCATCGTCGGCACCAGATTCGTCATCGTCCGTATCCGATGACTCATCATCGCTGGACGTGTCGTCGTCTGCTGGTGGAGATGACCCACTTCCACCGCCAATAGGTGATCCCGTCGAGGGTGAGTCGACCTCGAACGACAGTTCGTGCGTCGCCTCATTCCCTGCATTGTCGGCAACCGAGAGCCACACATCGTAGTCAGTGCCGTCCTCGACGGAAATCGTGTGTTCGATTGCGGACGACGTGATCGAGGTGTTCTCGTGGTCAGTTCGATCAGTGCCATCGACCTCGAGTTGGACCGAACTCACGTCGATGCCGGAGAGCGAGTCCTCATACTCGAGTTGAACGGTGACCGTGTCGGTGCCGTCATCGAGGACTTCCCCATCGGAAGGTGTCTCGGCCATAACTTCGGGTGGTTCGTCGTCGACAACGATGGCACCATAGGTGGAGAAGCCGTCGATGTCAGCGACGAGCGTTGGATCACTGTCGGGGCTCGTGATCGTCGATTCGACTGGATCCCAGGTAGTGTCTTGCTCGTCGTAGTGATAGAGTCCAACATCGGATGCGGTGTAGCCATCGGCGAGGTCGCTCTCCTCGATTGGCATCGAGATTGTCGCGTGGTCGATGGTTCCGTCATCGAACCACGAATCGACGAGGTCATCGAGTTCTGCGGACAAGAAGCCAACCCCGAGTTCATCGTCGTCTAGATTCGCGTTGACGGTGCCTTCGGAGAACGCGAGGAAGAGATCATCAGACGTTAGTTCTGGATCATCGACGTGGAAGTCAATCGTCGTTCCAGTCTCGTCGATTGTGATCGTTTCATCCGCGAGTGAAAACCCGGTGTAGATGACCGCTGAGGTGGTGTCCTCACCGGAGTTTCCAGCCAGGTCGGTTCCAGTAGCCGTAACGCTGTAATTTCCAGAGTGATCGAACTCGATCGTTCCAGTGTACGTCGTCGCACCTGCACCCGCATCATCCATCGTCACAGTTGCGGATTCGGACGCGCCGTCGTCGTCAGTGAATGTCGCGGAGACGTCCGGGACGTCAGCGAGTGGTTCAGTGCTCTCGACGACGACCGTTGCGTCATCGCTGGAGATATCCTCGAGCGAGACCGCGAGTGATGGTGCTTCTCGGTCGATCACGAGTGTTCGGTCCGACGCGAAGGAGTCGGCCGTGTCGCTTTCGTCGACGGCGAGTGCAGAGAGTGTATACGCGCCGTCGTCTGGGAGGTCCTCGAGTGGTATCGAGGCCGACCAGTCCTCGCCAGCGATGTGATCTGCATCGACTTCGACGAGATAGTTCGTCTCGAGCGAGTCGACGAAGACGCTCACGTTCTGTACCGCGAGGTCGGACTCGACTGTCACGTCGACAGTAGCCTCGTCGCTTGCGTGCTCTTCATCGGGATCGATGCCGCCGGCATGTCCATGGACGTCAATCTCAGTGATGTCGACGGTTGGTTCGCTGACGGTGAGCGTACCGGCTGACTGCTCGCCGAGGAAGAGATCGTAGGACCCGGTCTGTCCCTCCTCGAACGTCGCGGAGAGATTCACCGCACCCAGGTGGTAGAATCCAGGCTCGAGCGAAACGTCTTCGGACGTGTTGAGCGCCACCGTCTCCGTGCTGTCCTGGTGAGACGCCGTCAGCGAGACGTTCTCGGGTTCGTTAACAGTCCCGTCCTGGTAGATGCTTCCCACCACGTAGAACTCCTCGCCATGGACAACTTCGGTTTGCGAGGCAGACGCAGCGATCACCTGGAGATCTGAATAGGCATCGATAACCTCGAGTTGGCCAGCATCTCGCTCGCCGAGCGTGAGGTCGTACGTGCCGGCCTCGAGGTCCTCGTCGATGGTCGCCGAGAGATTGACCGCTCCGAGGTGATAGACTCCTGGCTCGAGTTCGACGTCCTCCGAGACGTTGAGCGAGTGGACTGCATCGCTATCGGTCGGTGAGGCGTTCAGCGCGACGTCTTCTGGCTCGGAGACGGTCCCGCTCTGGTAGAGGCTACCCACAGCGTGGAATGATTCGCCTTGCACGACTTCGGTTTCCGATGCAGACGCGGCGATCACTTGGATATCCGAGTAGGCGTCGACAACCTCGAGTTCGCCGGCATCTCGATCGCCGAGCGTAAGATCGTAGGTGCCTGCCTCGAGTTCCTCGTCGAACGATGCCGAGAGATTGATCGCCCCAAGGTGGTAGACCCCCGGCTCGAGTTCGACGTCTTCCGAGACGTTGAGCGAGTAGACGTCATCGCTATCGGTCGGCGAGGCGTTCAGCGCGATGTCTTCTGGCTCGGAGACGGTCCCGTTCTGGTAGATGCTGCCCACGGCGTGGAACTCCTCACCTTGCACAATCTCGTCTTTGGAGGCAGACGCCGCAATCACCTGCAGATCGGAGTGCGTTTCGATGACCTCAATTTCACCGACATCATGCTCTCCCAGTGTGAGCGAGTACGTTCCTGGGTCGGAAATTGTATTGGACATATTGAGCGCGCCGAGATGGTAGACCCCGGGCTCGAGTTCGACAGTTTCCGAACCGAGGTCGATTGGCTCGCCGCTCTCGTGTTCTGGTGTCGCCGTCAGCGGAATCGTCTCGGGGAACGACTCGCCGCCATTTGCCGTCGCGTTCTGATAGATACTCCCGACAACGTAGAACTCCTCATCTTGGAGAACTTCGATCTCTGAGACCGAACCCGCAATTACCTGAATGTCGGACGGCGATTCTTCGACGCCAATCGTTCCGGCGTCGCGGTCGCCGAGGGTGAGGTCGTAGGTGCCGGCCTCGAACTCGTCGCCAATCGTCGCCGAGAGATTGACCGCCCCGAGGTGGTAGACTCCTGGCTCGAGTTCGACATCCTTCGAAACGTTGAGTGGGTGGACCTCGTCTCCATCGGTCGGCGAGATATTCAGCTCGATGTCTTCCGGCTCAGACGCAGTCCCATTCTGGTAGATGCTCCCAACAACGTAGAACGACTCACCCTTGGTGACGTTCATCTCCGAAGGCGAAGCGGCGATCACCTCGAGATCCGAGTAGGCGTCGACAACCTCGAGTTCGCCGGCATCTCGCTCGCCGAGCGTGAGGTCGTACGTGCCGGCCTCAAGCTCCTCATCAATGGTCGCCGAAAGGTTGATCGCCCCGAGATGGTAGAATCCCGGCTCGAGCGAAACGTCTTTGGACGTGTTGAGCGTCACCGTCTCGGTACTATCGTCCTGATGCGTTGCGTTCAACGAGATATCCTGAGTACCGTCAGTCGTCCCGTTCTGGTAGAGACTGCCCACGGCGTGGAACTCCTCACCCTGTACAACTTCGGTTTCCGAGGCAGACGCGGCGATCACCTGGATATCCGAGTAAGACTCGATGACGTCAATCTCACCGATGTCGTTCTCACCCAGCGTAAGGTCGTAGGTGCCGGCCTCGAGTTCCTCGTCGAACGATGCTGAGAGGTTGACCGCCCCGAGATGGTAGAATCCCGGCTCGAGCGAAACGTCTTCGGATGTGTTGAGCGTCACCGTCTCAGTGCTATCGTCCTGATGCGTTGCGTTCAATGAGATATTCTGGGGACCGTCAGTCGTCCCGCCCTGGTAGATACTGCCCACGGTGTGAAATTCCGTGCCCTGGACGACTTCAGTTTCCGATGCAGAACCAGCGATCACCTGGATATCTGTGGTGGCTTCAATTACCTCGAGTTCGCCGGCATCTCGCTCGCCGAGCGTGAGGTCGTACGTGCCGGCCTCGAGTTCCTCGTGGAACGATGCCGAGAGGTTCACCGCCCCGAGGTGGTAGAACCCTGGCTCGAGCGAAACGTCTTCGGACGTGTTGAGCGTCACCGTCTCGGTGCTATCGTCCTGATGCGTTGCGTTCAACGAGATATCCTGGGGACCGTCAATCGTCCCGCTCTGGTAGATGCTGCCCACGGCGTGGAACTCCTCGCCCTGCACGACTTCAGTTTCCGAGGCAGACGCAGCGATCACTTGGATATCCGAGTAGGCATCGACAACCTCGAGTTCGCCGGCATCTCGCTCGCCGAGCGTGAGATCGTACGTTCCGGCCTCGATCTCCTCATCGAACGACGCCGAGAGGTTCACCGCCCCGAGGTGGTAGAACCCTGGCTCGAGCGAAACCTCGTCGGTAACGTTGAGTTCAACCTCCGTGTCGCCGTCTCGAGCCGTCGCGTTCAACGAAATCGTCTCTGGTCCGTCTATCGTCCCAGCCTGATAGAGGCTCCCGACAACGTGGAACTCCTCTCCCTGCACGACTTCGGTTTCCGATGCAGACGCAGCGATGACCTGGAGGTCTGTGTACTGGTTCTCAAGCGGCAGCGTCTCGACAACCAGATCGTTGAGTCTGATGGTGACAGTATCGTTGTCGAGGCCATTGAGTTGTTCCTCAGTCGGTGTCCACTCGAACTCGACGGCGTCACGAGTGATTCCCGGTTCGGCGGTGAGAGTTTCGGTTTCGATGACCGTCTCTTCAATATGCTCTCCTTCAGCGTACAACTCGACCGTTATGTCGCCCTCAACGTCGCCGCTGTTGTAGAGGTTCGCGGTGACCTCGGCCCGTTCGTCGACCAGTAGCTCCGTCCGATCCACGCTCGCACCGAAAATCGAAACGTCTGCGCTCTCTTGGACCATGACGATGCCCGCCGGTTCGCCGCCAACGGAGACATCGAACTCTCCGCCCGTCTCGAACGTGTGCGTGAACTCGACAGCCTCTGTCTCACCGGCTTCCAGTTCTCGAGTGACGGTATCAACGGTTTCGCCGTCGATCTCGAGTGGAACGACCAGGTCGCCAGCACCCTCGCCGACGTTCTCGACTGACGCGGTGATCGTCACCACGTCACCGGTTTCGGGTTCTGTGTTCGACACGCTCGTCTCTCGGACGGCGAGGTCCGGTGCATCGGTATCCGGTGACACAGAGAGGTCAATGGTGTCGAACTCGGTCACCTCCTCCGAACCCGGTTCGGCAGCGATGACGATTGCCTCGGCACCATCGAACTCGAGGTCCGACTCGAACGTGAACGTCTCGGTGGTTGTTTCACCTGGCTCGAGGGAGATTTCACGAAGATCCGACTCGTACAGTGGTTCCACACGGTCTACCTCCGTGGTCATCTCTGAATTAACCGTTCCGTCACCGCCGTCAGGGAGACCGGTCGCCGGCATGACGCCAAGCCCGGTCATGCGCTCGGCTGGTTCGTCACCGGTGTTCTCTACCGACGCTACGACGGTCAGCTCCGAACCCTCGGTAACGCTCGTCGTACTCTCGTCAGAGAGAATTTCCACGGAAACGTTGGTCGACGGCGGCTCGAGCGGCTCCGGCGAGACGACGATATCGGCCGTCGTGGTTTCACCGTCAGTCACCACGACCTCCTCGGCAGTTCCAGTCAACGGCGGTACGTCTTCGGTGAACACCTCGAGTATGTACGTTCCCGGCTGGAGCTCGAGTTCGTACTTTCCGTCTACGTCAGAGAGCGTAAGTTCGTGATCACTACCGCCAGTGGCAGTGACATGGGCACTCATGACAGGATCGTCGGTCTCTGCTTCGGTCACCTGGCCGGCGACAGTTCCTGTTTCGGGTTCGACATCGACCGCCTCGAGTTCGACGTCTTCGGTAAGTGTATCGTCTTCAGTCACCTCGAGGCCGGTCGCTTCGCCCTCGACGTAGCCGTCAGCACTCACCGTCAGGTCATACGTCCCGGCGGGAACGATGAGTTCGTACTCGCCGTCTTCGTCGGTTTCGACCGTTTCAGTGATTTCGGCGTTGTCGGTTACGACGACAGTCGCTCCCTCAAGCGGGGTGTCGGAATCGTCTGTGACAGTGCCAGTGATCGTTCCAGTCTCAACGAGTGGGACCTCGAGCCACGGTGAAAATCGAACGGACTCGTCGTCTAACCAGTCTCGATCGCTGGTCGTGATCGAGTTGCCGCTTCCCTCGGCGACGTCGTCAGTGTCGGGGTCGGTTGCGTCGCCGCTCGGCCCGTCGGCCGCACCCCACCAATTGTTCGTCGCGTTGAGAACTACGTCGTCTCCACGGTTGTAGTGGAACCCGTCGTCGTTGTCGGCGATGGAGTTCTCAGTAACGAGAACAGACTCGAAGTGATCGCTGACGGTGAGTCCGGTCCCCGTGTTCTCCTCGATGAGGTTCTCGGTGATCGTGACGTTCACGCCGGTAGCGGTCGCACCGGCCACAACGAGTCCGTCGACGTTGTGTCGGACGGTGTTCGACTCGATCGAACCGTCGACCGTCTCGATTTCGATATCGAACCCGACGTCGGCGCCGTTGTTCGTGACGACGTTGTTCGAGATTGTCGCCGTCTCGCCCTCGACATCGATGGCAAATCCGGCGTCACCGTCGTTGTCCCTGACGGTGTTGTTTGTAACCGTTACTGTCTCTCCTTCAACGCTGAGATCGAATCCAGCATCGCCGTTGTTGTCCCTGACGGTGTTGTTCTCGACCGTCGCGCTTACACCGTCGATGTCGAGGTCCATTCCGACTCCGTCGTTGTCACGAACGATGGAATCGCGAACCGTCACGTCGCCGGTGAGCGAACCCCAATCCATCTTCACGCCGTCGCCGCTACTTCCGGTGATCGTGTTGTTCGTGAACGTGAGGTTTTCAACCGTGGACAGACCGCCAGGCGAGAGCCGACCGAACTGAACGCCAGTGCTCGAGTCCTCGATGACGTTGTCTATCACTGTCAACTCGTCTGCAGTGAGTACGTGGAGACCGCGGTTAGCGTCCTGGACGCTGTTCCCGACGATTGAGAGGTCCTCGACGTGTTCAACGTGAATCGCGGTGCGACCGACAGCTGTGAAGTCCACATTCGAGACCGTCACGCCGTCACTATCGAAAACGTCCACCCCATATTCTGCGTCCATCACGTCGACATCATCGACGGTCACAGACGACGAGTGCCAGATACTGATCGCGCCGCCGTCACCGATATCAGTGAAGTCGGCGCCGGTGACATCGACGCTATCGGAGTGTGCTATCTGGACTCCCGCCGTCACGTCCGAGAAGGAGTGGCCCTCAAGGTCAAGGTTTGTCACGTCGACGAGGATGACCTGTCCAGCACTCGAGTCGATCTCGGGACTGTCTTCGCCAACGACGTACACGAGCGGATCCCCTCCAACGGTGTTTCCGGACATCTCGTGTGGCTTGTCGTCGAGATTGTCAGGAACGTTAGAGAGGCTGATTCCAGTAGCGAACTGGTTGTCTGTGACAGTAATATCGGTAACGTCGTCCAAGATGAGGTCGGTCTCCGTGCCCGAGAACTCGTTTGCATGAACGGTGAGATCGTCCCAGTTACCTTCGATTCCGATAGGAGTGTTCTGGATTACGTTGTCCTCGATGATTGCCCCGGCGAACGTTTCGATGGCAGTTCCGTCGGCTGTCGACACGTTGTTGTGACGGATTTCCGACCTCCATCCTGTCGAAGAAATCCCGTTTTCGTTGCCGCTCACGTTGTTCGTCTCGATAACGTGATCGTCCCCTGAAAGGTCGATCCCAAGACCATGGTTGTCTTTAATCGTGTTGTTCGTGATTGTACCCAGGTCGGAAGCGTGGAAACTATCAACGTCGGCAATACCGTCCTTGTTTCTGCGAATCTCGTTGCGATCGATACTGAATTCGTTACTGTTTCGGTTGATTGAAAGTGCGTCAATATCGTTGTCGACGAGAACGGTATTTCGAAGTGTGAACCGATCACCATCGATGAAGACTGCCTCGCCTCCGCCGGAATACCCCTCAATCCGGAACCCGTCGACGGTTACGTCATCCGACTCGACCGTGATCGCACGCTCGAGTTCGTCCCCACCATCGAGGACGGCACCACCGTCGGACACCGAACGCAGCGTCAATTCCTTGTCTATCGTCAGTGACTCTTCGTAGGTCCCATCGCCGACGAGGATCGTCTCGCCTGGCTGGGCTGCGTCAATTGCGTCCTGAATGCTGTCACCGTCCTGAACGCCGTCGACGAGTACCTCAACGTCACCGACGGGCTGGCCGTCGACCTCGAGATCGTACGTACCGGCTTCGGCAATCGGAACGCTCAATCGCGCGGTCACGGCGCTTTCGCCGCCGACGTCAACGGTCTCGGTGACGCTCGAGACTTCACTTCCCCCATCGTAAGCGACGAGTTCGCTGTCGACACTCTGATCCTCGTTGGCGAGGTTCTCGTAGCGCACGTCGACGCTCGCCTCGCCTGCAGCGCTCGAGTCAACCGGCGCTTCAACGCCGCTGATGATCGAATCGTGCAGTCGGTTGGTGTCGGCCAAGTGGACTGGGTCTGATTCCGGAACCACGACAACCGTCCCAATTGCCTCTCCTTCGAGGTACGCGGTGTACTCGCCGGGGTCGCTGGTTCCGTCGGTATCGAGGTAGTATGTCCTCGTCTCACCTGAACCGAGTGCTTCCGATTCGTCCGTGTAGCCGACGACTTCGCGTTCCTCGCTATCCACTTCTTCGAGTTCAAGCGTCGCCTCCTCTACGTGGCCGTCGTCACCAGTCCCGATATTCGTCGCCTCATAGGCGATCTGTATCGACTCGCCCTCGAGCCACGTCTCGTAGAACGGCTGAACGTCCCTGACGATCGGATCGGACTCGTCAACGACGGTAATCGTCCCGACTACCTCGCCATCGACCTCGAGGTCGTACGTCCCTGCTTCATCGGGCGCGGGTAACGACAAGTCGGCGGTGTTCGTCCCGTAGGCCGGAACGTCGAGGGTCACGGTCTCGGCCTCGCCGTCGATCTCGAGGTCGTAATTCGCAGCACTCGTTGGACCCCAGTCGTTTCTGGCCGTCACCATGACCGAAACCTCGTCTCCGGCGAAGACGCCCTCATCGTACTCGAGGTCCACGACGCGAGGCTCCGTCTCGGGCACCTCGCCAGTCCACGCGTGGTGATTGTTTTGCGCGCCGAGCATCACACGGGAGTCTGCACTGGATCCCGAGACGCCGGCGTCGATGGCCAGCAGTCGCGTATCTCCTGTCTGCGCCGCGACGTAGGCAATGCCGTCGACAACGATAATATTGCTGCGATCACCCGTTTCGACTGACCACAGTTCTTCGCCGTCAGTCACCTCGAGCGCTCGTAGCGCCTCTGAATCGGTCGACTGCGGAACGAACACCATTCCGTCGGCTACCGTCGGTGCGTCCCACACCGTCGTCTCGTCGGTCCAGCGTTCGGAACCGTCGGCCGCATCCAGGGCGTACAGTCCGTCGTATGCGACGTAAACCGTTTCCTCACCGTTCTCGCCCGAGACTGTTGGTGTCGTGGGCGTCTGGGAGACGTCTCCTCCCGAGGGATCGGCAAACTCGTACGTCCACTCAGTCACGCCATCCTTGAGGTCGAGCGCCACGGTGGAGCGATCGTAGCCACCCTGTTCGGTTCCCTCTCCAAGGCTGACGTAGAGGAGGCCGTCGGACACCGTCGGCTCCGAGATGGCCGACCGATCCTCGAGGACGCCGTAGTCGTCCCACGTCCATTGTTCCTCACCGTCAGACGCATCGACCGCAACGAGCTCGTCGGCCGTACCAACGTAGACGGTCCCGTCGACGATGGTTGGACCGCTGTAGATGGTCGCCGTCTCTTTTGACCACTGCTCAGTGCCGTCCTCGGCGTCGAGGGCGTGGAGGTGATCTCCGTCCGAACCCACATAGACGTACTCGCCGTCGACCCCGAGCGCTCGCGAGGAACTGGTCCCGTCCTCGAACTCGACCTCCCACTCGAGCGTCCCGAGTTCCAGATCGAGCGCCCATACGCTGTCTGCGCCGGTGACGTAGACCGTCCCGTCGACGACGGTCGGCGACCCGTCGGCCGGAATCTCGGTCGTCCAGCGCGTCTCACCCGTCCCCACGTCGTACGCAGTGACAGTCCCGTCTCCGCCAGAGATGCCGGTTGTCGTTACGAGAATTCCGTCGACCACCGTTGGGGCTGCCCCCGTCGAGAGGGCTGTATCAGTCTCCCAAAGAACATCGCTTTCGTTACTATCGAACTGCGTCGGTGTGACACCGTCCGACGAAAACTCGCGATCACCGTCTGCTGTAGCGATTCCGACTGCACCTGCACCGATGCACAATCCACAGACAGCAAGTAAACCAACCCAGATGAATACGCCCGAGTTATACCGGGTCGTATTCCGTCCCATGTTTGCCATGAGATAGAGTAAATTCAACCCGTAATAATATCCAGCTTAGAAATTCAGTAGTAGTCCACTTAGGTTTCCCTAAGTGAATCATCGAGGGATGAGAGCCGATCATAGAGTGGTGCCACGTGCTCGTCCGTTTCCAACAGTTGCTTCGAGTACGTCCCCTCGAGAAGCGACAGCGTCGATTCGATTGCTTCGCGCTCGCGTGTCGGCTCTGGTTGACCGAGTCGTTCGACCTGTCGATCAACGGCAGCGATCAGTTCGTCTTTGCGAAGCGGTTTCCGAAGGAACGTATCGCATGGCCACGCACAGAGTGACGGGGCAGGACGGTCACCAACAAGCCCAATGCGTCGGGTCGTTCCGGGACAGCGCCGACTAAACGTGGGTGGATCGTCATCCCACAGATCGATATCGAAGACAACGACATCCGGTGTCTCCGCGAAGCGGCGTTGAAGCTGTGCTTGGTCACTGACCGTCTGACTGTCGAATTCGTTGTCTAGCCACGCGCCGTACAACTCGAGGAGTCGGCGATCACGGTCACCGAGGATGACCGTTGGCCGAACAGAGCCAATATGGTCGGATCCCCAGGCGATGAGCGAGTCAAACACCGGTTGCAAGTCACGACCGGCATCTGTCAACTCATACGAGACAGTCAACGGTGAGTCGGTGACGACAGACCGGTCGATGAGGTCGTGTTCTGAGAGCGACTCGAGTGTCTTCGTGAGCATATTCGGAGAGATATCAGGAATGGCAGCCTCGAGTTCGCTGAACCGAAGGGGACCAGACTCCAGAAGAACGGCGATTACGACTGGCTCCCACTTATTCGAGAGCAACGATAGGGCGTCAAGCGCGAGCCGATCGTCAGGTGGGAGGAACACGTCGGGCCTGTCCATACACCATCTGGACAGGCCACCACTATATGTGTGTCCTCCAGACAGGTGTGAGCCATGGCTGGACAGACAGACGAACTACCCAGCGACACACAAACAGTGACGACCCGCCGTTTGACGTAGCTACAGCACGACTAGCCGATAATGGCCACCACCCACACCGCAACCCTCGATCGGATCATCGACGGACAGACGGCCGTGCTCTTGCTCGAGGGAGACAGCAAACCCATTGACCAACTCGAGGTCGACGTAACCCAGCTACCTCCAGACGCACGAAGCGGGGGAGCGGTTCTCGAAGTCGTTGTCGAGGCAGGTTCGCTCGAGGACGCCAAATACCTGCCTGAGGAGACGCAATCGCGCACGGAATCGGCACAGGAGCGCCTCGACCGACTGTCGACAAAATTCTCTGAGAGGAGTTGAGACGGTCTGCTGTACCGTTTACAACAACTCTCGCTCGAGCGTCACAGCAACCTGCGTTCCCCGCGGATCATTGTCGGTAATCTCGAGATGGCCACCGAAGGACTCGAGCAGTGTCGTCACCAGATACAACCCGACGCCCATTCCAGATCGAGCAGAAAATCGGGCGTTCGGATCGGCCAGCGCCTGTTTCTGCGCGTCCGGAATACCGATTCCATCATCGCAGATTGTGACAGTGACGTTCGTCTCGGTCGTCTCGAGTGTCACGGTGACCTGTGGTGTCGGCTGGTCAGAGTGAGAAACAGCGTTGTCGAGGAGGTGTTCGAATACGGATCCGAGCATCGGTGACGCCCGAACGATCACTGGTCCCTCGTCGGGGTCCGCACGTTCGAACGTGAGTTCGACATTGTGAGTCTGTTGCATCCGTGTAACCTCGGGTTCGAGAATCGCGTGCAGATCACACGGATCGTGTTCGACACTATCTGCTGCAATCACGTCAATCACTGCAGCAGCCGTATCTGTGAGATCAACAGCGTGGTCAGCCGCGTCAAGTAACAATTCGAGGGTTCGTTCGTCGTTCGGGTCAATACCGTCCTGCAGTTGGTCGCCGAGACCGACGATCATGCTCACGTCGTTTCTGATATCCTGTCTGACGATCCGATTGAGCAGCGCAAGTCGATGATTCCGGTCAACGAGTTCACGCTGGTGTCGCGAGCGCTCGAGTGCGTAGCGAAGCGTTCGCAAAATCGTCTCGCCAGTAACAGTCCCTTTTGAAAGATACTCTTGGGCCCCACACTGGATCGCTTCGATGCCAGTGTCGGTTTCGTTCTGGCCGGTCACAACGACAATCGGCAGATCCGGCGCATACTCGATAACGCGCTCAATCGTCTCGAGTCCACGGCTATCAGGAAGCAATAGATCGAGGAGGACGACGTCCGGCGAGTCTGTTCGGATTCGTTCAAGCGCGGCCTCGAGGTGATCAACATGGTCAATCGCAGCGATCTCGATTGGCGCGTCAGTCCCCTCTCGCTCGAGGGTGGATTGGCGTTCGTGGATCAGCCGTTCGATGAATCGGGCGTCGTCGTGGTTGTCCTCAACGAGGAGCAATTCGACGGCATCGTCGGGATCGGTCAGAGACATTCGTTGACACCTGCGAAAGCGGGCGAGGCCAGCGGAGCAGTATGGTAACTGTGGACAACAGTTATATGAGTTCACCGAAAGTCATGTTACTGAATCGACTGCACTTGCCCATTTCTTGAGGAAGGAACGATGGCAGTGGGCCTGAGCAAACGAGCAGGGAATACTGCCACTCAGTTGACGCGGAATGTATTTCACACTGCTCACCAATCGAGAGGATGTGCCCCAAGAGTTCACAATGGTACACGCGGGAAGCCTTGTCCTCATCGGACTCTTGAATCTCTCACTCGCCGGCCTCGTCCTGCGAACCCGGACGAAAGCCGACGTCGTCCCCTTGAGTGCCTTTCTGGGCGGAACAACGCTCTGGACACTTCCACAGGGCTTGCTACTGCTCGTCACGAATCCGACCCTTGGTCTCGTGCTGTCGGTGATCATCAACGCCGGTGCCGTCATCATGGCAACCGGACTCTTTCACTTTGCGCTCACGTATTCCGATCGGACCGACTGGCTCCGACCGGGACGACTCGGCATCGTGTATCTCGGAACCTGCGCCTGGCTCATCGTCATCCTGACGGATCCGATCCACAACTGGATGCACCAACCAATATCCTATACACAGGTCTTGTTGCCGGTCGTCGAATACCAAAACACCGGCTACTGGCTCTACGTGTTCTGGAACTGGTCGCTCTCTGCCGGCGGCATCCTCCTCTTTTTCATCGAATATCTCGAGGCCCGAGGCACTGGTGTCTACCAAAAACAAGCGCGGTTAGTCGTTCTTGCGCCGCTGATCCCTGGAACGGCAAACGTCCTCGCGTTCAGTGGCGTGACAGCCATCAACTACTCGGTCTGGGGTTTTGGTGCAACAGGAATTCTCATCGCCATTGCACTCTATCGGTATCGATGGCTCGACCTCCTCCCCATCGCTCGTGACACCGTCATCGATGAGATGCGCGATGGCTATCTCGTCGTCGACGACAAACACCGGATCGTCGACCAAAATCCAGCCACCCAGTCACTGCTTGTTGACAGCCAGGCGGTCGGGAAATCCATCGATGCCGTCCTACCAGAGTGTCTCCCCTTACTCGAGGGAGCGGTGCGAGAAACGACGTTCGAGAAAAACGGAACTATCGTCACCGCAAGTGTGTCAGTAGTCGACGACGGCAAGAGCAGCGGTGTCGTCTTGATGCTTCGGGACGTGACCGAACAGCGCCGCGCCGAAAAGCGCTTCCAGGCGCTCATCGAAAACGTCTCTGACCTTGTAACCGTCGTCGACGAAAACGGCATCATCACGTACACCAGTCCCTCAATAGAGACTGTTCTCGGCTATCAACCCGACGCCCGCATCGGCGATGCGTTGTTTCGGATCATCCACGAGGATGACCGTGACGACGCAATTGCGGAGTTCACCGCGCTGTGCGACGGGCCAGAAACCGAACGACGATTCGAATATCGCGTGCACCATCGTGACGGCTCCTGTCTCGTCCTCGAGGGCGTCGCCGTCGACTTGCGTGAGAACGATATCGTCGGCGGCGTCGTGATCAACTCACGTGACGTCACCGAGCGAAACGACCGCGAGCGCGAACTCGAGCGGACAAACCGGCGACTCGAGGAGTTTTCGGGTGTCGTCAGTCACGATCTTCGAACGCCACTGAGCATTGCACGGCGGTACGTCGAATTTGCTGAATCCTCCGCGAGTCCGGACGATTTTCAGGCAATAGCCAACGCTCACGACCGGATGGAACAGATGATCACGAATCTGCTGACGATGGCCCAGGCTGGCACGACGGTTACGGACCCCGAACCAGTCGACCTCGAGGCAGTGATCACCGATGCCTGGACCATCACCCAGACAGATGGAGTGACACTCGAGTGTGAACTCGAGGCAGGATGGACAGTTCATGGTGACCAGACGCAGCTGCTGCACGTCTTCGAGAACCTCTTTCGAAACAGTGTCGAACACGGCCTGGGTCACACCGCATCGACAGCGCAAGAACAGACCACCACCACTGAAGCGACGACGGGCGAGAGTACTGATCAGTCAGCACCACAGCACAGCACACCAGCAGTAACCGTTCGAATCAGCCATCTCGAGGACGATCCCGCTCGAGGATTCGTCGTCGAAGATGATGGTGTTGGAATTCCGCCAGCCCAACGGGAGTTTGTCTTCGAACGCGGACAGACGACGAGTCAGAACGGCACCGGGTTCGGTCTCGCAATCGTCCGTGATGTCATCGAAGCACACAACTGGCAGATTGCTGTTGGCGAAAGCGCTGCCGGTGGGGCACGGTTCGAGATTCTGACGAGTGCGAATCCTCGAGAGAGGTGAGTATTCAACGGAGAGGACCTGTTGAACGCTCGAGTGAAAATAGTGAGAGAAACGGTTGTCGGTTCATGTTATGTGGGTTATTTTCTATTTAAATCCATTTTGGGGCTACGCTCAATTCGCACGGGTAGTGAGCAGATGAGACGCCAGTTTCGGAGCAAAACAAACGGAGTCGTCGTGCTGCTTGGTGCTCTGTACGCAGCAGTCAAAAACCTACCAATCACAACGAATGTGGACAGAGACGAAGAGAGATCTGTGACGACTAAGTGGTTGGAAAAGAGTGGTATAGTAAGTACATGGTTGGACAATACTAACGGCAGAAATGATGAGTTTATTTTCTATCAAAAACAGTGTTGAGAGATCGGTAGAGAGGAGAAAAGAGGTACTACAGTGATAACTGAAACTGTATACACACGACTCGCACAGCCATCGTGCGAGTAGGTGTGCACTGACTGTCAATGGCTACTATAACGCTTCAGTCCTACCTACTGGCGTATAGACTATATTGAAAATGGATCCCACTCAGCGGAGAACTAATTGGTGAAAAAATTTTCGAGGTTCAAACACAGTGTTTTCCACACGAATTGATGTAAAATTCAGAAATCGCATCACACAATACACGAGCGCAGAAAATCAATTACGCGACCCAGTAGTGTGAGTCCTTAGCAATATGATAGCCCATTTCTGGGGGCGTCTTGAGGAGTATAGCTATCGATAGAGGTCGACTGGAAATATGAATTCGGAGTGTCAAATAGAGGGGGCAAAACAGAGACTTGTCTCAGAAACGTGAGATAGAATTATGCGGTGAACAAACGTTTCTGACGTGTGGGGCAGACGGCGCGATCGCGTACGGAACGGAGGCAAGTCCGATGACAGGCAGCTATCGATATGAGGGCTATAGCGTCGACACAGTCGATACGACAGGTGCTGGCGATGGATTTTGGATGGGGCAATAGCATCGCTCGTTGCCGACTGTTCGGACCCAAATCGCGTACTCGAGATTGCAAACGGTGTGGGTGCGGTGACGACGACACAGAAAGGCTCAGTCACCGCACTAAGCGGGCCGAGAGCAGTTCGTTCGCTCGTCGGTCCGCTTCCGTGGGATGAGCGGTGATACAGCCAGCGGAACCCCTGCACGCATTCAGAATTGCTGTTCGAACCGAGAGTTCCCATGCACACTGATACCAAAGGGGTAGGTTTATCCGAAATTCACCCCGTAGTATGACCATGACGGGAACAGCGTCATATGACTTTACAGACGAGACTGTGCTTGTAACAGGGTCAACGAGTGGAATCGGCCGAGGAATCGCTGAGGCGTTCGCCACAGCCGATGCAAACGTGATCGTGAACTCTCGGTCAGAGTCAGATGTCCAGACAACGGCAACCGAACTGGAGACGTGTGGAAGCGGTGATGTCATCGGAATTGCCGCTGATCTCTCAGAACCTGCTGAGATTGCACACCTCATCGAGTCAGCAACAGAGACGCTTGGGACGATTACGGTACTTGTCAATAACGCTGCCGTCTGGCCCGAAGAGTCCTCAATGGTCGACGCAGACCTCGAGGACTGGGATTTCACGATGGCAGTGAATGTCCGGTCACAGTTTTACGCCGCAAAACTCGTCGCCGAAGAGATGCTCGAGAACGATGTAGCGGGGTCAATCATCAACGTCACCAGCCAGACTGGTGACCGACGGACTGGCGGACGGGGAATCTACGGCGTTTCAAACACGGCAGTGAATGGCCTGACATGGCGAATGGCCCACGAACTCGCCCAAGATGGGATTCGTATGAATGCCGTTTCAACCGACGTTACCGAATCCCGACAGCTACGCTACGAAGCGGACCAAATAGCCGCTGAGAACCCGAATCAAACCGGTGAGGATGTCCTCACAGAGTGGGGCGACGCTCGGCCACTCGGTCGGCTCGGACAGCCTCGAGATATCGCTGATGGTGTCCTGTTTCTGTGTAGCGATCGAGCCGAATACGTCGTCGGCACAATCTTACGAGTGAGTGGCGGTGGGAATCTCCAGTAAACGCGGTATTCACCAGCGAGTGTAGTGATTTCGGCTATACACGAGTTGGGAGCGAAACAAGTACGAACAAGATTGCGACGAAAACCAATATCGGAAACTACGGCCGAGTACCGGTCGTCATCATGTGCTCGAGTTCATCTTGTGTGACGGAATCGGTCTGGACAACGTCAACAAGTTCTCCCTGATGGAGGACGGCGACTCGGTCTGCAAGCGAGAAGACCTCCTCCATACTGTGGCTGACAAGGATAATGGTGTGACCATTTCGCTTGAGGTTTGTAATGGTATCATGAACGAGGTTTGTCGCATCAACAGACAGTGCACTCGTCGGTTCGTCGAGGATAACGACCTCGGGATCAAATGCGAGCGCACGAGCAATCGCAACAAGTTGTCGTTCACCACCTGAGTGGAAGTCGACTTCGGCTCGAGGGTCAATATCACGCTTGAGGTGCGTTTGGATGATGTTCTCAGCCTCGTCGTACGTTCGATCCCAATCGATGAGATTGATCGGGCCGATCGTTCGCGACGGGAAGTTGCCAATAAAGATGTTTGTCGCGACATCGAGATCTCCCATCAGCGCTAAGTCCTGATAGACGGTTTCAATACCGAGGTCGCGAGCATCTTCAGGGCTCGAGAACGACACTGGTTCGCCATCGTAGTAGAGTTGTCCGTCTGTTGGCTCGTGGTTGCCACAGAAGATATTCATGAGTGTGGACTTGCCGGCCCCGTTGTCGCCAATGAGTGCGAGGATTTCGTTGTCCTCAACGGCCAAACTAACGTCATCAAGCGCAACGATTCGACCGAATAGTTTCTTGACGTTCTGGACTGCGATCTTTGCGTCCTGTTGGGTCAATTCGGGTTCAGCAGATGATTGGTTACTGGAACTCATTTAGGCCACCTCCGCGGACAGGATACGCTGTCGCAGGCGTGCTTTGGTTGTGTACAGCAAGATAGCAATCAGTAGCACGACACCTTCAATGACACCGATAACTGTCGGGTCGGTCCCGGCAACGTTCAGCGATGTCTGGATAAGCGAAAGCAACAGGAGACCGCCGAATGCCCCCATGAGCTTTCCGCGACCGCCAAAGAGGCTGATCCCGCCGATAATCGCTGCAGCGAACGCTGGGAACACCATATCGTCTGCAATATCTGGCGGCACACCGCCAATGAATCCAGTCAGCATCAATCCAGCAAGTCCACAGAAGATGCCGCTCATCGTATAGACCGCAATAATCACACCATCAACGTTGATACCGACTTCACGGGCAGACTCTTTATCGCTCCCAACGGCATAGACTGCGCGGCCGAAGTTTGTGTACTTGAAGATGACCGAGACAGCAAGGAACGAGGCAATCAAGACACCAACAGCGACCCATATGGTGCCGCCGACGAAGAGATAGCCATCTGGGAGGCCGAATACCGGTTGTGTTGTCAATGCGAGTTTTCCGCCCCCGAAGATAATCAGGAACGCGAGCGTCTGCAAAAACGGGTTGACACCGAACTTTGCGATGAAAATCCCGTTGAGGAGACCGATGAACCCGCCGACGGCTACAATCAACAAGATGCCAACGAACGGATTGCTTATCAGGCCCCATGAGCCGAACGCCATCGCAGTGAACACGGCGGAAAAGCCGGCGATTGAACCGACCGAGAGATCGAAATGCCCTGAAAGTAAGCAGACACTTTCAGCCAGTACGACCAGCCCGAGTGGAACCATGGTATACACCATCAACTGCACTGTCGAGAAGTTCGTGAACACCGATGGAACAGCGGCAAAAACCATCAGTGCCGTGACCAGTAACACTGGCCAAATCATATTCTCGAGCAGTATTAGCGCTGTATTGCCCGACAGGACGTCAAAACGCTTCGCAACTCTATTTTGAAAACTCATATAGGATATTTTTTTCTGCTGATCAGTTACTGTTCTGCCTCTGCGTCTTCACTCCAGATGTTGCCCCAAAGCATGTCGTCGTCAACATTCTCCTGGGTAATCGTAATTGCCTGTGTGAGCACGTGTGGATGGCCGTCACGCTCTTCGACTGAAGCGGGTGCCCAAATCGGCTCAGACCAAAGCTCTTGGTCAATTTCATCGATATGGGCTGGTTCAATCTCGAGGTCCTCTTCAGTGACCTCATCACCAGGCTCAGGAAGGGATTCTTCACCTTCGTCAATGTAGTTCAGACATTGGCGCATCGCCAATGGAACGTAGAAGTAGTTTGGTTGGTCAACTGCAGCGTAAATGTAGCCATCCTCAATGAGCGGATGAATCTGTGGCCCACCGTCCGGTTGCGTTAGCACGATGTGGTCATCCTCGCCAAATGGAACGGCTAAATCAAGTTGCTCGAGTGCTCGGTAGGTACCGTATCCCGAGGACATATTCGAGGAGTAGATCCCATCTGGTGGGTCATTGGCACTCAACCAATCAAGTGCTACAGATTGCCCACTCTCTTCGGTCCACTCGGACTCGAGTTCCGCAACGACCTCAACATTGTCTTCCTCGTCCATCCGTTCCATAAAGCCATCTGTTCGAGCATTTCCAGCCTGCGTGAACGGGCCGCGGACATGCAGGACTTCATACTCGTCATCCCCGCCATCTTGCTCTTCAAAGGCTTCTAACATCAACTCTGCGCACTCTTCACCGGCCAGGTGATTGTCGAATCCAGTATATGTTTTGATTGCCTCCGTCGTCCCCGGGTCATTTGCACAGAAGACGGGAATTCCAGCCTCTTCTGCATCTTCGATGGCACTGTCGACAGCCTCATCAAACGGTGCAGCAACGATTCCATCGAAATCCTCGGCAATGAACTGCTGGATATGTTGTATCTGTTCAGCGGTATCGTCATCGTGTGTTCGGATATCAACATCGATGCCCTGTTCGTCAGCGTACCACTGCCCGGCTTCGAAGAACGCAGCAACCCATGCACCACCCGACAAGTGCTGTGAAACGCCAATCCTGGGGCCATCTCCGCCAGCGTCGTCTCCGTTTCCATTTCCGTTGCCGTTTCCATTGCCGTTACCGTTGCCGTTACCATCGTCATCGTCACCGAGACAGCCAGCAATCCCTATCGCACCGAGTGCAGTCACAGCTGTGACATACTCTCTCCTGTTAAAGTGTGGCATACACTGTCTCATTTCTCGAACCACCACTTAATACTTTTCTCAGTCTATAACCATTTTCAATTGAGGATCAACGTTAGATAACCAACACAGATGGGATATGGTATCCTGGATGTTCTGTTCACGGTGGACAGGACATTTATCTCACAGAGTGACGAACTCGAGAACAGATATGAAGTGGATCGATACACACACCCACACATGGGGCCACAATCGACCAGAACTACCGTGGAACGCCGAGGTGTTACCACCAGAGTGGGATGGACCGTACACACACGACGAGTTGATTGCCGATATGGATCGCGCTGGAGTCACAGAGGGAGTTATCGTAACAACTCCGCTCTACGGCCGAGGACCCCGAGCAAACGAGTACACGATGCGAAGCATCGAAGCCCACAGTGATCGCCTGTACGGTGTCGGCCTGCTAGACTTCTTCCCTGATGATCTGGCTGAGGCAGTCGATCACGTAGAGCGCGTTACTGGACATGAGAGAATGCTTGGCGTCCGAATGCACGCCGCCCTCGAGTACGAGGAACACCCATCAACGATCGACCGACACGGCGACTGGATCTCCGATGAGCGACTCGAAGCAGTCTGGCGGGCCGCAGGCGACCTGGAAACAAGCGTGTTCGTCTTCCCGAAGGCACAACAACTCGACCAGGTTGCGGCGCTGGCCGAACGATATCCCGAGACGTCAATCGTCGTCGATCACATGGCCTGGCCCGACGAGACGACTGCTCCGAACGAGTCGCCGTGGACGACGTTTGAAGCCCTCGCAGAGCACGAAAACGTCGCTGTCAAAGTGAGTTCAATTCCACGTTCGGCTGCCGAACCATGGCCCTATGAGTCAGTGCACGGCTACGTCGAGAACCTCCTCGAGTGGTTCGGTCCCGAGCGGTTGATGCTTGGCTCGGATTACCCGTGGATGGACAGCTGGGCCGATTACGAATCCTGTCTCTCGTGGATCGAAACCGTTGAAACGCTCTCGCGTCGCGATCTGGCGTTTCTCACCCATCGAACGTTCGAACGTATTCACGGCTAGTGACCGTTGGCCAGGATGTTAGGTCTCGAATGACCAGAGTTGGTCCATGTACGGAATCTGGTCGTCCTCGGCAGCGTCGACATCGACGCCCGCTGTTTTGAACTGGGCGACGTGGCGTTCCCACTCTTGAACAGTAGAATCGTCTGCCATCACGTCGTCGTAGGCAGAGATATCCTCGGCCTCGAGGATGCATACTGCGATATCATCGCGAACGTAGAGGTCGAAGCGCTCGACTCCCGCCCGCTCCATCGCGTCGGTAACGCCGTCAGGAACGTCATCGTGAGCAGCGACGTACTCGTCTTTCCGATCAGGGTCGATGCGCTGGAGATACACCGCTCGTTCGAGGTCGTCTGTCATGATTCACTACTTTCCGCTCGAGGACGAAGGGCGTTTCGCCGATGTTGACCAGCAACGGTGAGTGGACCACCGGTCACGGTGGACTCGAGAGCCAATGACACTGTCAACGCTGCTGTTCGACGAGTGCTGCTGACCGGAAACTCTCGTACCACGCGGTCGCCGGGTGGTAGTCAGGTTCGACCGCTGGCGGGTCCGGCGCAATCGGCTCGTCGCCGTCTGCCGGCGCGGTGCGTCGCTCGTACCAGAGTCCCGCTGGCCCTCGGAATCGGGGAACGCACTCGAGGAACTGTTCGTGCCAGTCACGGAACGTCTCGGCTTCCGGGTCGTCGTGAGCCACAGCCCGTTCGGCGAGGACGGCCGATGCGCCAATCGCCTCGGCGAGCGCCCAGCCGTACCGGTCAGGAACGAGTACCTCGCCATCGGCGTCGGCGGTGTACACGAAGCCGTCGCCGGTCCAACCAAGATCGACCGCGGCCTCGAACAGCTCGGTGGCGCGGCGATACCAGTCGGTGCCAGACGGCGGGGACGCCCCGTACCGATCCAACAAGCCGAGGAACTTCGCCCACTCAGCGTGGTGACCCGGCAGGTATCCTGGCGGACGGAATCGGTCGGCCGGGCGATCCTCGTTGTACGCGAAATCGTGCGTCCACTCATCGGTGTAGTGTTCCCAGAGAAGCCCATCCGTCTCGGCAGCGAGGTCAATTGTGATCCGATGGGCGATCGTCTCCGCTCGCTCGAGGAAGCGCTCGTCGTCGGTTGCCTCGTATGCCGCCAGGTAGCCTTCACAGGCGTGCATGTTCGCGTTCATGCCCCGATACGGTTCACGCTCTGACCAGTCAGGATCGCAATCGCTTCGAAAGAGTCCGTTTGCTTCGACGAATCGCTCATCCAGTACCGTCACGGAGTCCTCGAGGCCAGAGCGTGCTCCAGCGACGTTTGCGGCCGTCGCTCGAGCATATGCGCCGAGGACGAACGCGTGGGCGTACGCCGATCGGGTGCGGTCAATCGGATCGCCGTTCCCGTCAACGAGCAACTGGTAGCCGTCGGTTTCGTTCCCTCGATGTGCCGTCTCGAGGGCCTCGAGGGCGTGGGCCGCCGTCTCGGAGCACCACTGCGGGCCGTCGACGAGCGCGCCGAGTGCGAATCCCATCGTCACTCGGCAGGTTGCGACCAGATGGTGCTGATCGTCGGCGAACGGATCGCCGGTCGCTGGATCGAGGAGGTGAACGCCGCGGTCGGAGCGAATATCAGGGTACTGGAGCCTGAGCGTTGCGAGGAGATGCGCCCGGTGCTCGCGTGCGTTGAGTGCCATGACAGTACTCACCACTCGGGTTCGTGATCCGTCGTGACTGTCGCCGGGTCGACGGTGCGTCGCTCGTTCCAGGACTTGTACGTCGCGTTCGCCAGCCGAAGCGTCTCGAGGTTATCCTCGACGTGCGTCGGCGGTGTCTCGCTGGCCTCGATCGACTCGAGCAACGATCCCATCGTCCCGATGAACGCATCGGGGAACCAAGCGTCGGGAAGTTCGTAGCGCTCGGCCTCGGTTTCGCTCGCAGCGAGGAACTCGAAAGTATCCGGGCCGCTGTCGGGGTAGTGATCAAAGAGGCCGATTGTCCCGCGGACGAGCCCCTCTGTTCCCTCGAAACGGAACCGGGCATAGGGGTCCGCCCAGTTGTTGTGGTTGACATCGATCGTCGCCCGTAGCTCGCCTGGGTACTCGAGGAGGTGGTGTGTTCGCGTCTCACCCTCGGCCGCCTGGTCGGGAACTCGGGCCATCGATGAGGTGACGCCGACTGGCTCACCGAAGAGATACCGCATCGTGTCGAGGTAGTGGATACTGTGAAACAGCACCTCGAGCCGGGGCGACTCGAGCATCCATCCCCAGTTCGACCAGTCGGTTTCGATGTTGACTTCGATGGTTGCCCGGAGGGGCGTCCCGAGCGCGCCCTCCTCGAGCAACTCGGAGACAGCCCGGATGGACTTCTCCCAGCGCATCTGTTGGTTCACAGCCGCCGTCACGCCCGCCTCCGCGATGCGCTCACAGATTTCCTCGGCCGCCTCGAACTCGACGGCAAGCGGCTTCTGACAGAGCAGGTGACAGCCAGCATCAACGGCGGTATCGACGATAGCCGGCTGGAAACGCGGCGGAACCGCCACGTCTACGACAGCCACGTCTTCGACCATTGTCTCGAGGTCCGGGTACGCGGTGACGCCGAATTGATCCGCAATCGTGTCTGCTCGCTCGGCGTTCGTGTCCGTGACGCCAGCAACAGCGAAGCCGGCAGCGTCGTACGCCGGAAGGTGGGCGTTCTCGACGATCTCGCCACAGCCGACGATGCCGATCTCGAGGGTCTCGAGGCCGCTGTAGCGTTCAGTGTACTCGATGGTAGGGTCGACCATACCACACTATTGACTCCCGACTGAATAATACGTTGTGTCCACTGACCCACACCCTTATGTGTGAATCGATCACATACAACTGTGAGAACCGTATGGACGCACCAGCGAAAGACACTGACAGATACTTCGAGGAGATCACGGACGGAGAACAGTTCACAGTCGAAAACGGTCGGACGATCACTGAAGCGGACGTCGTCAACTTCGCCGGTATCAGCGGCGACTTCCACCCGCTTCATATGAGCAAGACCGTCGGTGCCGACTCCGAGTTCGGTGGACGGATCGCCCACGGCAACCTCGTCTTTTCCATCGCTGAGGCGATGGTCGCCGATATGAACCCAAAGTCGTTCTCCTACGGCTATGACTCACTGCGGTTCATCGCCCCCGTCGGCATCGATACGACGATCTCAGCCCATCGAGAGGTTATCGAAACCGAACCGCACTCCGACGATCTCGGCCGAGTCGTCTACACGTACACCGTCGAGGATGAGGACGGAGAGACGCTGCTCGCATGCGAGCACATCACCCTCGTCGAACGCAAGTGATCGGCAGGCACAACGGAACGGTTTTCGGGTTTACTCGAGAAGTGCACGAGCCCGGTCAGCGGCTCGCTCGAGGGCTTTGTCAGGTGTTTCGGATCGGTCCACAACGGCTTCTGCGACCATCTCATCTAGGATGTCGTTGAGTTCGACGTACTGTGGAATCTGTGGCAGTGTGTTGACGGCGCTGGTGTTGATCTCCTCGAGCACGGAGTAAAACGAATTTGCTCGCAGGACCTCCGGATCGCGCCACGTCGAGAACCGAGTTCCAGAGGCTCCCTCGAGAGTCGTGATTCGGTCTCCCTCGGAAGTCGTCGCGTGCCGGATGAAGTCGTAGGCCAGATCAGGATAGTCGCTCCCGGCTGGAATTGTCAGGCCATACAGCACGGTGAGCGAAGTGTGGAGACCAGCCTCCGTGTCTGCCCGCGGAATCAAGCCGTAGTTTGTGTGTCCGAACACCGCCGAATCGGGTGACTCGGCCATCGCACCGAAGCCTGCCCAGTTCCACATCATCGCTGCCTTCCCGTCAGCGTACCACTGACCAGCCTCAACGCTCTCGAGTTCGACGGATTCGGGTGGGGCAACCTCGTGTTCGTGAATCAGGTCGTGATAGAACGTAAGTGCCTCGTGGCCGGCCGCGTCGTCGAAGGCGGGTTGGCCGTCTGCGTCGAGCACCTGCCCGCCACGGCTCCAGAGCTGGATAAGGAAATCGTAGACATCGTTGTGGCCGTCCGGCAACGCAGCGACAACGGTTCCCCAGAGATCCTCGTCAGGTCGCGTGAAGAAGTCGGCGACCTCGAGAAATTCGGTCCACGTTCGGGGGACCGACAGTGGCCGGCCGTACTCACGCCTGAACGCGCGCTGTTCGGCGACGCTCTCGAAAAGGTCCTCACGGTAGTGAAACAACTCCGGCCCGTCGTGGTAGGGGACACCGTAGACGTGCCCCTCGTAGGTGACGAGGCCGCGCATGCTATCAGCCCAGCCCTCGGGCCAGTCGACCGGCGGCGTGTCAGTGATGTACTCATCGAGTGGGTGCAAGTGGCCCGCATCAGCGAGCGCGGGCAACCAGTCGCTCAGACACAGACAGAGGTCGTACGTCCCGTCAGCAATCGCCCCCGTCTCGACAAGTTCCTCGTGAATTTCGGGCAACGGCCGATGGTCGCGGACGAACTCAACATCCTGGTCTGCCTGCTCGATGAACGAGTCCATCTGTCGCTCGAGTGCACGTTCGAAGCCCTCGAAGGGTCTCCCGACAAAGCGAAGCGTTGGCATGGCTCACAGTTCACGGGCGAAGACAAGAAGATTGCGGGGCAGTCGACGGAAGCTATACGTGCTCACGAAGACAGGTCGTCACATGACACTGCCACTCGACGGTATTCGAATAGCCGATTTCACGCAGATGATGCAGGGACCGTGGGCGACCCAGAAACTCGCCGATATGGGTGCGGATGTCGTCAAGATCGAACGACCTGGCGGCGAGTGGGAACGCTTTCTCGAGGCTGGCGGCGAAACACTCGAGGGGACGAGTCCGTTTTTCCTCGCGATGAATCGGAACAAGCGAAGCATCGAACTCGATCTAAAACGCGAACGCGGACAGAAACTTGCTCGTGAGTTCGTTGCGGACGCGGACGTCGTCGTTGAGAACTTCAGACCGGGTGTGATGGAACGGTTCGGCCTCGATTACGAGACGGTCAGTGAACAGAATCCAGACATCATTTATGTCTCAGCGTCGGGGTTCGGTCCCGACGGCCCCTACGTCGACCGGCCCGGACAGGATCTACTCTTGCAAGCGATGAGCGGTCTGGCGAGATACACCGGGCGACGAGACGACCCTCCTACACCCGTCGGAACGGCCGTCGTTGACGAGCACGCCGCGTCGTTGATCGCGCTACACACAACGATGGCGCTCTTTCATCGCGAACGGACCGATGAGGGTCAGCGCGTCGATGTCAACCTCTTCAACGCCGCGCTCGACCTGCAGTGTCAGGAACTGACTGCGGTGCTCAACCTCGAGCGCGAGTTCGAACGAAGCGAAGAAGGCATCGCACAGGCCTGGCTCGACGCACCCTACGGCATCTACGAGACAGCTGACGGCTACGTGGCTATCGCAATGGCTCCGCTAGAGACGGTGTCCGACGCGCTCGATCTCGAGGAACTTGCCGAGTACGCAGCTGCGGATGCCTACGAGCGCCGCGATGAGATCAAGCGACTGCTTGAGGCCGAAACCCGGACTCGAGCGACCGACGATCTCGTCGAGGCGTTACTCGCCGTCGATGTGTGGGTTGCACCAGTCAACGACTTTCACGATGTCGCCGAGGATCCACAGGTCAAACACAACGAGATGCTGATCGAACTCGAGCACCCTGATGGAGGGACGTTCACGACGACTGGCTCACCAGTCGACTACTCGAAAACGCCCGCAACGGTTCGGACGAATCCACCAGCTGCAGGAGAACACACCCGTGAACTACTCACGGAACTCGGGTATGACGAGACAGCGTACAAGGAGCTCGTTGCTGACGGGGTTGTTGGAACACTAGTTGAAAATGACGAGTGAGACTGGTCACCACGAGGTAACACAGACATCACGAAGTGGTCGAGCAAGCGGGATATCGATCTGACCGCCGGTATGATGGGAGAGATAGAAGGCGATGATGATCTCAAGGGATCGAGCAGCCTCACTTCCAGGAGAGCCATTTTCGGCGTCGCCAGCAAGAACATCGACAATATGGGAAGCGGCATTTGCAAACGCGCGCTGATAGTCATCCTCCCAGGTCCATGCCCCTTCGATCCCCGGGAGCGGCTGTTCGACGTGCTCGCCATCCTCTAAGGCCCAGTACCGCCATTCCCCGTCGTCGTTATTCATATAGAGTTTCCCCTCGCTGCCGATAAACTGCAACGTCATCGAAGACTCTGCGCGTGGAATCGTACAATCGACGGTAACGAACGTGTCGTCATCCATGACGACGAACCCGCCACCACCAGCATCATCAACGTCTTGGTCGGCCTCGAGAGAATCGACAGCCTCGTTTTCACCGGTTATATGACCGGCAACAGTTTTTGCACGGGCATCGAGCAGATACACGAGTGTATCGAGTAAATGCGTCGAGTTTCGCAAGAGTTCCATGCGGAACTGGCTGCTGACGGATCTGACCTCTCCGAGCAACTCCTCTTCGTGGATCAGTTTGTGTAATCGCTGGAGTTTGTCAGTAAAACGGAACGAGTGATTCACCAGCAACTCGGTGTCGGTCGCCGCACACACGTCAACCATCTCTTGGGCGGCGCTGACCTCAGATGCAATCGGTTTTTCACACCAGATCAGTGACGGATCAGCCGCCGACTGGGCAGCGTCGATGACGTGGCGATGGTGCAGGTACGATGGCGTACAGACCGAGACGACATCGAGGGATTCGGCCTCGAGCATCGCCTCGTGGCCGACGTAGCGCTGGTTCTCTGGGATGTCCCAGGCGTCACCAAACTGCTCGAGTTTGTCTTCGTTGACATCGGCGATGGCAACTAATTCAATGCCGGACGCGGCATCAAAGCCGCCTGCGTGACTGGCTTTGATCTTGCGCTGTCCAATGTCATCGGGGTCGTGCATTCCAAGAATTCCCATACCAGCGATGCCCCCCGTCCCAATAATGCCTGCGGAGTATGTCATGGTGGTTACTCGTATGTGTGGACGGAGCCCGTTGTATTCTCTTCGATGTACTCCCAATCGTACTCAACTCCGAGCCCCGGTCCATCTGGGATTGAGACGTACCCGTCCTCATCGATCGTGTCGAGCATATCTGAGTATGTCCCGTTGTACACGGGTGGTTGTGTGTTCTGACAGTCGGGGTGGACCAGTGCGAGCTCATAATAATTGGTATTACGCGTTGCAGCGATACACTGGCGCTGAGCGGGGCCGGGGGCGTGGAACTCGACATCGAGCCCGAATCCCTCGGCGACACGCACGATTTTCATCGCACCCGTGATGCCCGCATCGTACTCAGGGTCAGCGCGAACGAAATCCGTCGCACCGCTGGCAATGAAATCAGTATGTGGCTCGAGGCCACGCACGTGCTCAGTCTGTAGAATTGGCGTCTCGAGATGCTCACCGAGCTTGTTGTGACCGTGCTGTGAGATGCCGCCGTCGCGGTAGGGGTCCTCGTACCACATGAAGCCCTGTTCGTCGAGCGCACGGCCGACTGTGAGCGCATCGGCGAACGTCTCGTACTCACAGGCCGGATCATACATGAGATCCATGTCGTCGCCAACGCGGTCGCCGACAGCGTGGATTGCGTCTATTTCGCGGTCAATCTGTCGACTCGCATCGCCACCTCCCCACCCGTGGATTTTGTATCCCGTATACCCCATGTTTTGACACTCGTCAGCAAAGTCTGCAAATGCTTCCGGCGAATCGAGACCACCGTTTTCATCGCCGTGATACGTTGAGGCATACGCAGGAATCTTACTCCGATACGTGCCTAACAACTCGTGAATGGGTGCATCGTAGTACTTTCCAGCGAAATCCCACAACGCGATGTCGATTGGACCGATACCCATCCGATCGTACTTCCGAAGTGCACGCTTGATTTCGCTCCAGTGTTTTTCTCGCTCGAGCGGATTTTTCCCCACCAAATACTCAGCGAACATGTTGATCTGTGCTGCAGCAGGGGAGTTGCCGCCGACGTACTCTCCTGTAACCTCCGTATCAGTGTGGATTTTGAGGCCGAACAGTTTCCGGTGGGTCGTCTCGCCCGGTTGATAGACCAGATTGAACCCGTGCTCATCTGTGCCGAGATCCTCTAGAGGATACTGAAACTCACGGCTTACAATTTTTGTAATCGTAGGCGCCATGGCTAACGAAGGCCTGCGGGCCGGTATAAAACTACCTGAGAATGAACTAGCCACTACCAGAGTGCCACCTGTTCAGTATAGTGGAACGGACGGCTCGAACCGGTTGTTGCCTCACAAAGACACCCAATGTGAAGAGTATACTACTGACGAACCGCTCGCATAACGCTATCTTATTTCTGTATTTCAAAAATCCAACGCGTCCATTCGATGGTGGATGACACACTGTTGCAGCGAATTTGGTATACCTGGAAGTGAAACACAACATCTCTGACACGTACTCTCGAATCTGCCAGACCGCAACGTGAGAGGGACAAGCCCGTCAGTATGGACCAGCCCCAATGTTCACATACTAATCCAGGTGAGCATATTACCCAGTTTGACCGAGGATAATTACAACAATACGGTTGTAACGGGACGTGCTCAAACAGAGTCACAATCTCGAACCGGTGTTCAGGGATATGGAACGGCTACGCGTATGTCACATTAAGCTCAATTACGTTCACAGTCTCGAGGACGCGCTCAGGAACGGATTGGCGGAACTTGTTGTCACGGAGTCGATTCGTTGGCCCAGCAACACTGACTGCACCGAGTACTCGGTTATTGTTTGAAAGAATTGGAGCGCCAACACAGCGCAGGCCAGGCAGTCGCTCTTCGTCGTCAAACGCAAATCCGCGCTCGCGTATGGCCTCAAATTCCGCTTCCAGTTCCTCTCGAGAGGTAAGTGTCTTGTCTGTGTTTTTTGGTAGCCCATGACGGTCGATGAGTTCATCAACACGATCAGTCGGGAAGTGAGCAAGCATCGCTTTTCCAAGTGCAGTACAGTAAAGGGGCACACGAGTACCGACGTACGAATCGACGTTCACGGCCTGATCCCCGCGAGATTGATGCAGATACACGCCATACCCATGCTCCTCAACAGTAAGATTTGCCAACTCCCCAGTTTCGGCGGCGAGTTTATCGACTTCTTCTCGAGCGATGTCATAGATTTGTAACTGAGAACGTGCGTACGCACCATGTTCAAGAAATCGCGTTCCCAGTCGATATGTTCCGTCAGTGTTGACGACGTACTCTTCTTGTTCAAGCGTACTAAGATAGTTGTGAACGGTGCTTTTCGGTAATTCCAAATTGGCGGCAAGCTCGGTGACGCCTGCACCGTCAAGTGATTGCAGTGCCTGGACTATCGCAAAACCGGTCTCGAGCGAGTGGACGGGATTTACTGCTTGCTTAGTCATACCAATACATGTGATATGCTCACACATAGGTGTTGTTCCAAACTCCTGAACCTGTTTTCAGAATAGGAGTCCAGAAGACGCAACTGAGTGTGTAGTGAACCAACTGGCAGGGAGGATATTGATGGAAACCATTAAACTTGTAGTGAATTAGAGTTGTCGAATCATCTTACTTTGTCGTTGAAACAGTAGCAATCGATTGTCACTCACCAGAGAAATCTATTGAAAGGAGAACGTCCCGAGGGAGTATCTTTTTCGATTCAGTGGGATTGTTACCCCACGCATCAATCATGATGGTCGATATGACTGGTTTTGATAGCTCAAAGTAGTTACGCGAGTAACCTGCAATTGTAGAGGTTCAGCATTTTTGTATCGTATTTTGATTCCAAAATAGGCACCTACTACCAATTGACATATGATATCATATATTGAAAACGACCGAGATGAAATTGGATGGGGTCATAAGATTAGCCCGCGAGGTGAAAGTTCCGTTCAGCTACCCAGTCGTCGCAACAGGTTGTGCAGTGACCGACTCGAATATCACCTCACTGCATGAGTCATAGAAGTCATATAGTACAACGACCAGACGAGTTCGTGCCGGTCTGCATATCCCGACGGGCCGTTGAAACAGCCCTCGAGTACAATCCCGGGATGGCGCTCATCATCGGCGTCGACCGGTGTCAGATAGTTTTGAGAGAGCGACTCGAGAACGTCCTCACCGAACGACCTGAGATCCGCAGTTTCTGGCGTCTCTGAAAGCCTCGTGAGCCCGTAGGCGGTAAGTACCGCACAGCTGGTGTCGCGGGGAATGTTTGGCCGATCGGGATGCTCGAAATCCCAGAATGGCACCAGATCATCGGGGACATGATCGCGATAGTACGCTGTCGTGTGCTCGAGGGCGTCGAGATAACGCTCAGCACCGGTTTCCTCGTAGGCCCGAGCTAAGCCGGCGATACACCAGCCTTGCCCACGCGCCCAACAGGTCTCATCAGAGTAGGCGAGTTCGTTGTACTGCCGGCGGAGTTCGCCAGTCTCGAGGTCGAACTCTGCGTGATGCCAGGTGCTGCCGTCTTCACGGATGTACCAGTCGAGGTGGCGGTCGGCGTGGGAGATTGCGGTGTCGCGATAGATCGGGTCGCCCGTCTCCCGGTAGGCACGCCAGAGAACGGGCAGCGAGGTGTAGATCGCGTCCACAGCACCAAGTGAATCCCCAGACGGTCCCTCGTCGGATTCAGGGCCACGGAACTCGCTCGAGGGGCCATCGATCTCGAGGGTACCGAGGGCGATCTGTCTCGCCCCATGGTGGTAGTACGAGACCATCTCGTCAGCTCCCTCGATACCCAGGTCCCGATAGCGGTCCTCGCCTGTGATATCGTAGGCTCTGAACCCGGCATAGTGAAAGTTCATCCCGCAGAACATGGACGGGCGAACCATCGAGTCGACGACGATATCAGTGTGTTCGCGGGCCGCGTCGGCGAATCGTTCCTCACCAGTGTGGTCGTATGCCAGCCAGAGGGCATGCACCCAGTGGCCGCCACACCAGTTTCCGTCGGAGGTCGTCTCCCACAGTTCGGTCGCTGGATCAGCGACGTACGGAAATTCCGAGCCAGTCTGCTCGAGGGTCGTCCCGATGCGCGCGGTGAGAGCGGTCAGTACTTCGTCTGTGTCGATTGGAGTGTCAGTCATGGTATTTAAAGGCTATGAGCGGTCCAGCCGCCGTCGATGTAGATCTCCTCGCCGTGGATAAACGAAGCCTCGTCGCTCGCTAAAAAGACAGCCAGTGTACCGACGTCTTCGGGCGTGCCCGCTCGAGGCAAGAGCGTGTGTCCGAGTTGTTGCTCGAGGCTTTCGTCAGTCTGGTAGTCCTGAATCGCCGTTTCGATGAAGCCGGGACAGATCGCGTTAACGTTCACCTCGTCGTCACCGAGTTCGACCGCGAGATCACGTGTGAGATTGACGATTCCCGCTTTCGAACTGGCATAGGGTGGCCCGCCGCCGCCTTCCTGGGAGTTGACCGAGCCAACGTTGAGAATCACGCCGTTGTGCTCTTTGAGGTGGGGAATAGCGTACTTCGCACAAAAGAACGACCCATCGAGGTTAACGCCAGTCACGGTGTCCCACTCCTCGACAGTCAGGTCCTGCGAGTCGCCCTCGATGAATATGCCGGCGTTGTTCACCACCACATCGATCCGGCCGTACTCCTCGAGCGTCATGTCGATCATCGCCTCAACTGCATCGGGATCGCTGACGTCCGTCTCGAGATACGTCGCGTCGACGTCGAACTCCTCGCGTGCAACTTCGTCGGTGGGCCTTGTTACGTCGGTTTCGTAACGCTCGCCCTGTCGCGGTTCGCGTGTTACGTCGGCGATGACGACGTTCGAGCCCGCCTCGGCGAACGCCAGCGCGATTCCCCGGCCAATGCCACTCGAGCCACCGGTGATGATCACCGTCCGGCCGTCGTGTTGTGTGCTATTAATAATCGACATCTCCGTGAGTCTTCGTTATAGTGGAACTTAACTGTTCGTCGCGAAACTATAGTAACAACTGCAACTATTTACACACTGATCGCCGACCCATCTGGCGATCAGGAGTGCACTGACTTGCAGTGGCTACTATAGGATGCGTCCGTTGTCACCCCTGAAAGCTGTGACAGAGATCGATACCGTCGTCGAGTGACCGTGGTATGTGGACACACATTTATCACGATTCGTGTTGAAGCCGCGACGAGGAGGTTTCCATGCCACCAGACGCCGATACTGACACTACCACTATCGAGGCGACAGAGCTCACGCCCGGCATCCACCGGGTCGAAACGATCACTGACGGGAAAATCCACGGCTATCACGTCCTCGAGGGGGCAACGGGACCGATTCTTGTCGATCCGGGCTACGTGGACGCACCGACGACCGTCTACGAGCCGTTTCTCGTCGATCTGGGCTGGTCGCTCGCAGACGTCTCTCTCGCTGTCGTCACCCACTCCGATGCCGACCACTTCGGCGGGAACCACGAACTCCGCGAACACAGCCCGGGCGTGACGATCGCCGGACACGTCGCCGACGCCCCGCTAATGGAGAGCGTCGACCGAATTCTCGAGGACCGCTACCGTCAGTTCGCGGATGAGCACGGCCTGACCTACGAGCAGGAAGTCTACGACTGGCTTACCGGGATGATGGGGCCGGACGAACCGATCGATCTTCATCTGCGCGGTGGCGAGTCGATCCGCGTACAGGACCGACAGCTCCGGGTGCTGCATACCCCGGGACATACGAAGGGCCACCTTGCGCTGTACGACGACGAGTACGGGCTGGTGATCGGTGGCGACGCCTTCTTTGGGCGCGGGCTGTACGACGCTGAAGGTGAGTACCTCCAGCCGCCGCCGTACTACCTGTATCCCGAATACGAGAACACAATCCAACTCGTCGCCTCGCTCGAGCCCGACCAACTCTCCTTTACCCACTACGACGTACTTGCCGGCGACGACATTGATGAGTTCGTCGCCGAATCGCTGGACTTTGTCGCCGAAATCGAGGCGCTCGCCATCGAGATCGTCAACGAGCACGGCCCCGTCACGCTCGAGGAGGCAATCGACGCTGTCGTCGACCGACGCGGGAGTTTTGGTCTCGACCACGATCTGGCGTTTCCACTCACTGCCCACTACGGTGACCTGGTTGACCGCGGTGACCTCGAGACCGTCGATCGCGATGGGAGAGTCGCCTGGACCCGACCGTAACAGTACAGCAGTCCGTCAGTTGCCGGACCACTCCGGCTCTCGTCCGTCGAAGAAGGCCTCCATCCCCTCAACCGCGTCGTCCATCGTGAAGATCAGCGTGAGGGCGTTGACGGCTTCGGCTTCGTCCTCGAGTCTCGAGTTGAGGATGCGCTTGATGAGTTGGGCGGAAACAGGTGCCGTTCGGGCGACGTCTTCGGCGCGCTCGGTGACGACGTCCTCGAGTTCGTCGGCAGGGGCGACCTCGTTGACGAGGCCGAGGTCGTGGGCCTCTGTCGCGTCGAATTCGCGGCCCGTGAGCATGAGTTCACGGGTTTGCTTGAGTCCGATGAGTTCGGGGAACCGGACGAGGCCGATGCCAGGGACGGCACCGACGAGTGCTTCGGGAAGTCGGAACGTCGCCTCCTCGCTCGCAATCGTGACGTCGGCGAGGGCGGCGATTTCGCAGCCGCCGCCGTGGGCCAGCCCATGAACGCTCGAGATCACCGGCGTCTCGATCCGTTCGATGGTCAGCCCACAGGACATGATGTGTCTGGCGTAGGCGCGAGCGTCCGCAGTCGTCTCGAACTCGAAGTCCGCGATGTCGTCGCCCGAGCAAAACGCCCGGCCTTCGCCGCCAAGGATGATCACCCGTACCTCGTCGTCCTCGTCGGCGTCGCGCAACGCATCACGGAGTTCGGCCCAGGTCTGGGTTGCGAGTGCGTTCAATCGGTCAGGGCGGTTCAGGGTGATTCGCTGGATGGGTGGCGCTCGCTCGAGTAGCAGGTGGTCTGGCTCCATACATGTGCATTGTCAGTATAGTACATAGAGCCATCGGCGACCGGCGACTCGAGAGCGTGACTGGTCGCAAGCTACATACCACGCCGCAGCGTACGCTGCTTGCATGCCTGTGGGGTATTCGTTCCCGAGCGAAGAGTCACTCGACACCGATGCATATCTGAACGAGGCCTTCGAGTGGGACCTTCCCGAGACCTATAATCTGGCCGAAACTGTAGAGAAAGCCGACGAGACGCGGGATCTGACCGCCCTTATTCATCGGGACGATCACGGTAGAGCGCACCGATTTACCTATGCCGAACTGGACGATACCGCAAGCGCACTCGGCGCACATCTCCTCGAGGCTGGCCTCGAGTCCGGTGATCGGATCGCGCTCTGTTTTCCCCAGTCACCCGAACTGCTGGTTGCCCATCTGGCAACGTATCGAATCGGCTGTCTCGCGGTGCCGCTCTCGGTGCTGCTTGGTCAGGAGTCCCTCGAGCACAGTCTCGCACACAGCGAGGCAAGCGCATTGCTCGCCGACGCAACAGTCTACGAGCACTTTGAGACGACCGTCGAAGACGCCGATTTGCCGGTCAAACTGGTCGTCGATCTCGCAGCCGAAACGTACGACGGACCCGAACGACATCTCGGCGCGTTCGCCGACCACGTCTCGAGTGACCGCTCGAGCGACATCGTCGCGACGAAACCGGACGAGCCGGCAATCATTGTCTACACGTCCGGAACGTCGGGAACACCTAAGGGAGTCGTGCAGCGCCACCAGTACCTCATCGGGACGCTCCCGGGCTATCAGTGCTGGTTTCACTGCTTCGGCGACGAGCACCGAGAGCGCGTCTGGACGCCTGCCGAGTGGGCCTGGGCGGGAGCACTGTTCGACGCCGTCTTCCCGACGCTCGCCTGCGGTGGGATCGTCGTCTCGAGCGTGCGCCGCAGTGGATTTAACCCCGTCGGCGCCCTCGCATTGATCGAGCAATTCGACGTGAGCCGGTCGTTCATGCCGTCAACAGCGATGTGGCAGATCCGGGAGGAGACAAAGCCAAGTGCGGCGGATCTCGAGGCGCTCGAGGTCGTGATGTGTGGTGGCGAGAAGCTGCCCGAACCGGTCAAGGAGTGGGCCGAACGCGAACTCGAGATCGTCGTCAACGAAGCCTACGGCCAGACGGAAGCCAACGCGCTGATCGGGGACTGTCAGGCGCTCTATGAGTCAAAACCGGACTCGATGGGGCGCATCTATCCGGGCCACGAGTGCGCGATTCTCGACGAGGACCTCGAGCCAGTCGCGCCTGGTTCGGTCGGACAGATCGCACTCGAGCGATCCGATCCTGTCCTCTTCGAAAGCTATCTCGGCGACGAGGAGGCAACCGAGGCGTGCTATGCCGGCGACTGGTATCTTACCGGCGATCTGGCGCGGATGGACGAAAACGGATACGTGACCTTCGCGGGCCGGGCTGACGACCTCATCATCTCCTCGGGTTACCGGGTCAGCCCAACGGCGGTCGAAGCCGCGCTCTGTCGGTCGCCGATGGTTGCTAACGCCGCCGTTGGTGGAGTCTCAGACGACGAACGGGGTCAACGGATCGTCGCGTACGTCTTGCTCGGGAAAGCGGTGGAGACGCCGGCTGAAGCGAGTGGGCAGGCACCAATCGAAGAGACGCTGCGCCAGCACGTCAGAGACAGTCTCGGGCCACACAAGACGCCCCACGAGATCGAGGTGCTCGAGGACCCGCCACGAACGCGGACGGGGAAACTCGACCGGGCGACGCTCTTTCCGGAGTGACGCAGTAGCGAGTCACTCACCCCGCAGCTGGCGCACCGAGCCCGGAACCACCGGTTCGTGGTCCTCAGCGCTCGCGACCGCCGCGTAGCAGAGTTCGAGCGTTCGGAGGTTGTTGCGGGCGCTGTTCGACGGCTCGCGGCCCTCGTCGATGGCGGACAGCAACTCGGCCATCGCACCGTGAAAGCCATCGGGGAACCAGGTCCCCTCGAGATCGGGTCTTGCATAGCCCTCCGCTGTATACAGGGTCACCGATTGCTGCTCGAGGTCCGGCCCCTCACTTCTAATCGTCCCGTCTGTGCCGACGACAGTGGTTCGGTCTTTGGGTCCAACCGGCGTGTCGGCGTCGAACGACAGCGTCGCCTGTGCGTTCTCGTACTCGATGACCGCCTGTCCAAGCAGCGGTGGGTCGGCCTGCTGGGTTGGCGACGGTTCGTACGATGCGTAGACTCGCTTTGGCTCGGCATCACCCATGAAGCAGGTGACGATGTCGAACCAGTGGACCGCGAAATCGTAGAGGACGGCGTGTTCGATTGCGTTGATCTCGGTCTCGGCGATCCAGTTGTGATCCCAGTCGACGCTGCAGTGAATGCCGTGTGGGTCGCCGATCAACCCCTCGGCGATTGCGTGGCGGATGTAACTCCAGTGGGGGGCCCAGCGGCCGTTCTGGTTCACCGCGAGTGCAACGCCGCGTTCGTCGGCCAGTTCGACGAGTCGCTCGCCGAACTCGAGGTCGACGACGAACGGCTTCTGACTGAGGACGTGCTTGCCCGCCTCGAGTGCATCCTCGAGAATCGGCGCGCGGTCGACCGGATGCGGAAGCACATCTACGACAGGAATATCGTCGCGCTCGAGGACCTCGTGATAGTCACTGGTGACGTCTGCGTCGGGATAGAACGTCTCGCGGTACTTTTCGGCGCGTTCCCGTGTTCGGTTACACAGCATCCGCACGTCGTACCCCGCATCGCGGTACGCCGTGAGGTGCTGTTCGGCGATGCCGCCCGTGCCGATGAGCGCGATTGGCGGCGAGTCGCCGACATGTTTCGGTTTGTACGGCAGATCTGGTGGGGAGATCTCCTCGAGATCGGCAATGTCGGCGATGCCGTAGGTCTCGTCGTCGTCGCTCATCGGTCCCCCACGAGTTCCACTCGTTCGCCGCGTTCGGCGCTCAGGTGGGCGGTGTCAATGACCCGCTGGGCCTCTCGACAGTGCTCGGGATTCAGCGGCGGAAACGCAACCTGTTCGTCGTTCTCGAGGCGGTCGATCAAATACTGGATGACGTTCTCGAGTGGCTCCTCGAGCGGGTCAACTTCGATGTCGTAGCCCTCAGGATGGTCGTCGTCTTGCACGCGGATGGTCTCCTCGTAGTCGTAACTTACAATTGTTCCCTCGGTACCGACGAGGACGAATCCACACTTTGGTTGGGGCTGGTGAACCCAGGGGTCGGTGAACGTCCCCCAGCGTGTCTCGTACTTCGAGAGACCGTGTTCGTAGCTCGCGATTGTGATGCTGTGAGTGTCGACCGGCGACCACTCGGGCGTGTGTGTCTCGGTCGTCACCTCGAGCGGGAGTTCACCGTCGCGGAACCAGGTGCCGAGGGTGACGCCATAGCCGAGGTAGTCGTTGAGCGAGCCGCCGCCGCGGTCGGCCTGATGCCACCAGGTTGCGGCGGCTTCGTCGGTGTCCTCGAGGTCGTCACCCGCGAAGTGCAGTTCGCCCGAGTCGGTGTACTCCACCTGCGTGAAGCGGCCGCTGCCCTTGTTGCCGTCGTAGTAGTGGACCTCGCGAACGTCGCCGATGGTCCCCTCATCGAGGACGCGCTTTGCGGTTCGGTGGGATTCGTACCATGCCAGCGGCCAGTTGACTGCGAGTTTGCCGCCACCCTCGGCCATCGCCTCGAGGATGCGGTCGGCGTCTTCAACCGAGGTTGCGAACGGTTTCTCGAGAACGACGTTCACGCCGTAGGGGGCGACCTTTTCGACCCAGTCGGCGTGTTCGGAGGGGACAGGACAGAGGATGACGATATCGGGCTCGGTTTCCTCGAGACACGCCTCGTGATCTCGATAGACGCGGTCGTCGGGAATGTCGAACTCTCCGGCCGTGTCCTCGAGTCCGAGTGTCGATTCATCTGGGTCCTCATCGCAGATGGCGACGATTTCGGCGTCGGGATGGTCTTCGACGAGTCGTAAGTTATCGCCCATGTGAAAGTGCGCGAAGTTGATGCCAGCAACAGTCCATGTCATGGTAACACACCAGGAACCCTGGTGGACCGTGTACGCTGAGTAACATAATCAAGCTATGCCATTGTATCACATGTCTTCATGAATGGTGCCGTCCGCGTCGACAGCGCGCACAGACGCGACATCATGGTAGGTGCGGGCAACAAACGATGCCTCGAGCGTCTCTCCCGCGCCAAGCGTTTTCATCGTCCCGTTGTCTCGCTGGGCAGCGGGAACGTCGACAGCCGGATAGGCGGTTGTCGGCTCGAGGCCAACGTTGTAGTTACGGTTCCAGTAGGGCGCTTCGGCGTGACCACCGAATGGTTGCCAGTACCAGAGACACTCGAACGGATCAGTGGGGAAGGTAAAACAGAAGCCAACGTCGAGATCGGGATTCGTGACGGCAAACCAGCCTGCCTCGAGGTCGGTCGCGTACGCCACATCATGGATCGTCGAATCGAGTGGCGGGAACTGGCGGAGGTCGATCATCGTGCCGTCGGTTCCCGGTGCATCGGGCCACTCGAAGGTCGCTCCGGACTCGAGTCGCGCGTTCTCGTGGCCCGGCCGATACTCCGCGACCTGGCCCATACTGGTCGGGACATCAAGTCGTGCACCTGGTCCAATCAATGGCTGCCCGAGCGCAATATGTTGTTGCCAGATGTACTCAAGATCAACGCCCCCCTCGTTGGTCACGCGCTCGGTAATTTCGAGTGTTGGGTCCGTGGCTGAAAGCGTCAGCGTCCGCTCGAGTGCGAATGGATATCGCAACAGGTCAGTCTGTAACTCGAGTACCACGGCATCATCGGTAGTCGAAGTCGTGTACGACCACGGGATGAGGGCGCTTTCGCCGTGGAGCCCATACGGAACGTTATCATCCGTAACAGTGCCAGCGATCGGAAGATTGAGTTGCCAGCCACCGGGATAGTGATCGAGCCAGGACGCAGATTCCGGTTCAGGAACCGTCCCAGTATCAGGTGGCATCCACTCGTGGTCGGCGTGCCACAGGACATCGACATCAGTCTGTTTATCACGGAATTCAAGAATATCCCCACCCTTCCCGGGAAGGACCAAGACGCGGAGATGCGCGTTCTCGAGGAGAACGGCGTCAATGCCGTGATAGGTGTATGCATCATCAATTCGCGGCGCAGTCTGACGGGCAGACATGCGCGTTCACTCGCGCCCCATGGTAAAAAAAGGACACCCCCGTGTCACGACGTTTGGAATGGCCGAACAACCGATCACAGTGCTCACTACTGCTGAGCATGATTACATATGTACCGCTGTAATAGAATGCGTGTGAGTCGCACAGGAAGTGACCAAAGACGGAGCCGTTCGGTATAGCCAAACGTGTGCCTACGCCGGCGGATACGTCGCTTTCACCTCGATCATTCGTTCGATTTTTGTCAACTGTTCCGGTAAATCCTCCCAGTATCGCGTTCCTTGTAGCCGGTTGACAGGGCCCGCGAGGGCAATTGCACCGAGCAGCGAGTCATCAGTTGTTACCGGCACACCGACACCACGCAAGCCGGTAATTCGCTCTTCATCATCGAAAGCGACACCCCGGGACTGAATCTCTTCGAGTTCTGCGAGAAGATGCTCACGGTCAGTAATCGTGTTCGCGGTCCAGGCTGGAAGTCCGTGTCTCTCGATAATCGCGTCTATTTGATCACGAGGTAGTTCTGCGAGAATCGCCTTCCCTGCAGCGGTACAGTGCATCGGCAACTGGACGCCGAGGTGTGAGTCCATCGCAAGTGCTTGATCGCCCGATGTCTGGTACAGGTACGTCGACCGGCCGTTCCACTCGGTCATCAACGCGACCAGTTCGCCCGTTTGCTCAGCGAGTTCATCAGCGCCGTCACGCCCAGCCATGTACAGCGGGTCGTGATCCCGGACATACCCACCGAGTGTCAGCGGCGCCAACCCGAGCCGATACGTGACACCATCTTTTTCGACGAAGCCAGCCTCCTCGAGCGTCGCCAGATAGCTATGTATCGTCGCCTTCGAGAGATCGACACGCTCCTCAAGATCGACAATACGCGCACCACCGGTTTCTTTAAGCACCGAAAGGAGAGCCACAGCTCGTTGAATCGACTTAACTGGATTTTTGGGCGGATCGCTCATATCACGCTAGACAGTAACTACCCATATAATAATTTGGAATGACTGAACGCCCGGGTGAACTGGGCCGACAGAATCACCTCGAGATCGTGACGGCGGAGAGATAGTCTAGCGGGTAGTGGGGGTGAGCAGCCACTATGAGCGTATTTCCACAGAGGCAATTACCTACTAACCCCAATGCTTTACCTACCATCACGCGAATAGCTACCAGTATGCAATCGTTAGCAGATGTCACAGTAGCTGATTTTACACAGCTAATGGCTGGCGGATGGGCAGCCCAGAAACTCGGAGATATGGGTGCAGACGTGATCAAACTCGAGCATCCTGCGGGTGAGGTTCAGCGGACGATGAGTTACCGCGGTCAGACGCTCGAGGGGAACGGTGTGGGCTATCTAACGATGAATCGGAACAAGCGAAGCGTGGCCATTGATCTGAAAACCGACGAGGGCCATCAGATCGCGACAGACATTATCGAGGACGCGGACGTGTTAATCCACAACTTCCGTCCCGGCGTGATGGAGCGCCTGTCGCTGAGTTACGACGAGGTGACTGAGGTGAATCCAGACATCATCTTCGTCGAAATCTCCGGTTATGGCTCATCGGGACCGTACGCGAACCGACCCGGCCAGGACCTCATCTACCAAGCGATGACTGGCCTCACCTCCTATACGGGCCGAAACGATGATCCGCCGACGCCAGCCGGCACTGTCGTCGTCGACGAACACACAGCCACGCTAGCCGCGATGCACACCGTCGAGGCACTCTATCACCGCGAACGAACCGGCGAGGGCCAGCGCGTCGAAACGAGCCTGCTCAACGCCGCCGTTGATCGCCAGTGTAACGAACTCACCTTCGCGATGAACCTCGAGGAAGGCCTCCCGCGCGGGGAAAAGACGCACGGACATGCCTACCTGTACCCGCCATATGGCATCTACGAGGCCAGCGACGGCCACGTCGCGATTGGCATGTCGCCGATGGAGCGCATCGCTGAGACGTTCGACCTGCCCGAACTCGAGGCATATGAGGACCAACAGGAACTGTTCGAGCATCGAGACGAGATCCACGATCTGATCGAAACCTACACGACCGACCACCGCGCCGAGGAGATCGTCGACGACCTCGTCGATGCCGACGTGCAAGCGAGCGTCGCACGCGACCTCACTGAGGTGGAATCGGACCCACAGGTCCAGCACAACGACATGATACTCGAGATCGAGCGACCCGACGGCGAGTCGTTCAAGACGACCGGCTTTCCCGCGAAGCTCTCCGAAAGCGGGGGCGACGTGCGTCACTCGCCACCGGCGCTTGGACAGGATACGCGTACGGTCTTACTCGAGCGCGGCTACACGGACGAGGAAGTCGACGAACTGGTCGAAAACGACGTGGTCGTCGCCGACGCGGACGACACTCCAGAGTAATTCTGTTTCCGTCTCAGGCGTGTGTCGTCCGGAAAACGGCAACCTCACATGCCTCACACTGGAGCGTGAGCGTCTGCTCACCGCCACAGCAAAATCGCTCGCTTTCGTCGGCCGCAGCCAGTGGCTGGTCACAGGCGGGACAGTGCTCGAGAAACGACCGAAGTGTCGCGAGCGTGCGACTCCGTTCTGCTTCCTCGAGCGTCGCCCAGTCGTCGTCGCGCTCACCGAGCACGACGATGGCGGCGATATCCGCTAGATACGCCGGCTGCGAGTTCCAGCGGGCGACCTGCGTCCCGTCGACCGCGACAGCGAATCGGTTCTCGGTCGTCTCGGTCTCGAGACGTGCCGGTTCGACCCCGAGTTCGCTCGCAAGGCGCGCTGTCCCGCCGTCAGTTCGGCGTAGACGGGCCATCTCCTCGCGCCAGTCGGCTCGGAACGACTCCTCGAGACAGAGGTCATCGACGTCTTCGCATTCGACGACAAACGACTCGAGGATGGACTCGACACTCGCGTTACCGTCCGGGTTCGGCTCGAGAGTTGAGTCGTCCTCGGCCGGTACTGCGGGCTGTTTCCCGAACCAATTCAAGACGGGTTGTGGGACGTACCGTTGTGTGAGCGTCGGTGTCCCGGGGATGAGATAGCCCCGCAAGTAGATGATGACGAGCGCGAGCGCGACGAACGCGATCCCTGCAATCGGCCAGCTCATTGCGAGCACACCGCCCACGAGCACACTGATCGCGACGTTGACGGCGGTGCAAGCTCCACAGCGATTCTCACCGGTGTATGTCGGTTGTCTGAGTCTGAATGCAGCCATAAATTGCAGCGTGAATAAATCGGGTTCCCGAGGGCGTTAGCGCCCGCGGAAGATGATGTCCAGGACGACGGCGACGATGATGATGACGCCGGTCAGTAATTCCTGGATGTCGACGCTCATGCCGTTCAGGACGAGCACTTGCGGGATGATGGCGATTACGAGTGCCCCGAGGACCATCCCCGAGAGCGTCCCTTCACCGCCGAAGAGGTTGGTCCCGCCGATGACCACCGCAGCGATGATCAGCAGTTCGTAGGTTGCCCCACTCGAGGCGAACATCGACCCGTAGTAGGAGATGCTGATCATGCCGGCCAGTGCTGCCAGCATGGCGACGATGACGAAGTTCAAGATCTTCACCCGGTCGGCGTTGATCCCCGTCTTCTCGGCTGCATCCTGATCGTCACCCACGGCGTAGATGTGGTAGCCAAAGCGCGTCTGATGAAGGACGAACCCGAATGCGATCACCAGCAAGAGCGCCCAGACTACCTGATGGGCAACACTTACACCGAAGACCTCTGTCGTGCCGCCGAGCAGGTGGATAGCGGAATTATCTCGCGGGACGCCCCACGAGCCGTCGGTTATCGAGAGCGCAACCCCCCTGAGGACGCTGAGCATGCCGATCGTCGCAATCAGCGAAGGAACACCAATCTTCGTGACGATCACACCGTTAGTCACGCCAACGCCGGCAGCGATCAGCAGGACAACGACCATCGCCGCAAAGACGGTCAACTGGAAGTCCTGAATCAGCATGGCGAACGAAAGCCCGCCGACAGCGAACATTGACCCCACAGAGAGGTCGAACTCGCCACTGATGATGAGGAAGCTCATCCCGATGCCGATGATGATGTAGATCGACGCTGTGCGGAACAGCCGGAACGTAACGCCAGAGATATCTCCCCAGCTAAAGAAGATATCCGGTCGACTCACTGCAATGATGCCGTACAGGACAATAAATCCGAACAACACGCCGGCTTCGCGACGTGAGGTGAGCCGGCCAATGAGCGTCGAGGGGCCGCGAACAGTGGCAGATGCACCGCCACCACCGCCACTACCCGGCTTACTTGTCTCTTCGCTCATGCTGTGGACCTCCCATCATCTCTAATATCCTCGAGCGGGGCCGCCTGACCCGACTCTTTGCCGCCCATCATCTTGAGGACGATATCCTCACGGTCGGACGTTTTCGCATCGAGCACGCCCATGAGTTCACCCTGATGAAGCACCGAAATCCGGTCGGCGATTCCGAGCACTTCCTCGATGTTGTGACTGATGAGGATGATCGAGATTCCCTCCTTTCGAAGTGTGTTGACAACGTTGAGTACGTTTCTGACACCCTCGATTGACAGTGCACTCGTCGGCTCGTCCATGATCAGGATATCCGGATTGAACTGGAGTGCGCGAGCGATTGCGACTGCCTGTTGTTGGCCGCCCGAGAGGTTTCTCACCTGTGAGTTCGGGTCAACTGGAATCTTGACTTTCTCAAGTGCCTCCGTGGCCTCTCTGTTCATTCGCTCTTTGTCGACCAGTCCGAGTCGACCGGCGATTCCCTCCCGAACCGGTTCGTTTCCGAGGAACACGTTCGAGGCAACGGTTTGACTGTGTGTCAACGCGAGATCCTGATAGACCGTGCCGATACCCATCTGTCGGGCATCGTTGTAGTCGTCAAAGGAGACGCTCTCACCTCTAACGAATATCTCGCCCTCGGTCGGCTCGAGGACGCCACAGAGCATCTTAATGAGCGTCGATTTGCCCGCACCGTTGTCACCGACGATCGCCATGATCTCGCCCTCTTCGGCGCTGAAATCGACGTTATTGACGGCTTTGATCGTACCGAACTCTTTTGTCAGTCCTTGCGTCTGAATAACGGGTGAATTGGAACTCATGTTATAGGTGTCTGAAATGAAGTTTGGCGGACGCGCTAGTAGTTGTCGTCCTGCCAGTCCATCAGCGTCGACCAATCATCTCGCTCTAAGGCGAAGTCGATGTTCTCCTGGTCGATGACTTCCGCGCCGGTTCGGTAGTCTTTGGGTGGAATACCTCGTTCCATGTAGAGCCAGGCGAGCATCGTCGGGACGTACCCCTGTGAGAAGGGGTCCTGTCCGATCGTGAACTCCATGATCCCGTTTTCGATCGCCTCCATCGTCGGCTCCTCGAGGTCGAACCCGCCGCCCATAATCTCGTCTTCGACACCCTGGGCCTCGAGCGCTTCCGCGATGAACCACGTGTACGCATCGGTCCCAAGGATGGCCAGAATGTCATCTTCGGCTGTGATGTGATCTTCGAGGCGTGTAATCCCCTCGTTGGAGTCGTCGGTGATGTCGAGTACCTCCGTGCTTACATCCGTCTCGTTCTCGAGTGCGGCTTCGATTCCGTCTGCCCGCTCACCAAGCGCAGAGTGACCGGGACAACAGGTCGCGATTGTTACCTGGCCGTCCTCGCTCTCGAGTCGATCAGCTGCTTCAAGACCAACCACGTACCCAGCAGCGTAGTTGTCCTGTCCCGTGTATGGCAGCGTCCGACCGAAGCGGTCTTGCATGTCATCGACCGACCAGGCGTTGGTGTTGTACAACATCACGACGATGTCGTTATCAAGTGCCTCCTCAATCACCGCATCGTAGGCGTTCTCATCGATAACCGTCGTGATGATCACGTCCGGTCCTGCATCGACCGTCGACTCGAGGATCTGGACCTGTTCTTCGACGTCTTCGCCGCCGGTCGGGCCAGTGAAGTTCGCGCTCCAACCGAGTTGCTGGGCGGCGTCGTGCAAGCCGGCAATTGCGGGATCGAAGAAGGACGTGGCAGCATCGTGGGTGACCATGCTCACGTCCATCTCCTCCCACTCGCTCTCGTAGTCGAGGTCGGTCGGTGGCGGAATCAGTTCGACAAGTTGGAAATCGGGCACGTCGCCGTTCCCGTTCCCACCGTTGCCGCCTGCCGGTGTATCATCATCGTCGGAATCTTCCTGAAAGACGAGATCGGTACAGCCGGCGAGTCCGGCAGCAGCCCCAACGGCACTCGCTGCGCCGACTTGACGCATGACATCTCGCCGAGACACGCCCTTCCCGAGCCGTATGTTGACTCTGCTCTTGTCATCCGGTGGCATAGCACAGACAAGCGGGAGTATCATAATAAATATTGTTATTATCGCACCAGGCTGCCGATAACATAGCCACTATACGTCGTCGGAAAAAGAAACAGCGGGCGAAAACGGTTGTTTTGGGGAATAAGTTTAATTAATCCTGTACACTCTTGGGTAAGATTGAGAAGATAAAATGACTGAAAGCGCACGAGGCCGTTCAACTAGAATGTAACTCTTCAACAGCGTCCCGTGTCGGCAACCCAGGGACAACCTCCGACGCAGTCACGGTCAACGCTCCCGCAGCGCACGCAAAATGGGCGGCCGTAGTTTGGGTCATTCCGGATGCCAATCCAACTGCAAAGGCACCATTGAACGCATCACCCGCACCAGTAGTGTCAACCGGGTCAACCGTCGGGGCATCAACAGCAGTTACTGCCTCGTCGACGAGCAGTGCTCCATCGCTCCCTACGGTCATCACGACTGTCCCATCCACCTGCTCTGAGAGTTGTTCGGCGATCGCTCGATCAGCAACCTCGTCTTCTGGATCAATTCCCGCGAGCGAGCGAGCCTCATTTTGATTCGGTGTGAGGTACGCCGCTTGGTCGAGTACCGCCGGATCGAGATCCCGTACCGGTGCCGGATTCAACACGACCTCGACATCGTTGCTCGCAGCCACCTCGAGTACGCGTTCGATCGGATCCGTTTCAATCTCTAACTGGACGAGCAACACATCACTTTCAGCAATGACATCGGCAGCGTCATCGACGTGATGCGCGGACAACGTCGCGTTTGCACCGGGTGCGACCGTAATCTCGTTTTCTCCCTCGGCGTCGACGAGCACGAAGCCAGCACCCGTATGGGCCTCTGCATCCCGGCTGACTTGTGAGGTGTCGATTCCCTCTTGCTCCCAGAGATCGAACGCGTCGTCGCCGTAGCGGTCAGTTCCAACACGGCCGATGAATGTTGTCTCCGCACCGAGTCGACTCGCAGCGATTGCCTGATTCGATCCCTTTCCGCCAGGACCTTCGGCGAATCCCTCGCCGATGACCGTCTCGCCCGGAATAGGAAACTGTGGGACACGCATCGTCAACCCAACATTATAGCTTCCGACAACCGCAATAGACGGTGTCTTTCCCTCCGACTCAGTACTCGCCATCACCGACACCTCCGGTCACGATCTCGACGCCGCTCGAGGCGCCGAGCAGTTCCGCGCCAGCATCGAGCAGTTCGGTTGCATCCTCGAGCGATTTGATGCCGCCACTTGCTTTGACACGCGTCTCATCGCCCGCACGTGCGCACAGGAACTCGATACGATCAACCGTTGCTTTCCCACCCTCGCCCCAGCCGCTCGAGTTCTTGATGTAGTCGAATCCGGCGTCTATCGCGAGGTCAACGATCTGTTCGGCTTCGTCGTCGGTTAACGCTCCGAGTTCGAGCATGGCCTTGCACGTCGCGTCGCCGCTTGCCTCGACAATGAGGTCCATTTCTCGGCCAACCTCGTCGAAGCGTCCCGATTTCACAAAGCCGATGTTTGGCATGACATCGACTTCTTCTGCGCCGGCGGCAACGACGTCGCGGATTGCCATCGCCTTCGAGAGCGGTCTATCGCCGCCCATCGGAAACCCAACGGCCGAACAGACGGTAACGTCGCTCCCGGCGAGTTGGTCGCGGACGAATGGGACCCAACACGCCTGTACCATTGCCCCATCGAATCCATACTCGAGACATTCTGCACAGAGCGTTCGGATATCATCCTCCGTGGCGGACGGGTTGACGTTCGTGTGTTGGATCGTCCCGGCCACATCGCTTGGCTCTCGTGACATAGAACAGCTATCACAATTCCGCACGCCAACAAAACGTTATGGGCTAGCAACCCACACAACTGGCACTATTCCCCCACTGCCAGTTGCGTATGCGGGAATACCTTCAAGAGGTGTGTGCACAAATATGTCACGGGAGAGATCCACATGAAACGAGACGAAGACGGCATTCTACACGCTGAGTTGAATCACGCAATCGCACGCATGGGCCATACAGACACGCTCATCGTCACCGACGCGGGCTTTCCGATTCCACAGGACGCCTGGCGGATCGATCTCGCACTGACACGCGGCGTTCCGGGGCTCTACGACGTCCTCGAGGCGATCCACGCGGAACTGATCCCCGAGACAGTCACCTACGCCGACGCTGTGCCCGAGAACAATCCAGCAATGGACGAACGGCTACAGGAACTGTATGGGGGAACTGGAACAGCACTCGAGACGATTCCACACGAGGACGTGATCGCTCACGGGGCCGAGGCAAAAGCAATCGTCCGAACTGGCTCGTACGTGCCCTGGGGCAACGTTATCATCGAGTGTGGGACAGATCCGAAACCCTTCTTCGATGGTGACCGAGAGGTGATGCCCGAGGCCTACGAGCAGCGATACGAGGAAATGCATGGCGAGAGACCGTGATCAGTAGCCAAGATCGAACGCCCAGTTGACGACGATTGCGAGGCCGATAATCGCGAGAATCCCACCGAGAAAGCCAAAGGAGACGGCCCAATTGGCCGTATCAGCAAGCACACCGACGACAACCGAACCAGAGGCCGCGACGATCATATAGATCGTTCGCACGAGTCCGAAGCTCGTGTTCTGTTCCTCACTCGAGAACGCACGGAAAAACCGCGGCATCGACGCGGCGTCAAAACTCATCGCGATGCCCAGGAGTGCAACGCCAAGGAGCATCCACTCGAGTCCGGTTGCCCAGATGAGAATAGCGAACCCCAACACGCCGGCGAAGAAACACCCTGCGATGGTCCCGTCTCGACCGAACCGATCTGAGACAGCGCCGACGCCAATCTGGGCAATCCCCTGGACGACGAAATACGCCGAGAAGATCGCACCGGCAAGCGTCGTCGAGGCGTTGTGGTGTTCGATGAGAAACGTCGGAAGAAACGAGGCGGTGCCTTGCCATGCGAACTCGCCAACAATCGAAATGAGGAGCGTAAACGCAACTGCTGGGCGAGTGAGAACCGTTTTGGCAGCATGATAATCAACTTGGTCTCGAAGCGGTGTCTCCGGGTACCGTGGCTGAGTGGAGCGAATCTTCAGGGCAAACAGCGCGGCGACTGGAATGCCGACAATCGCGACGGTGGCGATTGCAACACGCCAGCCAACGTGAATACCGAGCCACGCGATACCGACAGGAGCCATTAATCCGGCGATGGTCCCACCGGTGTTGTGAACGCCGATTGCAGTCCCGACAGAGTCGTACGTCCGTGCGAGCAAGGTCGTGGCAACGCTGTAGTGCAAGCCAGCAACGCCACCAAGGACGACTGTGGCAGTGAAAAAGAGCCAGAACGCTGGTGCCAGTGCAACAAGTAATACAGCACTTGCGGTACCAGCAACGGCGATGAGGATAATACGTCGTTCGCCGTACCGATCTGCCAAGATGCCGCTTGGGTACTGGGCGATTCCGTACGCAAACCACATTCCCGTCAGCGAGAGGCCAACAGCCGCGTTCGTCGTCGAAAACGCCGAGACAATATCGGGGACGACAGGACTGATCGCTAATCGGCCGACCATCGTCACGAAAAACGCAAGCGTACACAGCGCCAGCACAGTCTCACGATATCGCCATTTCATCGACTGATACGAACCCACTCATTCGATACTGGCAGCCACATGTATACGTATCGATTGAACAACGTAGCCGAAGAAAACGAGGACCAATCACTGCATAAACAGTACGAAGTATATGGAAGTTGTAAGTACTATCAACAAATTATAAATTGAACAGTTTAATGTGTCTGGCAGGCCACAACTGTGCGATAGATACTCAGATGCGATGGTTTCGTCTATCACGCATTAATCCGCCCACTGAGACTTCCAGTGTGGATTGAGTCGAACCAGAGAACAGACCTGGGACAAATCGAACAGAATATTGGTCTCCAGACTGGCTTCTTCACAAAATTAACCATATAGTGTTTGATACACATCGTTTGGATGAGTACAGACTTGTTTTGGACCATTGTGAGAAGTATCCAAAAGAGGTTTGATTTGTCAAGGAAGAGTTTTGATCAGTAATTGGTAACGTACCTCTCGAACCACAGTCGTGTTTCACTTTCACTCTGGTTGGCAGACGTATATACGTCATCAGGCACTTGTGCTCGACAGCGGGTGTTTCGGCCCGCAGCACTCACACGCTTTGGGACGAAAACAATGCACACTACCACTCACGGACGCACAGACAGAGACGGTATGCAAGCGACGAGTTTGCCGGTGAGAACGCACCAACGTGAGCGCGATTACGCGGTGATGGAATATAGTAGCCACTGACAGTCAGTGCACACCCAATTGCATGACGGCTATGCGATTGGTGTGTAAACAGTTTCAATTGTTACTATAGAATGTTCCGACAACTCAAAGAACGGCTATCACGGTCACGCCAGACACCACAACACCGTGAGTGTCGACAGTGCGGAACGGCCGTCCCGACCGAAATCGATTCCTGTCCGGAATGTAACTCCGAAGAGATCGCAAGCTACCGGCTCTGACAGACTCGAGCCGTATGCTCTCTATTTTGATTTCTTTTTGACAGCACCCGAATAGTAGTAGACGTGGCTTTTATACAGGGGTCGTGAGTAGTCTCAGTGTCAATCAGTTTCGTATGTCTCCACCTACCTCTACCACTACCGACATTCCCGCCGACTCAGCGGCCATACATATCCTTCATATTGACGACGAACCAGATTTTGCAGATCTGGTCGCAACGTTTCTTGAGCGTGAACGGCCAGCGTTTACCGTCCACACTGAAACAGACCCTACGGAGGCACTTGCAACACTCAAAGACGGAGATATTGACCTCGAGTGCGTCATTAGCGACTACGATATGCCCGGCTTGAACGGTCTCGAACTCCTTGAGTACGTCCGGAAAACGGATCCTGATCTCCCGTTTATTCTCTTTACCGGGAAAGGATCCGAAGAGATTGCAAGCGAAGCGATCACTGCCGGCGTCACGGAGTATCTCCAGAAAGGTGGCGGCACAGAACAGTATACGGTCCTTGCAAATCGGATCCAGAACGTCGTCGAACACTACCGTGCAGAACGTCACCTCACTCGCGGACTCGAGGCGATCGAGACAGCCCAAGAGGGAATTGCAATATTGAGTGAGGACGGATACATCGAGTATCTCAATACGGCATATGCAGCGTTGCTTGGCTATGAGCGTGATGAGCTCATTGGCTCCCACTGGGAAATACTCTATCGTGAGGACGATGTCGACGAAGTGTACGACATCTTGCTTCCAGCAGCGAAAGACGGCTACTGGCAGGGACAAAAACCAATGCTCAAAAGTGACGGCACGTTGCTCGCCGTCGAGCACACACTCTCGTATACAGCCGACGAATCGCTTATTTGTACACTATCGGAGCCGTCAGTGACTGAAGCAACTGACAAAGAGTGTCCAACAAGAGCACGAGCGATGGACAAAGCACCGGTCGGCATTACCATCACAGACCCACACACAGAAGACAACCCAATAATCTACGTCAACGAGGAGTTCACCGAACTCACCGGCTATTCCAGAGATGACGTCCTCGGTCAGAACACTCGGTTTCTGCAAGGCGAGCGAACACGTGAGCGTCCAGTAACCAGACTTCGGGACGCAATTGCCACCGAAAAACCAGTTAGTGTCGAGTTGCGGAACTACCGGAAGGACGGGACCGAGTTCTGGAATCGTGTTCGAATCGCCCCACTGTTCGATGACGATGGTGAAATCGAATACTACGTCGGCTTCCAAGATGACGTGACACGCGAGAAAACCTACGAATCAAAACTCCGTTCACAGGCAGCACGTCTCGAAGCTCTTCTCGAGCATTCTCCGGATATGATCACCATCCACGATGCCGATGGCGTTATCCACGACGTCAACCAGCGGATGTGTGACGAACTTGGATACACGGAAGAGGAACTGACTGGTACAGCCGTCTGGGATATCGATCCCACTGCCGATCCAACGCGAGCACGAGCGTTCTGGGAGTCACTCCCAACGAACTCGCCCCGGCGTTTCGAAGGGGAACTCGAGCGTGCCGATGGAACAACTGTGCCGGTCGAAATCCACCTCATCCGGCTCAATCTGGATGGGAAAGATCGATTCGTCGCGATGGACCGAGATATTAGCGACCAGAAACAGCGCCAAGAGGAACTCCTCGAGCGAAACGAACGATTGGATCGCTTTACGAGCATTCTCAGTCACGACCTTCGGAATCCGCTCCAGCTTGCACAGGGCCGTCTGCAACTCCTCAAAGAGGACTGTGAAAGCGAACATTTCGACGATATCGACTACGCACTCACTCGGATGGACGCACTCATCGAAGACGTGCTCACGCTCGCACAGGTTGGAAACGATGCGATGGAAATTGAGTCAGTATCACTCAGTGACCTTGTCGAAGACTGTTGGACCACCGTTGCCACGGACACAGCAGCACTCGAGATTGAAACGGAACAGACGATCCAAGCCGACGAGAAACAGCTCCACCAACTGTTCGAAAATCTGTTTCGCAACGCCGTTGAACATGCCGATGAAACCGTCACAGTAACTGTCGGTGATACCGAGACCGGGTTTTATATCGAGGATAACGGCCCGGGTATCCCAGCCGCTGCTCGAGACGATATTTTTGATGCCGGCTACACGACCGCAGACGATGGCACCGGGTTCGGTCTCCACATTGTGGCTCGAGTCGTTGACGCACACGAATGGGCGGTCTCGATAACCGAAGGGGAGACAGAAGGTGCTCGCTTTGAAATTTCGACCGCAAATACCTGAAACCGTAGTTCAGCGTCTGGATTCAGGTCCGATCCCCAACTCAGCGAATGTTGGCGTCTTCTCTACGACCTCGTCACAGTGGGGACATCGTTTCATATCGTTTTTAATATAAGTCTCGGCGCAGTCTATACAGGTATAGAGTTCATTTGCTGGCGGTGATTCCGTGGACGACGGACGGACATCATCTGAGGTGTTTGACGCAGTAAACCGGTCCACCACTCGATCAAGAATACGAAATGGCATTGTGTAGTATATAAGCAGTCAGGAGGTGGCATAAATCGATTGCCGGTTCACAGAAATTGAATATTACGTGAGCAACACTGTCAATTTAGTGTTAGATATACAGGTGTGTGAGCGTCAGTATCGCTGGAAATCAAAATAGGTACCTATCGTACCTATTAGAATGATGAGTTGGAACCACATCTATACACAGATAGTCGAAAATCGAACATGTACAACGTTCTTATTCTATGAAGACACATCATTCAAGTGAGTTTTTGTACTATGTACGCCTAAGAGAGACTGCCAAATAATCACAACAGTTCAACTAGATTGAAAATGGACGATAGCCTTAGCCGGTTTTCGGCAATCTGAAGTCGTGCGTTCAGATATCAAAATAACGGGTTATAGTGTACAACGCCATATAATGGTCAAAGAGTGTGGACTCACCAAAACCAGATCACCCATAGATCCAGCATCATCAATACTAAACCAAATCAAACCGATATCTGGCTGCAGAGTCACCGCAGGAACTCAATTACCAATCAGGATATGTAAAAATCCCCCAATATATCAAAATGGACAATAGTATATTAGATAGTTAGTTACTGCGGTACTCAAACCGCAGAGTAGAGTTAGTAGCACCGCCCCCTGGTCAGTTTCACTCCCGAATGATTGATTTTCCGAATTACCACCACGGCCAATTACAATTGTGCTATTGTAATATCTTTTCGGCACATAATAGATATTTGCGATGTGGTTTGAGTGAGAAAGTCCGATTATACAACATACTAACAGGAAGTCAATAGGAAACAACAGTAGACACCAGACAGTCACTATACTTCCTCTCGAGTGTGAGCAATCCGCCTTGGGAAGGATTTCGCAAAGCGAAATACCAGCATTCCAACGAGGAGAGAGTCGTTGTACCACTAACCCTGTTCATGCGGTCCCGTTACGGAAGTCCGTCAGTGAAAACGGGGTCAATACAGGTTTCTGAGAGCGATCAGTTACACACGACGTAGCTAAAAATACAGACATACAAGCGTAAAACACACCGCGAATAGTCTACTAGAACTGATCGGATTTCGACTGTCGAAATTGAACACAGCAGAAATTCGATTACGTCTCTAATCTGGAGATTTTTGCTTCGACATCGGCAGCAGCGTCCGTTACCTGTGTGGCCAACGAAGGCGTCTGCCCAAGCAGTTGTGTCCGCTGTCGACTATAAGCAGAAACAGAGAGAGCTGCAACCGGCGTTCCACCGATGGTAATCGGTGCTGCAAGGGCTGGGTGAGTGGTTCCGTGTTCATCACGCTCGAGTGCGTACCCCTGCTCCTGAATGGATTGGAGTTCCCGTCTCAGATGAAAGATCGTCCGCCCGCGACGGCTCGTCGAGTAGTCCTGTAACGGGAGCTCCTGCTTGGGATCGCGATCCGAACTGCCAGTCCGATCAGACGGATCCGGAAGCCCAACGTCGTCGATAATCGAACGGACTGCGTCCCACTCAAGCTTTGAGAGCATCGCCTTTCCGGCAGCCGTCGTTTGGAGGTAGGTTCGATCGCCAATAGCTGGCAGCGACCCAGGTGAACTCACAGACGGCGGCGAGCGATACGTGAAAACACCGTATCCGTCCTCAAGGACGACAAGGGATGTGATCAGTTCGGTACGGGTACTGAGGTCGTCGACTATCGATTTCGCAGTACGAACGATGTCGTATTGCGCGCGGGCGCGGATACCAATCCCGAGAAAGTGGAGCGTCAAGGAGTACGTTGTGCCGTCCTTTTTTACGTATCCCATCGACCGAAGCGTGTTGACATGCTTATGTACTGTACTGTTGGAGACATCAGCCTCCGCTGCAAGTTCAGAAATCCCGGCTGCACCCAACTCGTCAAGCGTCTCGATGATTCGAAACACGGTCTCGACCGACCGAACGCTGTACTCGTAGTTCACCATAGTATCATACGCAACAGTAACGGTTTGATGGCACATATTTCTTGTGACGAAACTAGAGGCTGTCGAAGATGCTGTGCGCAGCTACTACTCGCTGCAAGAGCGACCTCGAGAGACATGCGAAAAGGACAGTTCGAATGTACGAATGCGTGGTGACCGAAGTCGATAGCGTGTTGATGCCAGCAACAGGTGCCATCGGACACCGGTCAGCCAGTTTGATACGCTGTAACCGCGAGGCAGGCAGTATCGGCCCCCCAGCGCCGCCACAGCGAGCAACCAGACACCGACCAGAGCGAGGGGATGAATCCGAGAACGGATCATACACTCGACGGCGCTGGTAGCCGTATCCACACAAGCGGATGGTATATATCTTGTGTACAAGTGTCATAACAAGATTGGGAGCGAACAAAAAGTCGTTCAGGCGATGCGGACACTGCCGAATATGGCAGTTGAGTGTTGTGTACCCTAACCTTTATAATCTATGATGCAGCACGTAGAGTCGATGCGAAAAAGCGCTAGCCATCAGAAGAGACTCTCGCGACGAACACTATTGGGACTATCGGGGGCAGCCGGTGCAACGATGCTTGCAGGCTGTTTCGGTGGTGGGGATGACGATGCGTCCGATCTCATCGACGGCGATGAGTACGAAGATATTCTCGACGAGGTAGATTACAACGAAGACTACGAAGACGAGTTCCATCAAGTGGTTCCGGACTCGGCGAATCCCTACAACGATGAGTTCGTTCGGAACCCCTATCACATCGTTGGTGACGTAGACCAGTTGTTCGGCAATGAGTACCTCTCAGTCTACAATACCGAAACCGACGAGTTCGTTCAGCGACTCGCTGCGGACTGGGAGGTCGACGATGACCTCACGACAACAGTTACGATCAGCGACGAGTACGCTTGGTCAAACGGCACCGACATCACGGCGAACGACCTCGTGACACAACTTAAACTCGACGCCTACATGCAGGTTGGATTAGAGGATTACGTCGACCCTGAAGATGGGTTTTATACAGAGGGCGACTACACGTTCGTCATTGAACCCAACGACGAGTTCACCGACCTCGAGGAAGGCCTCTGGATGAATCAATGGGCAGAAACGATTCTGTTCGTCTCCGAAGAGCAATTCGGCCAGTATGTCGAGCGGTTCGAAGACGCCAATGATGACGATGGGGTAGAGTCGGTCCAACAAGACCTGATCGAACTCGAGTTGAGTTGGAACGAAGCGCTGTACTCGGGGCCGTTCGTCTACGTCGAAGCGAACGAACAATATTCAGACCAGATTCCAAACCCGGAACATCCGATCGCACAGGAGTGGGACTTCTACCTTCGGACGGGTGTTTACGAGGGGGAAGAAGGACTCCGTGCAGGAGAAGTGGACTGGGAACACGCAGAGCCTCAACTCGAGGATCTACCGGATATTTATGAGGAGCCACCGGTGTCGTTCTCCGGGCAGTCGTTTGCGATTCTGTTCGGGTCACAAGACGAGTATATCCGAGACTACCCCGAAGTGCGACAGGCACTCTCGTATGCAGTCGATATGCAGAACCTGGTCGACGTAACCTCACCAGGGACCCCACTGGACGAGTACGGGACAGGCATCGATGCTGGCTACGTCGAGAATTTCGTCGACGAAGACGTCCTCGAGGCGATGACAAACTACACGCCGCACGATACAGACACGGCTACGGAGCTACTCGAAGAAGTTGGGTTTGAACAGGATGATGGCCAGTGGTTCACCCCTGATGGCGATGAGTGGACAATTAATTTCCCCGTCGGAGATTGGTTCGAGGACCACTCACAGGTTATCTCGAACAACCTCTCGGAGTTTGGGATCGATATGGATTATTACGTTACGGAGTTCCCAACCTGGGAGTCAGAACACGCACAAACGTTCGAGTACGATATGACTGTTCATCTTAACTATGGGATGGCAGGAAGCTACCACCCGTACTCAGATTTAGATGGCGCGTTCCGCCACCCTGATCGACACGCAATCGACGATCTCGGATTCTTCGATGAAGAAGTTGAGGTTCCCGAAGTTGGGAATTCAGACGGTGAGATGATCACGATGAATCTCGACGAGGAACTCGATGCGATGCGACTGGCCCAGAGCGAGGAAGAACTCCAGGATTATGCAAGTGAACTCGCCTGGGCGCACAATTACCTGCTGCCTGGCGTCTCAATTATGCCCTGGAGTGAACACTATTGGGTCAATGCAGGCGAGTGGGACTTCGATATCGAATCGGACGACTGGCTAAACACGAACCGCGAAATTCACTACCTGCTCGAGAACGGACTCTCACCGCGATAACAGACGGGAGGCTAACTGACGACGCACCGAGGGCCACAGCGAATCGTCCGCGCCTGCTCACAGTCAGCGATAGCAACATGTTCCTGATCGCAGTCGGAGAAACATGGCGAGAAAAGAATAATAACCGGAAGTTTAGTTACGGGGGATGCGAAACAGGGAACCCAATGCTGACAGATATCGGTCCATCACTAGAACAGCGGCGAGTGCGGCGACTCGAGACAGCGTGGCGATTCCACCCCGGCGACCTCGAGAATGGCGCAGATCCAAGCCTCGACGAGATTGGATGGGACCACCTCGAGATACCGCACGACTGGAGTATCGAGGGACCCTTCGACCAGGATAATCCTGGCGGCGAACAACAAGGGTATGCGCCGGGTGGCATCGGCTGGTATCGTCGTGAACTCCCCGACGAAATTAGCGGCGAGGCGACGCTCCGTTTCGACGGTGTCTACCGAAACTTCGACGTCTACATCGATGGTGAACACGTCGGTCACCGACCGTACGGCTACTCAACTGTCCACTACGATCTCACCGAGGTCGATGTCAGCGGCGGCGAAACGCTCGCCGTCCGTGTCGACAACGACGAGTACCCACACAGTCGTTGGTACACCGGCTCAGGTATATATCGCGACGTCTACCTGATTGAAACCGACTCACTTGCCGTTACCCCGTTCGGGACTGACGTGCAGACGACCGCCCTCAACAGCCACCGAGCCGACTTGCAGGTCGTAACGACGGTTGAAAATACGGCCTCAAGTTCCATCGAGTACACGCTCGAGACCGATATTATCGACCCGAACGGTGATGTTGTCGAAACGGTGCGTACTGGCGCATCCCTCGCAGGAGACGAGACCAGTGAGGTTACACAACGATTTTCGATCGCTGACCCTAACCGGTGGACGCTCACGGATCCAGCTCGCTATGTTGCACGTAGTGTTGTCTACCGGGCAAATGACCCCGTCGATGACTACGTGACGCCGTTTGGCATCCGAACATTCGAGTGGACGACCGATGCCGGCTTTTTTCTTAACGACGAGTCTATCGATCTCAAAGGCGTCAATCTCCACCACGGTGCAGGCTGTCTCGGTGCCGCCGTAACAAAACCGGCCCTCGAGCGCCGTCTTGAAACACTCCAAGAACTGGGCTGTAATGCAATTCGGACGGCACACAACCCTCCCCAGACCGAACTCCTCGATCTCTGCGATGAAATGGGCTTTCTGGTTATCGATGAGGTGTACGATAAGTGGCGCCACGAAGGCGTTGACGAGTGGTTTGACGAGTGGTGGCGTGCGGATCTGAAAGCGATGATCGACCGCGATCGCAATCACCCGTCGGTTGTCTGTTGGAGTGTCGGAAACGAAAACTACGATCAAGGTGAAGACGAGATGATCGAGGATCTCGCGATGCTCACCGAGGCCGCAAGTGAGATGGATCCGACCCGGCCGGTAACGTACGGAAACCCGGGTTGGGGAGATGGGACCGAAGGAGTTATCGAGAACATTGCACGCGTCGCCGAACACGTCGACATCCTTTCTTGTAATTATCAGGAACACTGGTACGACGACTATCGCGAGGAAGGCATCGATATTCCGATCGTCGGCTCTGAATGTCGCCCCTTCTTCCGTGGCTCCGGTGACGATCCGCTCGCGTTCGTTCCACGTAACCCGTGGTACGATGTCGAAGATCACGATGACGTCTGCGGGCAGTTCATTTGGCCAGGGATCGATTATCTCGGTGAAGCCCGCGAGTGGCCGAGTAAAGGGTGGCCAACCGGGTTGATCGATACCACCGGGGCGATCAAACCCTCTGGGCGCTTCCATCAGGCCGCATGGGCTTCCGAACCGATGATCTTCGCTGCCGCAATCGATCACAAACGCGACCGGCCCGCAGCACGACCGCCATGGAGTTGGCCACCGCTATCGGCACACTGGAACTTCCCCGACCGCGAGGATTCACGCGGGTTCGTCAACGTATTCACCTTCACGAACGCCGAGTCCGTCGAACTCTATCAGAACGGAGAGCGCCTCGGCATCCAACACACCGCTGACTTCGGTGCGCGGCCGATGGAATGGTACGTACCGTACAAACCGGGAACGCTCCGCGCAGTCGCGAAAGAAGACGGCGAAATCGTCGACGAGCACACGCTCAAGACTGCCGGTGAGCCAGCGCGAATCGAACTCGAGGCAGACCGAGAATCGATCAAACCAGATGGGCGCGATCTTGTGTATGTTCGTGCAACAGTCACTGACGAAAACGGTGTCCGAATTCCACGAGCGACCCACGAGATCCACTTCGATGTCTCCGGTTCAGGCGACCTCGTTGGCGTTGATAACGGCAATTTCGACAGTGGTGAATCCTGGGTCGGTGAAACGCGTTCGGCCTACCGCGGGACCTGTATTGCCGTCATCAGTGCATGTCGTGAGAGCGGGACTCTCGAGATACAGGCAACCACAGCAAGATTGGAGAGCGACAGTGAAACAGTTACAGTCAGTGAATTAGACAGGTAGGGTAAAGCGCACACACCTACACCAGAGACGGAAGTTTTTCGATCCTGAGCGAATCAAAACCAGATTCCATCGTTTTTGTGTACAGTCATACTTGGCCGTACAACGGCTGTACGTTCGGGATTGTCCAGCCGAATTAAAAGATGTGGGAACCACGAGGATACGATCCAGATGGGACTCGTAGCAGTTGTTTCGGTATCTGTATGAATCGTTTTACACCAATAGAGAGATACCCCTCACAATTACAGAACAGTAGTCATCATAGTCGGAATTTAAAGAGTACGTCCTGAATCAGAGTAAGCGATGATAGCTAAACACACAGATAGCCTTTGGGGGGTTTGACGTCCTACAGAGCAGTTACAGACCTATGTTACTGACAATATGTCAGTTTTGAAGGGTTCTGAGAAGTACAGAGGGATACTAGCTCCGTATTCACAAAGAAAGCTATTCTCATGCACAGATACAAAGGAGTGCTATGGAAGATAGTGATCACTATCCTGACACAGCAGCCAAAAAATACCGACCGACGTGATGCCAGACCCGATCAGAGTAGACCAATCACAAGCTCTCTGCGTTGATCACTCCGGCTGAAGGCCATTCTGGAGCAAGTAGTGTGAGATACGATTCGATGTCGTCCAATCGTCTGAATCGAGATCGAAGTCCCACTCGCCTGCGTTGACCCAGTAATGCTCACTCCACGGGAACATTGGAGCACCGGGAAGCAGTTGGTTGTGCACCCACGCAAGATTGGACGTGTGCTCCATGAGCTCTTCTTCGTCCGTGGCCGTTGCCATGGCCTCGAGTTCGTCCTCGATATTGAACGTGACCATGTCGCCATCTGGGTTGCCCACTTCTGGGACTTCGACTTCCTCATCGACGATACCAGTCCGCTCGGTGAACAGTCCACGGTCTGGATTGTTGAACTCCTCTTCGAGATCAGAGTATGGGTGGTAATCACGCGCCATCCCGTAATTCAACTGAAGCATCAGATCGTAATCCAGATTCTGTTCGTGCTCAGACTGCCACGTTGGGAACTCCTGGACATAGTAGTCCATATCGATTCCAAACTCCGAGAGGTTGTTCGAGACCATCTCCGAGTGGTCCTCGAACCAATCGCCAACCGGGAAATTGAGCGTCCACGTGTCGCCATCAGGGGTAAGCCACTCACCATCATCGTTCTCGAAACCGACCTCCTCGAGGAGTTCCGCGGCAGTGTCTGTATCCTCTGGGGCGTAGTTTGTCATCGCCTCGAGGACGTCGTCGTGGACGAAGTTCTCGACATATCCCGCGTCGATACCACTGGCGTACTCATCGACGGGGGTCCCTGGTGAGGTGACCCGGGCGATGTTTTCCATGTCGATGGCGTAGGCAATCGCCTGCCGAACTTCGGGGTAGTCACGGATGTACTCATCCTCAACGCCAAAGATAAGCGCAAACGTCTGACCGGAATACGACACTGGCGGTTCCTCGTAGATATCTGGGATATCATCGATCGTTGGATCGTTGTGGATCCACGTCCCCTCACCAGACTGGATGGCCTCTTCGTCCTCGTACACGCCGTTTCGAAGGTAGAAATCCCAATCTTTTGCAATCGGGTGCCCAGGGTTTGGAACCTGATCCGCAAACTGCTCGTTTGCCTCGGCAAAGATGAATGGCCCTGAGAAGAGCGCTTGGTCCCAGCTGGGCTCGAAATTGAGCACATCTTCACGGATGCTTTGCATCTCATCTTCGTCATCAGCGTTTTCAAACGCTTCGATGAAATGACCATACTGCTCGTTAGAGACCTGCAGGATTGTCTCTGCCCAGTTGTTCATCCACAGTTCATCCTCGAGATCACTGTACTCGTCGCGGGTTTCGATGACCAGCGTGTAATCATCCTCAGCGTAGATGCCCTCGTCGGGATCGACGAAGGTCTGCATCCCCATATCCATGTAGGAGCTGATCCGCATTTGCGTCTCGAAGTCGTGTGCCGTGATATCGCTCCCATCCGACCACGCGTAATCTTCCTCGAAGTAAATTGTCGTAGTCAGGTCATCAGCAATATCCCACGACTCAGCAACCCGTGGCAGGAACTCCCCAAGTTCCGTGTTGTATACTGCGAGGTACTCGTTAGTAAATTCTTGACCGCCATCGCCACCATTCCAGCTCACGTGGAATGGGTTAAAGAGGTACTGATCATTGTACGGGTTGAGTGCTCCTGCGGGAACAGCCTCATTGAACTCTTCTTCGTAATTTTCGTTGAAATCGACGTCGTCGATGATAGACTCGAGTCCATCATCTTCGAGAAGATCCGTGGGATCGTCATCGTCATCGTCGCTACTACCGAAGCATCCAGCGAGTACTGCTGCACCAGCAGCTCCTGAAACAGCCAACAGTGTTCTTCGTGACAGAGTATCCTTGCGGTGTTTGTTAGCCACCATCAAGGAGACATTGATTATAGAGTATTATAAATGTTCTGGGAACTGTTTAATCTCAGTAAACATTCAGTGCGAAGTGGCGGTTAGCGGCCTTCAGAACTCTGTTATCTAGACATTTGGACTGGAATTAATCCCGTTCAAAGCACGAGTGGGACCTGTTTTTAATATTTTTGATCAATAGCCGCTGGTCGCTGGGTGTTCAATAACAAAACGAACCAACAGTTTCGACTATATTTCTCAATGAGAGGAAGAATATCCAATGATCGGTCTTTTACAGACATAAGTACGTAAACGATAGCGAACGAAAGGACGATTTGACGAGTATCTCTCCTTCAGAAACACAGTAACAGGCCATTCCAAACGAGACAGGACCTATACACCTCAGCAGCATCCGTTTCAGAGGATTTTATACGATGACTGTACGAACATCGACTATGCGAGGACTTGCCAAAACAGACCGAACGGACGGGGCGATGGAACTACTCGAGGTCGATAAGCCAGCACCGGGACCAGACGAAGCGCTCATTGAAGTCTCTCACGCGGGATTGTGCGGGAGCGACGCAGGCATCTACAAGTTCAAATCCGCCTTCGAGCGCATGGAACTGCCGACGATTATCGGTCACGAGTACGCTGGAACGGTCGTCGACACCGGCGACAACGTCAGCGAGTACGCCGTCGGTGACCGCATCGTCGAACGTCCGATTCGCGGCTGTGGCGAGTGTTATCAGTGCAAAATCGGCGAAGAGAATGTCTGCCAGAACGCCGTTATCACCGGCGTCGACCACCACGGTGCCTACACCCAGTACGTCACCGTCCCCGAGCGCGCACTCCATCCCGTGCCCGATGATGTCTCGCTTCGCAACGCCGCCGTCGTCGAACCCACCAGTATCGCCGCTCGAGCGGTGATAGAGAACTCACGCGTGGGCGCGGGCGACCGCGTACTGGTCGCTGGCCCCGGCCCAATCGGTCAGCTCACGGCACAGATCGCCCGCGAACAGGGCGGCGAAGTCGTCGTCGCCGGTGTCGGTCAGGATACCAACTACCGACTGCCACTCGCCGAGGAGTTCGGCTTCGATACGATCAACGTCGTCGAAGATGATCTCGAGTCCATTCGTGACGAACGAACGGATGGCATCGGCTACGACGTTGTCTTCGACACGACGGGCCACCCCTCGGGGTTGACGATGGCCGTCGACGAAGTCCGTAAAGGCGGCCAGATCGTCCTCGTCGGCCAGACCGGCGAAACAACAATGGAATACTCGCCGCTCGTGCGCGCTGAAATCGACCTGCAGTGTTCGTACGCCTCGATGTACGAAGACTTCGAGCGCTCGCTGCGCCTGATCGCCTCAGGTGCCGTCGACTGTGAAACGTTCATCGACGAGCGCTACTCGCTGCTGTCGGCTGACGACGCATTCACCGCGTTCCTCGGTGGCGAGACCTGCAAGCCTGTTTTCGACGTCAGCGAACTGCACGCGTAACGAAGACAGAGAAAGTGACGGGTCACCGGACCCATAGGCGTGTACGAGCAGTACGAGAAAACAGCCTGTCACCGACTCGTATTCGTGTTCTCAGACAGCAGAAACCAGGCTGCAAGACCGACAGTAATGCCGATAGCGGGACCCATCGGCCCGATAAAGGGATTACCGGCGATCGATCCTGTCAAAAACCCGAGCGACGTACCGATGACAATCCCGAAAGCCACGCAATAAGCAAGGAGAGAATCATCGCTTATCCCCTCGGAAAAGTTGACCATGCCTCTGAATGAAAATCAAGTAGGAAATCTCTTTCTGTGAGTGGATCAGGTCAACAGGTTACTCGGTATCCTGCTTCCGTTGAAAACGCGGCGATAGCCACCGGAGTTGGAATGGAACTCCCGTGGCCACCAGCGAGGGCCGCGTCGTATGCCAGCCCATACAGTAACACGCCCGAACTGTATGGCTAATCTGTCACGCCTCGCCATGGGTAGCTATTCCATAGCAGATAATAAACCTATGTGATTATTCATCATCATTATTATGATGAAGAGGAGTTGTGCACGTCTAGGACGCAGCGCAAAGGTACCGGCTCGAGAGCCTGTTTCAAGCCACGGAAAATAAAAGTGGGGTCGAACAGAGAACTCCCGTCGTTACGAGAGTGTCAGGGTCGCGACTGTCGCTGGTGGGAGATCAACACTGATCGTGTTCCCATCGACATCGACGTCGGTGGTCTCCGGTTCGAACTCAGCGGCGTTGTCCGGAGTAACCGTTGCGCTAGGCTCGTGGTCGCCAAACAGCAGGGTCGCCTCGACCGACTCTGGTGCCTCGCCCTCGACAGCCACCGAAACAGTCTGTTCGTCACGGCAATCGAGGTTCGTGAGCGAGATGAACGTCTCCTCACCATCAGTCGACGCCGATCCCTGCACGAGTGGGAGTTCGCGGTCATCCTCGAGGTCGCGGGCTGGCGTATCGACCGTCGTCTGAATCGCATCGTTGCCCTTGTGCGGTGCATAGGAATCGAACACGTGGTACGTTGGGCGTGCCCATGCGTCGTCCGCGTTCGTCTCGACGAGACACTGCAGGACGTTGATCGTCTGTGCGATGTTCGACATCGTCACCACGTCACTGTGGTCGTTGAAAATGTCGAGCACAGCCGCTGCAGAGAGTGCATCGAGAACCGTTCCTGGCTGCTCGAGGCCGTTTTCCGAGACTGCTTCGGGATGCCAGGCACCCCACTCGTCGACGATGACACCGATATCACGGGTCGTCGCGATAGCGTCAATTGCGCCGGCGATCGCTTCGATGTGACCGTCAGTCTCGAGTGCATCAGCGAGGAACGCATCGTAGTCATCTTCGTCTGACTCCGAGACCGTCATCGTCTGGCCGTAGTAGTGATGCAGGGTAAGGTGATCAAGCGGGAACTCTGGGCCCCACGAACTGTCTGCGATCTCCTCCAAGAAGCGGCGGTTCCACTCGTGGTGTTCAAAGCCACAGGCAATGAGCTCGAGGTCGTGCTCGAACATCAGTCCGGACTGGGTGCCAACGTAGGTGGCAAAGCGCCGGTACTCGCGGGCGTACTGTTCAGGACTCATTCGGCCACCACAGCCCCAGTTTTCGTTTCCAAGTCCCCAGAATTTCACTTCGTAGGGGTCGTCGTGACCGTTCTCGCGTCGGCGGTTTGCGAGTTCCGTGTTGCCGTCGTAGTTACAATATTCGACCCAGTCAGCAGCCTCCTGTGGATCGCCAGAGCCAACGTTGGCAGCCAGATACGGCTCCGTGCCAACCGCTTCACAGAACTGCAGGAATTCGTCGGTACCAAAGGCGTTGGACTCTTCGGGAACTTCCTCCGGACCCTGTGCCCAGAAGAGGTTTCGTCGCCGTGGACGCTCTTCTTGTGGGCCAACGCCATCCTCCCAATGATAGTCATCAGCGAAACAGCCACCGGGCCATCGAAGAACAGGAATATCGAGGTCCTTGATCAGTTCAAGAACGTCCTCACGATAGCCATCCTCATCAGCGCTGTCGCTGTGCCAGAGACCCTCGTAAACACACCGTCCAAGGTGTTCTGAAAAGTGCCCGTGGAATTCAGGGTTAATATGTCCAACAACTGCTTCACTATGTACAGTTACTGTTGCATCGGCCATGTAGCGATCTATTTTCGCACACAGATAATAAAGGGAGCGATTAATTTGGTGAGAAGTGTACCGCATGACAGTTCCGGCGGGGAAAGAACATCACCGTCTCTGGAGCGTCACGGTCTCGCCACATCCAGTCTCGAGTGCAACAACGCCTGTTTCGGGACGGGTCGGCGAAACAGAGTCGCCATCGACGAACACATCGCAGTCGGTACGTGTTCTGACCCGTAAGTGCTCACCACACTCAGATGTGATCTGGGCGGATTGAATACGTCCATCATCCCACTCAAGGTCGACCTCGAAGCCCCCACGGGCACGAATTCCTTCGATGTAACCAGCATCCCACGCGTCTGGAAGTGCTGGAAGAAGGTGTAATTCACCCGCGTGACTCTGTACCAGCATCTCGAGAATTCCCGCAGCACCCCCGAAGTTCCCGTCAATCTGGAAGGGCGGGTGCAGATCAAACAGATTTGGGGCAGTAGATCCAGCGAGCAGTTCTAACAGGTGTTCATGGGCGTGCTCCCCCGCTTCGAGTCGCGCAAACTGATTGATTAGCCATGCGCGACTCCATCCAGTGTGTCCACCACCGTGTTCAAGTCGACGCTCGAGTGTCGTGCGTACCGCATCTGCGAGTGCTGGTGTCTCACGGAGCGTGATCTGGTCACCGGGATGGTGAGCGTACAGATGAGAAATGTGTCGGTGACCAGGCTCAGCTTCCGTATAGTCGTGTCGCCACTCCTGTAACTGGCCGTGTGCGCCGATCTGCAGCGGTGGCAAATCAGCGAGCATCGACTCGAGAGTCGCACCAAACTGTGAGTCACACTCCAGGGTTTCAGTTGCCTCAATACAGTGAGAGAAAAGGTCAGTTATCAGTTGTGTGTCCATCGATGGGGCAATCGCAATCGTAACCTCGCTCCCATCAGGGGCAGTATACGGGTTTTCGGGAGAGGTAGACGGAGCAGTGACGTAGACACCGTCGTCTTTTACGCAAAAGTCGACCAAAAACTCAGCAGCTGCCTTCATAACGGGGTACGCGGTTTCACGAAGGAAGGTCTCGTCTCTGGAAAACTCATATCGCTCCCACAGATGCCGACAGAGCCAGGCAGCACCTGTTGGCCACATGCCCCATTGGGCACCATCAACGGGAGTGGTATGTCGCCAGAGGTCAGTATTGTGATGTAGGACCCAGCCACGACAGTCGTAGTGCTTTTGTGCTGTTTTGTGTCCGGTTTCAGAGAGTGATTCAGTAAATGATACAAGTGGCTCAACACACTCGTGAAGATTCCCTGGTTCTGCTAACCAGTAATTCATCTCGAGGTTGATATTCGTCGTATAGCCGGAGTTCCAAGGTGGTTCAAACTCCCAGTTCCAGATCCCTTGCAGCGTCGCAGGGAGACATCCCGGCCTGGAACTTGCAAGAAGCAGATATCTCCCGTACTGAAAATAGAGCGCCGATAGATGTGGATCGGCGCGGCCAGTTGTAACGGCTTCGAGACGCTCATCGGTCGGTTCTGCGGGTGGGTCACCAAGATCTAGCGACACTCGAGAGAACCGATCTCGGTGTTCAGCGATATGTGCGGCCCGGATATCGTCGTAGGGGCGCTCGGCAGCGTTCAGAGTGGTACTGCATGCGTCAGTGGGCGCCTCCGTCTGGAAGTCAGTTTCAGCAGCGATATGAACAGAGAACGAATCTGCGTTCTCGACCTGGAGTTGGTCTCCATCCGTACTAATTGTCGCAGCCTCACCCTCGACAGAGACACGAGCGCAGGACTCAAACCGAAGGCCCCACCCATCAACGGTTCTGCTGTAGCGTTCGTCTTCAGATCGCGGCAGGTTCAAGATCTGTCCGCGGAGGATGAGTTCGTTGCCGACTGCAGTGGCTCGGGCGTCTTGGCTACGGTCAAGCGACAACGATGCAGAGAGTTCTCCGACTTGATCACAGTCGACTCGAAGGACAATGATATCATCCGGAGCAGAGACGAACGACTCACGTGTGATTGTTGCCTGATCAACCGTATACGTCGTTGTCGCAATTGCAGTCTCGAGGTTTAGTTCCCGACAATAGGCCTCGACAGACTCATGGCCACACTCGAGGGTGAGTTCACCAAATTTCTGATAGGGGTGCAGTGTAACTGGCTCTCCCATGAGATGCCGATCAGCGAGAGCCTGTGCTTCCTCGTAGGCACCGTCAAAGAGAAGATCTCGAACAGCAGATAGCTGTTCATTTGCCGAATCGTTCCATCGAGGACTTCCATCGCCGGCCCACAGCGTCTCTTCATTCAATACGATCTGTTCACATGCTGGGTCTCCCGTGAGTAACGCACCAAGTCGTCCGTTCCCGACTGGCAACGACTCGAGGGGGCCGCTTGCTGGTTCTCGGTACCACAGTGTAGCGTCCGGTCCCGAAGGTGGTGTTACTGACACCGTCGTACAGATGTACGGAGAGCCGATAAGAGTACGCGTACACGAACGCGCTGGCGGGGACAACTACTCAGACTGCCGACGAACGTCCGCGATTGCATCCGGCAGTTCGTCACTATGCTCGATTGCAACTTTCAAGACCGCATCGTGAATTTCTCGTGTCTCCTCATCACGAATTCCCATCCGACGAAGTTCCGGGATTACTGTAATGCCGAGTTCATCCTCGAGTTCGTCCCACGTTTCATCACGTGCATACAGGGGTTTCTGCCGAACTTCGCTGTACTCGAACGCCGGACCAGTCTCGGCTGGCTCTGGCTCGGACGCGTCGGTGTCCTCATCTTCCGTCTCAGTTGTTGGTGACGATTCCGACGAGTTGTCAGCAGAACTATCGGCAGCCACGCTCGTGGATTCATCCTGCGAAGGCGTTGACTCTTCCGGCACCGACGGCGATGGTGACGGTGATGACGACGATGCTGGCGATTCAGATTCAGACGGTCCATCTGTTGGTGGCGACGCGTCGTCTGTTGACTCCGCATCGGCAGTGTCAGTCGCTGACGACGCACTCGAGTCAGTCTCAGACGCTGAGTCGTCGTCATCACTCTTGAGATCATCAAATGGATTGCTCATCGATCGATCCCTCCGCCCGCAACGATTTCAGCGAGTTCCTCGTAATACTCGATTTGGTCACTTTCGGGATCGTAGTCCTGTAGCGGCTGGTTGTGTTGAAGCGACCGCGACAGTGCCGATCGATGCCGAATTCCTGGCTTCGGTGTCGTCATTTCACCAGCGTCGATCGCCTCAAATTCTTCGCTCGTGATCCGAGCAAACGGTGGGACTGCCTCTTGAAGCGGCTGACCAGGATTAACCTCATAGGTCGCCGTGTTGAGATTCTCGAGAAGTTCACGGTCTTCGGTCTGTTGATCGATCCGATCCGAGAGTTTGTTTGGAACAACCGCAAGGACGTCGACGTCGATATACTCACGCGCTGGTTCGATCAGTCGCTCCATCGTTCGCTTGTACCCACCGATTGCACTCGAACCAGGCTCGAGCGGAATCATCACGTTCCCCGTTGCGACGAGTGCGTTGTTGTTTAACATTCCCGGATAGGCTGGACAATCAAAGACGACGTAATCGTATTCCTCACCAAGCAATGGGTCGACAATCTTCGACTTGACTCGTGCCGACCCCTGCATTGCACCCGCGAGATCCTTTTCGACATCCTCGAGTGTATTCGATGATGGGAGGAGGTCGAACTCGTGATCAGTTGGTTGAATCAAATCGTGTGGTGTGGCATCACCCTCAAGAATTACGTCTCCAAGATTGACCGTCGCCTGGTAAGCCTCGGTGAACCCCAAGCCGTTCGTTGCGTGCCCATTTGGGTCAAGGTCTGCAAACAGGACCCGCCCGCGTTCAGCGAGCTGACGCGCAAGATTCATCGAGGTCGTTGATTTACCGACACCGCCTTTCAGGATGACCACGCTCACAGCGCGTGGGGGAGTTGCTGCTGACATTGTTGGCGCTGCCCGCTAGGGTTTGAATAGGCACCTATTATTCCACAAATGCCTGTTTCAACGGACAATAACAGAATATGATTGGTTCCACTTAATAATACCGCAGCTAACTTCGGTAGGTACCTTAGGTAGCAAAGATACAATAGGTGAAATAGATGGGTTGTACAAGCCACCTATTGCAGATGAGGAAGTCGAGTAGAAGCGCGCTGTGAAGGGGCAAGAGGAGAAATAAAAAAGATAGATAGAGCACGTACAATAGCCATATTAGATGCAATAGACACAATAGCTACAGAAGAAAAAGTACCTAAGATACCTATTGGAGACATATGTCCAGCTAGATCGGCCATCTGAAAAAGGAAATGAAGAGTCACAATAGAAGCGACAAGCGAAGTAGATGAGATAGGCGAAATAGACGAGACAGATACAATAGGTGAGATAGTCACAATAGGTAAAAGAGATGCGAGAGGGAGAATAGCCAAGAGAGATAGAGTAGACAGCGAAGATGAGATGGGACGAGTAGTTGGAAACGTTCGAGCAGAGAACGAAGAAGAGCCATCGGCACCCAAGTTGGACAGGTCTACGAGATTGTATTGCGCCACGCCAGTACGTCAGTAGCACCGAGATCATCGATTCCGTTCCCGATGTGGTTTTCTCGCAATTCGGGACCCTCGATATCGGGATACAGTCGGACACCCTCGAGAGAACTAGTGGCGGACTCAGCAGTCGAATTCCGGAGGTGATTGCCGTTGCCCTGGTCAACGTACGGATACTGACTCGCATGGAGATCGCTTCTATAGACAGTAGCGTCATCACCGGTGATCACGAGGCCATTGCGGTCGGCACCGTTTCGGCCTAGCTGATCGACGTTTACGTGACTGAATCGACAGTTATCCCGGCCACAACGGATGCCGTCACGGAGTCCAGCGCCGGTGACGCCAGCCTCACCGGAAATGTCAGTGAGTTCGACCAGGACGCGGTCCTGTTTGTCTGTCTCCCGGATCCACAGCGGGTAGCCACCGGCCGTTTCGTGGACGATATCACAGTCGACGATATGAGAGAACCCAGCATCAGGCGAGACGACGATTCCATGATTGACATCGTCACCGCGGAGTTCGAGTGAGGCCCCGTCGACTCGTGACTGACTGCACGTGTTCATTACCGAAATCGCGTGGCTGGTCGACTGTGGCGACGAGATTGAGATATCGACATCAGAAATCCCGAGGTTGTCGCCGTTCTCGAGGCGAATCCCTCGCTGGCTGTTGTCGTACGACCGCGTTCGGTTAACAGCGACGGTGGCATCTCGAATGACGCTGTCCTGCCCACCGAGGCGGACGTTCGCGCCGTTGCTGTTTGCAAATCGGCCACCGTCGATGATGACCGTTCCCTCCTCGTTGACCGCATACAAGCCGTTATCCGGAAAGCCGCCAAGTTCACAGTCTCTAAACTCGAGGTGACCGACGTTCGTATTCGCCTCGATCCCGATTGGGCCGCGCCAGAGATTCCCCGCGTTCGGCGTGTCATCAGCATGGCGGCCGCCATCAGGCGCACGGAAGCGTTCGACGACACCCTGGCCGTTCGGATCGCTGATCGCGAACATGCCCGGACCCCACGTCCCACTGTCGTGTTCGCCGTCAATTGTAATATTGCGTACCTGCAGATCCTGTGCAATCGTCGCCTCGATGACGCGGATACCTGTCTCAGCCGCCGTCTGATCGACATCGAATCCCTCGAATCGGAGGCGCTGACCAGGGTTGTACGAAACGCCGAGCCGAAACAGGCGGAACCGTGGTCCATCGAACTCGTGGTACGGCGCAGGAACAATCGTCGCGTCCCGTCCGAAAAAGCCGATGTTCTCGAACCCGGTAAATCGGAACTGAGAGTCCATAGAGTACCTCCCTTCCGGAAAGACGAACGCCGTATTATCCGCCCGCAGTTCCTCGAGAACCGGCGTAATCGAGTCTCCACCGGTGTTGTCCGCTCCGGCGTCGACGACATCGACGACAGTGTCGTAGTTCTCGTGAAACGCTGCTGCTGGTGAGCTTGCACTCGAGAGAACACCCAGTGTCGTTGCCCCCGTTACGGCGACTCCCCGCAAAAACGTCCGCCGAGATCGGGTCGACATCGTGGCAGAGTGAGAATCCGTCGTCGGTCGCCTCCGCGCCTCATCCCCCAACTCCGCATCTCGCATCCCGCGTCGTTCCGTCATTGATAGTCACTGCTATTGAAGTAACGAGGCGGCCGAGTAACTAGGGGTTCGGATAGCAAGTTTTTAAGTACTAATCGTTCCCTCGAACTGAGAATTATGATTTTTCCACAGTCTAAAACGGTTTCACTGTGATCAACAGTGGTGAGATATCGATCTCGATTCTCGACGTATAGCCTCTGTAGAGGCGTTTATAACCAGAAGAAGTCTCTTCGGAGCCGACAACGGGATACCTCGAGAGTAGAGTTAGTGCTGTTATCACAGATTAGATAGTTGTGTCGGCAGTTCGGTCGTTCTCGAGTGTGGCTGCAATCAACATCGAGATGGCCCGCCGAAGTTGCTGGGAGACGGCTGAATCGGTCACGTCGAGCCGATCAGCCAGGTCATCCTGTGTGATATCCCGCGGGATATCGAAGTAGCCAGCCTCGTATGCCAAAAGGAGGATTTCACGCTGATTGTCGGTCAAGAAGTACGTGCCTTCGTCGGAGACACCAGAGTCACACAGCTTTGTCACCCGGAACGAGACGCCGTGGTCGCGGTACCAGTGTCGAATCGCCGCCAACGACTCTCTGTCAGGCAGATACAGTCGGACACTCCACGCAGCGTTGGTGCTCGTCGCAGTAAAGACGAATACGCCACACTCGCTACACTCGCCCGGGACGATCTCAAGATGGGTGTCAATGGTCAACCGATAGATCGACCGCTGTCCAAACGTGGCGACTTCCGTTGCCGCAGAAACGGTCGCATCGTCTGCAAGGACCTCCTCGAGGGTGTCGGTTTCGTCACCGAAGACGGAAATGAACTGCATCTGAGTGCCATTATAGGTCGTCTCGTACTCACGCCTCAGCGTGAGATCGGGCTGGCGCTTCATCGTCGGGACCAGCGGAAGCGCGTCGTGAGCCAGACGGACATCTGCAATGAATCCCATCGAGTGATCGGTGTTGTGAGACTCGCAAGTACAGCCCATACTTATCGCCCAAGTAAGACGGTTTCAGCCGCTCAAACAGAGCATAAGGAGAGAGTTTCACTCCATGTAGCCAAGATCAGCCAGCCGCTCAGTGACGTCTGCATCAGGCTCAGTTCGACTGATTTCGTCGTCCTCGTACGATGGATAGCTGATTGACTCGACTGCGTCAGTCGAGTCCAGAACTGGGACGACGCTGCCATCCATTCGGTCACTAACAGGCAAGTCCATCGCAGCCATGATCGTCGGCGCAACGTCGAAAATATGGGCGCTGTCGAGTGCTGTATCCGAATCAATGCCATCGCCCGCTGCGACGAACACTCCCTCGAGTTTGTGATTCCAGGGTTCAGCCGAGTCGAAATAACCGTCGGTCGTACCGCCCAGTTGCTCGGTTATCATGTGATCGAAGTTCGCTGGAATGGTGACGATATCGACCGTCGCGTCGTGGTGCGGCCCGTGGAAGTAGCGCTCACTCGGTGCAACGGTTTCAAAGAATGGCTCGCCATCAGGCGTCTTCACAGACTGCAAGTCGCGGATGAGTTCCTCACGAATCCGTTCGTACGCCGCTGGCGAGACGACACCCGCAGGATCCCGACCCTCAAGGTTGATCCGCACACCAAGTTCCGTTCGGGCGCGGACGTACGCAATCGACTGAGCAAAGTCAACCTGTTCGTTTGCCGTCCGTGAAATCCCTCCCGGGGCATGGGAGATTACAAATTCAGCCAGTCCAACCCGCTCGAGAGCAGCCCGGATGCGACTGGCAGTCAAGCCAAAACGAGCCATGACCGACAGCGTGCGTGCGGCGACACCGGGCTCCCACGTCTCGCACTCTTCGCCCTCCCGAAGCCGCCTGCGCATCGGCGTCCACGAAGGCATGCCCTTTCCACCAGTCGTCGTCTCGAGATAGTCCGCATCGCGGAGATACTCGTTGATTCGGAACTCAGAACCCTCGTAGGGCCCCATCCCGTGGTCGCTGACGAGAAACACCCGCTCCGGGTCGCAATGCTCGAGGATAGCAGCGATCTGGTCGTCAGTTTCCTCATAGACGCGATCGACCGCCGCCTCATCGCCGTCGAATTCGTGAAAGACCGTATCAGTCTTCTGGAACTGGACGAACCCGAATTCGGGGTTGTACTCGTCGACGAGATAGCGAAAGGCAGCGCCACGCGTTCCGATCAACCTGCAGTACTCCTCGAGTTTTTCCGGTGTCGATAGCGAGTCGGAATCTCGTGTATAGCTCGGGTAGACACGATAGTCGCCGATTTCCTGGCGGACGTCCGCTAAGAGCCCCTCCGGATGGCACGGTGGATCTTCGGGGCCAAGAAATCCAGGAATCACCGCGCCATCGAACTCGTCGGGTGGGTGTGTAACGGGTGCATTGACGACAACACTCGAGCGATCGTGTTGATCGAGCAGTGTCCACAGCGAGTGCTCATGGACGTCGTCGTTGCTCGTGACGTGCCAATCGTAGCCGTCGTAGCCAACGAACCCAATCGCACCGTGCTTTCCGGGGTTGACACCGGTATAGATCGATGGCCACGCACTCGGTGTCCAGGGCGGAATCTGGGACTCGAGGGGGGCAGAAACACCCTCCGTACAGAGTCGTTCGATCGTCGGAATGCGATCCGCATCGAACAGCCGTTCGAAGATCGACAGGCTGCCCGCGTCGATGCCGATAAGTAACGTCTCTAGCTCGCTCGAGGCGGGATCGATACTCCTCGTCGATACAGGTTTATCTCGGCGGTTTGGTTGGGTCATCGGTCGGAATGCGAAGTGAGAGTCGCCACCGAGGTGATCGGTCGCAGTTGAACGCCATCGGCAGCGACAGCAGTCGGTGGGACACGATACGCTATCGACTGCGTAGATACCCGAGTACTTCATTATGGGAGGGGTAAGCCCCGAAAGCACCGGAAAAACGAGCCAGAGTTGGCTCTCGACAGATCCCACCACACAAACTCCTGGGACAATCCTACCGGCGTTGGAAACCCGATAGTAAACAGACAAACTCGAGTGGGGTACAGCAATCAGACAGTGTATCTGATGGCACGACAACCGTCGAACGCCAATTAATGTGAGTGTAAGCCCCACGAGAAGGAGAATCACAAAACGAATAAAAGATGTTGGTTGTCATAAGTGTCTGTTGCAAAGACTGCAAGCGTTGGAATTCGTCTTAATCGAAATAATTCACTGCAACGGACTCTCAGCCTTATTTAGCAATTCGTCATCGCCCAAAACGCACACTATGAAAGCACCAACCCTCAGCCGACGACGATTCACAGCGGTACTCGGCGCTGGTACGGTCGCAACACTGGCAGGCTGTATGGACGACGATGATGAAGAGCCAGTCGATGGCGAAAACGAAATCGACGACGATGACGGGATGGATGACGACCTGGACGGTGATGAAGACGATACCGATGCAGACGATGATGATCTGAACGGTGACGAAGACGACGGCCTCGAGGATGACGATGACACAGAAGTTGACGATGATGACACCGATGACGAAGACGAGAACGAATCCGACGAGGAAGACGAACTCTAGGCACTACTGACGGAATATCCTCGGTCGAACGTCCATCGTTCGACCAGCTGCATTTTATCGAGGGTCGAACTGCCAGATCGACTCATCAAAGTGTGATAATTACAAGCAATGATAAATAATAGAATTTGTTTCACCGGAAACTCGGTGTCTCTTCTGTCGGTATAGGTGTGCAGCGTTCCACCGGAAACGTGGTGTGTTTCTGGGGAAGATCGGACTCATGCCTGTGAGTGATAAGCGGCGAGGTGGCCCGACACCACGGGGTGCGGCCGGTGGCAACGACAGACCCCATACCTCGCCACAGTCCATTCGAGTCAGAGCGATATAAGACGGGTGGCAAGGCCTTCGAAAGGGAAATCGATACCTGCAGTAGCAATTAGCTGTGACCAGGACTTGACCTCCTCCCGCGCCTAAAGTCGTGGGAATCAGATTTTTACGAAATGACCCAAGCGTTGCTCGAGGCGAACGCTGCGTACCTTCCAGAACTGAATTGAATCTATCCACAAGTTCCAGACGATACCAGTGTATTTCACCGGAAGCCCAGTGTCCGGGAAAGCATGAAACAGCTATAGTAGCCACTGAAAGTCAGTGCACACCCAATCGCACGAAGGCTGTGCGATTGGTGTGTAAACCGTTTCAGTTGTTATATAATACTCCACTGGGACACACCAGGTTTCCGGTGAACAAGACGGCGTCTCAAAAAGCGACCAAGAGAAAATACAGGTATCGAGACACTCATTTACACCGGAAACACGGTGTCTCTGTGACGGAAACGAACACAACACACCGGATTTCCGGTGAACGAGACGAACTCAAGCAGAGTAGGTACCAAAAGTCGAATTCAGTCGGTCTGATCACCAACCTAGAAGGATTACTCGAGAGAGTCTGCAAGAACGTTTTTGACGACTTCGGGGTCCTCGAGAAGCATGTGTTCCGTATAGCTGCCTTCGGCACTGCCGCCACTGTGGCGAGACTGTTCGATGACATCCAAAAACGCATGCTCTTTTAACAGATCACGTACGCGTCGCAGTGAGAGCGTGTCGACACCCTCTTGACGGCAAATCTGCTCGTAAACTTCGTAAATTCGGGTTGTCCGGAATCCCTGTTCCGGACCGTCTGTTGCGGTATTCTGCTCGAGCGAAAGCACCGTCAGTGCCTGTAACACGTATTTCGAATGCGGTGTCGAACCACGGATTAACTCTCTGAATCGATCGACTTCGGCCCGTTCTCGAGCCTGGACGACGAACTCTTCGCGAACCATATCAGCGCCCGATGACTGAGCAATCTCACCAGCATACCGAAGAATATCAATTGCCTTGCGTGCATCACCGTGCTCTCGAGCAGCGAGTGCTGCTGCACGAGGAATAACACCCTCACCAAGAACGCCCTCACGGAACGCATCACTCCGGGCGGACATAATATCGTTGAGCTGGTTCGCATCATACGGCGGGAACACGAACTCGCGTTCACAGAGGCTCGATTTAACGCGCTCGTCCATCCGATCTCGATACTTGATCTTGTTACTAATTCCAACGACACCAACCTTGCAGTTCGTGAGTTTCCCAGCTTCGCCCGCACGAGAGAGTTGCATGAGAATCGCATCGTCCTCGAGTTTGTCAATCTCGTCAAGAATCACCAGCACCACATCGTACGCTTGGTCGAGGATTCGCCAGAGTCGTTTGTAGTACGTCGCCGTACTGATTCCTTTGTCCGGAATGTAGATCTCAGTCTCGTCGTTGTTCACTGAGCTAGCGATTGTCTGGACAGTTTGGGTTTCGGTACTATCCTGCGCACAATCAACGTATACGTAGGTGACGTTCGTCCCTTCTTCCTTGGCCGTATCGACAAGTCGGCTCGAGACGTGTTTCGCACACAGTGATTTCCCGGTCCCTGTTTTCCCGTAAATCAAGACGTTGCTCGGACTTTGGCCGAAAATTGCGGGGTTAACTGCATTCGCGAGTTGGCCAATTTCGTCGTCTCGACCCACGATACGACCCTCATCGGGAACGTGGCTAATCTCTAGGAGTTCCTTATTGACAAAGATTGGATCCGTACGGACAAAGAGGTCGTCGGAGTCAGACATTTACTTAGACACCGTGTTTCCGGTGAAATCTCTTGAACGTTTCGCCGAGACACACACACCACGTTTCCGGTGAAACCGGTCTCGAGAGTGTGGGTGGTCCAGGGGAAATGGGGGTTAGCTTACAACGGAAACGTTGTGTGAAAGAGAGACAGAACAGCGAAAGAAGGCAAACAGAGCAGTTGAAGGTACTCTCCGAGACAGAGCCCATTCGTAAGAAGTTGTTCAGGTCCAACCAAAAAGCAATTGTTGCTTTATTTTGAATGCAATTGACTTAATGGACTATACTCTTTAGAGGTATATATAACTAGGGTAGAGATGAGATGATAGTACAATCCAAAACACTGCTACTTGGGTGACCAGTTCCCATTCCCTCAAGCGACGGTCACAGTTTCGAATGCTTTCACCGGAAATCCGGTGTGTCTGTCCGAGTTTCTGTCTCCCTTTCAGTCCCTCACAAATCGCTTCAGGTCAGGCTGTTCAAGACGAGAGCCGTCTCGTCATTAAATGATATCGGGGTCTTGGGGTCATTGTTGGCTTTGGCGGAGCGAAGTTCCGCTGACCTTGCAGGAGCGCAGTTCCTGTTAGCTTCGCTTTGCTCAGTCACGGGAAGCAACGTCTTCGGCCAACTCCGAGGCACTTGGCCTGTTCCACCTGTAGAATCACCGATAGCCAACCAGCACCAGTCCCTGCTAACTCATCATTTCACCGGAAACGTGGTGTGCGCGTGTGAACTAACTCGAGATCGAGTGCCTCGGTTGCTGCAATCGCTTCACGGAACGTCACTACATCGAGATCGCGTTCGTCGACCCACTCGAGGGTTTCACGGATTCGCTCTTCGGTCACTTCGTCTTTGAACGTGTGGGCGCCAAGTATGCTGAGGGCCTCTTGCTCGGCGACCTGATCGAGTTCTGCTTGTACTTCCTCACGGGTCGTGAACTCGATGAAATAGTCACGGTTTGTTCCGAACGGATCGAACGCTTCGGGATCGTTGTGCATCGACCCCGGGTGGACGTTCGAAATACCGTCGTAGTACTCTCGAGCGATCTCGACTGTTCGTTCGTCGACGATATCGTACGGTGCCAATAGCGTGTCGACGTCGAAGCCGTACTCCTCGAGGTCCTGTTTCGACTCCTCGAGGAACTCGTGCATGACGTCATCCGGATATTGTTCGACTGTCTCGCTAGCGTCGAACGCTACCCCAACCGGCTCGTCGAACTCGAGGTAACCACCGATCTCGTCGGTGTCGGAGTCGACAACAGTCCGACGCACGCTCTCGTTGCCGTCCGTGATTTCAATTTCGTAGCCGTGGTGAAAGCCGTGATTTCGCTGTTCGGGATAGATTCGCGTCTCGTTCGACTCGACGTCTTCGACGAGGTCGAACGCACCGAGTGCGGTGTGGGCGGTCGTGTGTGACGCGATTTCCCAGCCTGCATCGGCGAGTTTCTCCAGGTGGTCGACGGCCATCCAGTCGGTGCCGTTGTAGTCTTCGCGGCCGATCCACTCCGAGACGATGCCGGCAGTTGCGGGGGCGTCGAACTCCTGATGGACCGGAAACGCCTGCTCGTAGTCTTCGATTGGCCCATCGTCGTAGACGAACACGACAGCCCCGCCATCAATGCTCGGGACGTCGTCTGTATTCTCGTCTTCGTCCCTCTCATCTTCGCTTGCGGCGTCGTCTGTGCTTGTCTCAGTATCAGTGCCGCCGTCCGCGGCACTCTCTCGAGACTCCGACTCCTCGCTCGAGTCGCCGTTTTCGTCGCGTTCAGTCCAGCGACTGACACAGCCGGCCGTCAGTCCGAGCATACCGACACCGGTCGCCTCGATGAGTCGCCGACGCGTCGATTGCTGATCCATCTTCGCACTACTGTCGGCCCGTCGACTCTATATTTATATTTCGGTTAATGGCTGTGAGAGCGATTCTCCACACCGTCTTGCGGTTTTGCGAACGAAACTAGTCTGTCCTACTGGGGTGTGCATTCGGTAGCTCTGGAGACGCTCGAAGCGATGATGCTGACTCGAGACCGAGTGGCTTGGTCGATCTCCGCCGTCGAAGACAGTCACTGTGGCGTTTAACACGGCTATAATAAGGTCCCAAGAGCGACACGCCACTGATATTGTGGTCTCTCTCTGCGCTCATCGCTGTCCGCCCGGCACCGTGACTCGCCACGTTTCGAACGGGGGTGACCCACGGCCGTGGCGATGAACAGAAGCCTCGCGAGTGGCATCTTCTCGGTCGTCAGCGCGAAGGTCATCGTCTTGATCGTTACTGCCGTCTCGACGCCGCTTCTGTACCGATTCCTCGGCGCGTCGGCCTACGGTGACTACGCGGTCTTGCTCTCGGTGTTTGCCATCTACATGATCTTCGTCAGCTCTGGCATCACCGATGGCGTCCGGAAGTATCTCGCTGAGGACCGCTCCGTCGCCAACTGGCAGGAACACGTCGTCGGCTTTTACCTGCGGCTTGCGATCTGGCTCGGGGCAATCGGCATCCTCGTTATGGTCGCCGCCACCGAGTTCGGTTACGTCTCGCTCGCCTTCGGCGAGGACCGAGCAGTGTACTTCTACATCCTCGCAATCCTCGTCGTGACGGCCCAGTTTCGCGACTATGCCCGAAAGACGCTCATGGGATTCGGCCTCGAGCGCTACTCGGAACCGCTGAAAATCCTGGATAAGGTCGGCTTCGTCGTCGTCACGATTCCGCTGGCATACGTCGGCTTCGGTGTCGCTGGCGCGCTCCTTGGCCACATCGTCGCGAGTACGCTCGTCGCGGTTGTCGGATTGGCGCTCGTCCATAGCCGCGTGTCGCTTCTATCGGTGTTTTTGACGCCGACCGACCGGTTCCCGCGAACGCAGATGCTCACGTTCAATTCGATGAGTATTGTCCTCGTGTTCTTGTTGATGTCGCTGTACCACGTCGACATTCTGATGCTCCAGCAGTTCCGCGAGAGTTCCGACGTTGGGAACTACCGGGCTGCCCTCCAGATTGCCGAGTTCCTCTGGTTCGTCCCGCTGGCGCTGCAGACGGTGTTCGTCCATTCAACGTCTGAACTGTGGTCGAAAAACCAAACCTGGAAGATCACGGATCTCGCATCTCGAACGACTCGGTATACGTTTCTCCTGACAGGCGTCATGGCAGTCGGACTTGCGGCGCTTGCCGATGTTGCGATTCCACTGTACTTCGGCGCTGAGGCTGAGCCGGCTATCGACCCGCTGTTGTTACTCTTGCCCGGCGCGCTTGGGTTTGCCCTCGCCAGGCCGGTTCTGGCTGTCTCACAGGGGAACGGAACGCTTCGCTATCCCGTCGCTGCAACCGGTGTCGCAGCCGGTGTCAACGTCGTCCTCAATATCCTGTTGATCCCGACGTACGGTATGCACGGCGCAGCAATCGCGACCAGTATTGGCTACGGCTCGATGTTCGTCCTCCACTGCTGGAGCGCACGGCAGGTCGGTTTCGACCCGCTCGCAGACGCTCGACTGGGTCGAGCAACACTGGCAACGCTCTTTGCTGCCGTTCCGATCTTCGCGCTTGCCGCTACGATTTCGAATCCGTGGCTCGCTCTCCTCGTCGTCCCACCGGTCGGCTTCGTCCTTTACCTCGGGTTTGCCTTGCTGGTCGGCGCACTCGACCTGACAGAGCCACTCAAGATTCTGTCGGCGTTTCCGGGTCCACTCGGCTCGAGTGCCAGTACACTCCAGACGCAACTCGAGGGTTTCGGGGGTGGCTCTCCGCAAAACTGGCTCCAACTCCTGCTGGTCGGCGTTGGGCTGTCTTTGTTCGCGTCGGGGCTTGCCGTGGGGGTTTTGGGGATCGACGCTTCAGTCGTATTGCCCTGAGCCAGGTACCTGCTGCCCTACTGAAGGAATCTCGAGTAGCGCACGACCGTCCCTAGGAGAAGCAGTTGTCGCAGTTCTGATCGGCGCTGAGACGAACTGAAATGGAGCGTACACGAGTACCCCCACAGACGAAAATCATCGGAGACCGCACCGAGAGGGTTTCCATCGGTGTCGACGAGCGCCCACTTTGCAGGCGCGTTCAGCTGTCTCGTCAGTATCCCACGCACGACCCCTTCCGTGATATCCGCGACGTGGACGTCCGCCGAGTCGCGAATCTCCCACCGTTCTCGTACTCGAGGAACGTGCTTTTCGACGTATCCAAGCGGCCTTCCAGTTGATTCCTCGGTGATCGTGTATGTCCCCCACATTCCGTGTTGTCTGTCGGCGCGGGCGCGATAGAGACGGGCCCCGCCAGGTGTTTCGAAGTGGACGTCCAGAGTGCCGTCTAACCGCGTGAGTCTCGCAGTGAGAATCCGCTCGGACTCAGCCGTGACGATCCCCGTCCACTTCCGGAACGACTCCGATTCCCAGACTACGTGATAGTCGTCGCTCCCGTCCACGTCAAGCGTCATCTCGAGTAGTCACTGGTGCTAGCGAGCATAGGCCTGCCGTCGCGTTCGTACACACCTTGGGTTCTCAGTATGTCTGAGGTGGCCGCTCGAGAATTTCGAAAATCTCGATCGCACGGAATTCGCGATTGCGCTCGTTCCCCGTTGTCTCCTCGAGGATATCGTTGTGCTCGAGTTCCTCGATACAGTAGCGGCAGCGGGTCTGCTTTGTAATACGGCGGCTGGTCATCTGAGACGAGCAGACCCGGCAAATCGGTCAGTAAAATTTGGCGTACTGTTTGTAACTACTGCCATGGTCAACACCTCTATAATTATATTTGCCATCGAAAATGTAACTACTCCGCTGATCAATCAGGGCTAATTAACACTGAGCGAGGATTTTTATCCGCGATCGCGAGTTGAGATCACCCTATTTTGGAACCGATAACGTGGGAGGCGTATTTCCTCGGGGGTAGTCACATCAAGACTAGCGTAACCAACGTTCCAAACAGCTATGTTCCAACAGTACCAACATCAGATTATGTCGAGCGGCACCATCGATATCGACGAGTTCGAGAACGCCGACGACGACGCATTCGAGGAGCGAAACGACACCGAGCGGATCGTATCGTTCCTCGACGAGAACAACGACCGTGCGTGGAAGGCAGCAATGATCGCTGACCGTCTTGACCTCGAGACAGACACTGTCAGTGCAATCCTTTCACGACTGAAAGAGCGCGGTCTTGTCCGACACAAGCGCCCATATTGGGCGATTACAGACGACGAGAACCGACTTCGATCTGCATACCAGCTCCATCAGTATCACGAGGGTGCAGACGAGCAGTACGGAGCCGAACGCCTCGAGGAGCTACAGACTGATGAGATGGAGACCGTGCAGTGACTGCGTTCGAAGAACTGGAACGTGGTGATATCGTCTGGGGGATCGACCCGCTCTCTGAAAAAGGTCGCCCACTGCTCGTTTTGGGGACTCCTCAGTTCTCTACCCACGGGTTACAACTCATCACTGTGTTGCTCTCTTCGAAAACCTACCACAAAGACTCGATCACGCTCAGAGACGGTGACTACGCGGGTGATCCGCTTGGAGAACAAAGCCACGTCCTTCCGTGGTCGCTTGCAACTCTCAACAGCGCTGCCGAAGTGGAATTCTATCTGACTTGCCTCACCGACGAACGCCTCACAGACGTGGCAACACAAACAATCGACTACATCTCTTCCTAACGGTTGCAGCTGAGCCAAGTCTGTGGTTGACAGCGCCCGCCTCTCCGAAATCCCTGCCTATCGAACTTGCATCTCGAGGTGTTCGTGCTCGCCCATATCGAACACCATCGCAAACAGGAGGAAGGCGGCGCTGGCGACGAACAGAAGCAGGATGCTCGAGGCTGAAACGCCGATTCCAATGCTCAAAAGCGCCGTAATCATCGTCAGTCCTGTCGCGACGACTCCGGCCGCGCCCAGTCCCGCGCCGATAAGGTAGAACAACGCGAGGGGGTGGAAATCGAGGACGAGGTGTTTCGTTTTGAGCCGCCAGAGGAAGTTCCGAAGTAGCATGGTCGACACCTTCGGGATGTACTCCGAGTACTGGATGCTCGACTCTTCGTCGCCGTAGACGGCTGGCATTGCCACGTCTGCAACGCGCAGGTTGTGGACGTTCAACGTCACCAGCAGGTCGTTACAGTAGCCGTAGTACTCGTAGAGTCCCTCGACGTTGATCGCCTCGAGTGCGACGTTAGAGATGGCCGTGTACCCGTTTTGGGGGTCCATCGTTTTCCAGTAGCCCGACGCAATCTTCGTGAGGAACGTCAGGAGTGCGTTGCCGACGAACCGAAAACGGGGCATCGCCGCCCGATACTCCGCCGAGAGAAGTCGATTCCCTTTCGCGTAGTCAGCTTCTCCCTCAGCGAGCGGATCGAGCAAGCGAGGCATCTGCGAGAGGTCCATCTGCCCGTCTGCATCGACGGTGACCGTTGCGTCGATATCCTCCTCGAGTGCTGCCAGATACCCGGTTTTGATCGCCCCGCCAGCGCCCCGATTTGATCGGTGTTGAATTGGGACGACGCGACCAATTGGCTCGCCGACCGACGCCCGCCTCGAGAGCGCGGAGGTCCCGCCATCAGCGACCAGTCTCCCGGTATCCTCGCGGCTCGCGCTGGAATCACCGTTCGAATCGCTGTGTGCGTCCTCGCGAGCGGCCTCGAGAATCTCCTCCCAGGTACCGTCGCTCGAGCGGTCGTCGATCACGTAGAGCCGGTCGACGAAGTCGGGCATCTCACAGAGTACGTCGCCGACGAATCCTTCCTCGTTGTACGCGGGCATCACGACGCCGACGGAGAGATCGCGATACATCAGGGCTCACCCCGGTCCGCCAAGAGTTCCGACGCCGTGATGACCTCGAGACTGAGGTCGTCGATGTACTCGAGCAGGTCGACGAAGGCAGCCTCGCTCATGCCCTCGTCGCCGATCTCTTCGACGTGCAAGACAGCGAGTTGGCCGTAGTCTGCAGCGTGCTCGAGATACGCTTGTGTCGTCTCGCCAGCATCGGCGTCGAAAAAGCCAACGTTGTGTGGGTCCGTCAGTGGCAGGGCGTTCGGTGCGCCGCCGTAGCGGAACGCCTGTTTGTGGTGCTCTCTGACAAGATCGATCGTCTCTGGACCGAGGATGTTTCGGGGCGTGACGAAGTGGTTCGTCCCATCCGAGAACCCACGATTCTCGAGGTAGGCGTTCGTCCGCTCGAGTGCGCCTTCCTGCTGTTCGGGGGTAAACTCAGGAAGCGACTGCGCGCCGGTTCGGGGCCGGGCGGCCACGTCCCAGCCAGCGTCGACGAGGTCCTCGAGTTGGGTGATCGTGAGTCGCCCACCGTCGCCGACAGCGTCGGGAATAACGGCCTCAACGCCCGTGAAATCGTAACCCTCCATATGCGAGAGCGCGACCTCGTGGTGACTCTCGAGAGTGCCGTCGAATAGCATCATGACTGCGCCCGTCTCCGGTCGGTCGACCGCCCGAAGATCGTCGATCCGACAGTCTATCGAGCCGGAGGGGTCGCCACGACGGCGAGCGCGCAGGCGTATCTCGCGGATATCACTGAGATCGGGGTCGCCCTCGACCTGAGTCGTCCCGAAGTCGACGCGCATCCAGCGGTCGGTCGGTCCGACGAGCGTCCGTTCCATGGTGTGGACGGCCCGCACGTTCGGGGCGAACAACTCGAGCGTGAGATGGAGTTGCTCGCGCCCGCTGAACAACACCGCCAGCGAGAGATTCGACTCGGAGAGGTCAATCCCTCCCGAGAACGTCCGATAAATCGTTGCGTGTTCGGTGTCGTCACCGGCTGTGAGCTGGGCCGATTGCGTTCCGGCGTACGGCTCGTCCGTCGTGGCCTCGAGTGTGCCCGCGTCGATCATCGACACCCAGCCGTCGAGGTCTTCGAACGAGTCGATTGGCTCGCCGGGCAGGCCGACCGTTGCGTCGGTTCCGGTCGGCTCCTCGTCTGTATCGTCCGTTTCCGACTCCGGCATCGGACCGTCAGGCGGTGCCTCCTCATCATCATCGTCCCTGTCGCGCCACTCGGAAACGCTCGAGAGACAGCCCGCAAGACCGAGCGTCCCGGCCGTTGCAATTGACGTCACGACTGTTCGTCGGCTTCGATGCGTCATTACTCGAGGCGACGAATCAGTTCCTCTTTCTTATAGAGCCATTAGCAGCGCTCTCGCGACCGACGACTCCCGTGCGTGGCTCTCGAGTCCACCGGTGCCAGTGAGAACTGTCGAGATGGCTCCGATACCGGCTCAAGACGTGGTTTATCGACGTGATAATAAACCCACTCGAGGGGCAACCACCGGGAAATGACTCGCGTTAGCGTCGTCATTCCGACGTATAACAGAGCGCCAACGCTTCCTCGGGCGCTCGAGAGCACACTTGCACAGACCATCGACGATCTCGAGATACTCGTCGTCGACGACGGTTCGACCGACGATACTGCCTCGGTGCTTGCGACCTACCAGGACGTGGACTCACGGGTCCGGCCGGTCGTCCATGCAACCAATCAGGGGGCAAACGTCGCCCGAAACACGGGCATCGAACACGCCCGCGGCGAGTATATCGCCTTTCTCGATTCGGACGACGAGTGGCATCCCGAGAAACTCGAGCGTCAACTCGCCGCTCTCGAGGACCGCCCGGACGAGTGGGTTGGGGTCTACTGCGATGCAGGCTTCGAACTCTCCGGTGCGAGCGGGCGCGTACAGCGTGTCGCTGCGTCTGCCCTTTCGAACGCCGATACCGAACCGACCAGAGAGGGCGGCGAGAAACTCATCGGCGAAATCCTCGCGGACAACGTCCAGCCCGGTGCCGGGTCGACACTGCTCGTCGAGACGGCCATCGCACGGGAGGCTGGCGGGTTCGACGAGACGCTCGACCGATTCCAGGACCCGGAGTTCTGTCTGCGCGTCCTCGAGCACGGCAAACTCGCCTACGTCGACGAGGAACTGGTCCGGCGGGAACCGACTGGCCACCCACCGGCAGCCGTCATCGAACAGGCGAGCGAGCAGTACCTCTCAGCGTATGAGGCTGCCGTCGACCGGTTCGAGGCGAAGGGCTACGACATCCGCGCCACTCACCACCTCATTCTCGCAAAGCGGTTCCTCGCAGAGGGCCGCCCACTCAAAGCCACGTGGCACTTGCGAGCGGCATCGGTGTCTGCACGTCATGTCCCCGGACTCTGCTGGTGCGCTGGGGCCGGCATCCGTCGGCGCCCAGCAGCGATGTTGGTGCCGTTCGTCGTTCTTCTCGTCGTGACCGTCGTGGGTATGGGGGCACTCTCGAGTCGCCTCCGAGCAACTGTATAGCGGTCATCGTCCACTCGTTGGGGTCGGCGTCTACGCTGTCAACAACTGCCGTCCCGGATGGGTATGCAGTGGGTCTGTTGAAATCCTCAACGGGTGATAGGTTTTAGCATCCGTGCTGAATACTGGGTGCGAATCGAACACGAGCATTCGTGCGAATGAGCGGTCCGAAGGACCCGGTAGTGAGCGCGATTCCCCGGTCGAGCGAAGCGAGGCCGGCTTTTTGGCATGAACGGGTTTTCGTCGAGCGGTGCGCGAAGCGCACCCGAGGCGAAAAGAGGTTCGCCTGTATCTTACATGCACTTCTACCAGCTACTGTATAGTGACTCGCTCACGAGCGCGGCACACCGAATACTCTATTGTACGCGAACAACAGGTATGCATATGGGTTCAACACTCGTTTTGGCCTTGCTGGCAGGGGTCTTCGTCGGGGCCCTATTTAGTGTGATACAAATCCCCATCCCAGCCCCACCAAGTCTCCCCGGTGTCCTCGGAATTATCGGAATCTTTCTGGGATATAAGGGAGTTGAGTGGGTAGGCGTGAAGATCGATCTCTTAGCGATGCTTTCGGCCGTTTTCTGACTTCGCTTCGTTCAAACCGAGTCGCTGGAAAAAGAGACAAAACCCAATGGGTGCTGTTTCCAGGGCTACCGTTTGATACTCGATTTGTAGTGTACAGTAGATTCACGAGAGTAAGTCAATACAGTGACTTTCAAGCGTTGGGAGGGCCTGAGAACACCTGCTCGAGGTCGTCCAAGTCGACCAGCAACCAACTCTCGTCGAGTTCCGAAGCGAGGCCATCGACGAAGCCGCTTTTCGAAAACAGGACAAAGTGCTCGGATCGATCTTTCGGCCCCCAGCGAACGTTTGTGGCCTTTTTTTGAAGGTCATCAACGAGCCCGTAGCCAACCGGATCAGTGGTCCATTTGCATTCGGCGAGGAGTACCCGGTCGTCGTTGGGTGCGAGGCCGACGATATCGATCTCGTCTTCCCCGTACCACCATCGACCCACCTCGGAGTACGGCTCCAGTTCACCTCGTCTGATGAGCTCCCAGACGGCCTCGTTGCAAATATCCTCGAACGTTGTCGCAACGTGTGTTGGTAAATCTGGCTCAATTGTCCCCTCAAAAACGATAGACGGCGCTTCTTCGATACTCGAGCGATTTGGCTCGACGTAGCGGAACCAGAATCGGAGAAACTCATCCGCAACTCGGTACCGGGAGCGCTTGGACTTTTTTCTGGTTGCTGTGACCGGAACCTCACGCTCGAGGAGTCGAAGGCGACGAAGCGTCTGGAGATACTTCGAAAGCGGCCCGGAATCGATGCCAGTCGCTCCTGCTATTTCGTTCGGTGTCGTCTGCCCGAGTGCCACCGCCTCGAGGATACTCAAGTAGCGGGCCGGATTTCGAAGCTCGGTTCGAAGTAGAAACTCCGGCTCGTTGTACAGCATTGCTGTCGGCGAAAGGATGTGCGTCTGGATATTCTCGGCTAGTGAGTCGTCGTAGTCGAAGAGCGTGAGATACATCGGTGTCCCTCCGGTGATGGAGTACGACCGGATCGCATCCGCGATATCGTCAGAGATCACGTCGTAGGCTTGCTGGAACGAAAACGGCTGAAGGTCGATCTGTCCAGTTCGACGACCGTACAGCGGGCTTTCATGGCCGAGTACCTCAGATTCCATCGTACTCACGCTCGAGCCACACAAGACGAGCATCGAGTCGGTGTTTTGGAGTTGCTCGTCGACGAACGATTGAATATACGACGGGAGCGAGTCGTTTTCGTCGACTAAGTACGGAAATTCGTCAATGACAACGACTCGACTCTCTGTCTCGAGCTTCTCACCGAGATACTCGAATGCGTCGTCCCAACCGTCGATTCTAGGCACACGATCATCGAACGCATCGGCGACCTGTTCGACGAACTTTTCACGTTGACGATCTTCTGCCTCCTGCGCGGCGAGATAATACAGATGGGGGCGATCAGCACAAAACGCTTTGAGAAGCGCAGTCTTTCCGACGCGTCGGCGTCCGTAAACCACGTAGAAAGCGTGACCAGGCGATGAATATGCTGTCTCAAGTGACGCGAGTTCGTCCTCCCGGTCGTAGAAGGTCATACGTTGGATAATGATTATCGCGATAATGACTTGGGTGTTTTGGTCCAGTGGACCGTTCGGAGAAGAAGATACCAGAGAGCCACTTCTGAACGTGGCTCGAGACGCCTCTCTTAGCCCAAGACGTACCGGAGTTTGGGGAACCGCTCGAGGAGCGGTTGGCCGCCGACGGTGAGTTGTTCGATGTAGCGGTCGAGGCCGGCGATTCGACCGGCGGCGAACGCGCCCAGTGCCAGGAACAGGACGGCGTAGATCAGCGTCGAGTCGAACAACGCGAGCCACTGGCCTTCCCAGCCGCCGAGGTAGAACATTGCCATCTGGATTGCGCCGCCGAGGGCAGCCAGACGGACGAACGCGCCGGCGATCAGCGCAACGCCGATCAGCACCTGCGTAACTGGCACGATGACGTTGATGACCTCGAGGAGGGCCGCGTTACCGGCCATCGCGGCGAAGAGGCCGCTGACGGGGCTGGCTGGGTCGACACCATGAATCAGAAAGCCACTGGCGTCGAACGCTTCGCCGCTAACGATTGCGAACTTGCCCAATCCCGCGAACAGAATCATGCCGCCCATCACGAGTCGGAGGGCGACGACGAACCACGCAGTCAGCGCGTGAGGGTGTCCTTCAAGTGTAATTCCCGCGTATCGGCTTTCGAGTTTGTTTTGCGTTGTTGTGGACATTGTGGGTCAGCTCTTGTATTTGTACAGAGGGGCCCCACGACGATGATCGAACACCCTCTATTTGATGGGTGCGGGAGCGAACCTATCGACGACCGTTCTCGAGAGTGCAACGGTCTTGACCGACCGATAACTATCGCCGAGCGTCAGGCAGCGACAGCTGTGAACGTCCGACAGCTCTATCACACGGTCAGAGGCGTACAGGATTTGGCGGCGACCGAGCGTTCATCCACCGTCTCGAGGCCACTCAAACGCCGCCTTTGGCTCTGGCGTCGCGGGTTCTTGACCCGTTCTGATGCCCTCTATGACCTCGAGGAATCGACGTATCGAGACTACGTCACCGACTACCGGCGGTTTGTCCGTTCGAAGCGGGTCAATGGAACGTGGTCGGTCGCGCTCTCGAACAAACTCCTCTTTCACCGGGTGATGCAGCCGTTCGACGCCCATCGGATGGCGGTCTACGGCATGCTTCGAGATGGGACGTACCATCCAATCGACGACAGTGCTGAGAGTGTCGGCCCGCAAGAATTGACTGACGGCGGACCGGCCATCACGGGTGTGCCTGAGCCCAGCGTGAGCCACCAACAAGACGGAGAACAGGATCAATCCGTGGACACGCAGGGGACGCAAGCGGACAATGTCACAACTCGAAACGCTGCCCAGCGGGTCGTCGAACGCCTCGAAGCCGAAGGCCGTCTCGTCCTCAAGTGGGTTCGAGGCGGTGGCGGGAACAACGTCTTGCTGTGTACTCGCACCGAGGCGGGCTATCGGGTCAACGGCGACTCCTACACTGAGGCCGAGTTTCGGTCGCTAGTCTCCACTCTCGAGGAGTACCTTGTCTGTGAGTACGTCGAACAGGGCCCGTTCGCGGCCGGTCTGTATCCGGAGACGCCGAACACGCTTCGCATCATCACTATGTACGACGCGGCAGCCGGTGAGCCGTTCATCGCCGCAGCGATCCATCGGATGGGGACGAGTGACTCCGTCCCACTCGATAACTTCTCTCAGGGCGGTCTTTCGGCGGCCATCGATCCCGAGACCGGGGAGCTTAGCAATGGCGCGCAACTGCCCATCGACGGGACGGTTGCGTGGCACTCTCGACATCCAGACACCGACGCACAGGTCGAGGGCGCTCACGTTCCCGGCTGGTCCCACATTCGAGAGCGCATCCTCGAGATGGCTGACGCCTGCTCGTTCGTTCCCTACGTCGGCTGGGACATCCTCGTTGCCGATGATGACGGGTCGTTCACCGTCATCGAGGCCAACAGCTACCCCGGACTGAAATCAATTCAGGTGCACGGCCCGCTGCTGACGGATGATCGTGTGCGGCGGTTTTACGAGCGCCACGGCGTCTGTTGACCAGTGCACCGTTGTAGCCTGACGTCACTTCGTCCTCGAAACTGTTGACCACATCGCAACACTCGAGTCGCGGGTCGGTCGTTGCCCTCGAAACTGTTCTCGAGTACGAAACCGACCGTTTCAGCGCTGAAATGGCATGCCTTCAGTCATTATCGCTGGGATAGTAAACACCACCTCGTTCGTATCAGCGGTCGCATGCAACGCGAGACGCTTTCGCGACGATCTGTATTGGCTATCGCAACTGGCTGCGCGGTCACCGGCGTTGGTGCTGGGACAGTCAGTGGCGAACTCGAGGAGATGACTAGCGCTGAAACGGGTGAGGAAGACCTTTCACGAGACTCGGTTCCGATTCTGGAGGGAACAGTCCACGAAACGACAGCACACGTTATCGACGCACCGGTTGACGGGGGGACCGCTGTTGTTATTGGTGGAATCCACGGCAACGAAGTCGCTGGCTACGAGGCTGCAGGCGAAATCGTTGACTGGCGGATCGATGCCGGAACGCTCGTTGTAATTCCAGAAGCTCACGCAGTCGCTGTCGAACAGGGCACTCGCAGTGGTGACGACTGGAGTGATCTCAATCGGCAGTTCCCCGAAGGTGCGGATCCGGAGTCTGACCTTGCCCAGGGAATCTGGGATGTCCTCCGCGAGTACGACCCTGACGTCGTTGTCGACCTTCACGAATCAACGGGCCTCTATGCTGGCGATCCGGTCGATGGCGTCGGGCAGGCAATCTTTCACTCGAGTGGACCGACCGCGGTCGAAACCGCCACAGCGGCGGCTGACTTCGCGACTGAACAGTACGTTGATGATTCGACACTCGCGTTCGAAACTGGTCCCTTCTCCGGGCCGAACACCGAACCGAGTGGCTTGCTCGTCCATAAGGCTGCACGAGACCTAGATGCTGATGCGTATCTTGTCGAGACACTTTCGACTGACGTCGCTCTCGAGACTCGCGTCAAGTGGCACCTCGCGATCACCGAACGACTCGTCGCCGATACGGTATTCGAGGATGATCCCGACAACGGACACGCACCTGACGTGGATGAGGAGACAGCAGACCAGGACGATGACAGTGAGTCATCTCCAGCGGATGACACGGACGACGACAATGGCCCAGACGACGCGGACGCACCCATCGCCGAAATCAGGCCCGAACCTGAAACTGGTTCAGAACTTGCTCTCGAGGCAGGCCAGAGTGTTACCCTTGATGGGACCTGCTCGAGTGCCCAAACGGGAACCCTGGTTTCCGCCGAGTGGGATATTGGTGCCACTGGTTCGTTCGACGAGACTGGCGAACTTCTCGAGGTTACGGCTGGCGACAACGGCCGGGACTCGATCGTGTTACGGGTGACCGACGACGCCGGTCGAACGGCAACCGAATCGATCACGCTCTCGACGGACTGACCACGACGCTCTCTCAGAACAGTCGGCTTCCATGGTCGGTTCCCTGTTTTGCGCCCCGTTTCCCTGTCTCTGATACTATTCTGGCGTACTCGAGAGTCAGATTTCTGTGGACGACACTGCAGCCAATATCGTACTTTGAAGTATGATTATCCAAAGTATGGTTTTTGATCCACTGTGGCTATGGCTGTCTTGTCCCGTATCACTGCGTTCCAGCACTCAACGCTGTTGCTGATGTCCTCAGAAAACTCATGTGTGCGTCAGCACGACGGTGCTGTTCGGCAACGTGAGGCGGTTAATAGTGTGGTTCTGTCCGCATCTCCCAGAGGTCGTCGAACGTGATAACCTCGACATCGGCGTCGTCGATGTGCTCGAGGAGTTCCTCGTAGTCGTCCGCGGGCATCGTGTTGTCTTCGTCGAAGGCGTGGAAGTTCAGGATGGTACACTGGTTGTGCTCTGCGGCGAGATCCACACAGCGTTTCGAGATCTCGAGGTCGTGGCCGATTGTTCGGGGAAGCACCAGCGGATCGAAGCCGTAGACACTCGTCGTGTTGACGTCGCCTGCCTGGTTGAACCCGCCGCAGTAGTGATACTGTGTGGTGTACTCGAGGCTCGTGTTATCGAAGCTGTTGTGCGGGAAGACGATGTAGTTCGCACCTTCGAAGTCGTTCTGGATGAACCAGTGTTTGTCCTGTCGAAGTCGGGCGTCGATTGCGTCCTCATCGTCGTACTCGTGAATTGGCTCATGCGTTCCGTGGACGACGATCTGGTCGCCTGCCTCCTGGCGCTCTTGGAGTTCGGAGACGGACATAATCCCGTCACGACCTTGCTCGGTCCACTGTGGGACCGGTGCCTGTACCGTCTGGAAGTCGAACTCGTCGTGGAGAGGTGATGCAGTCTCGTAGTAGTCCGAGAACCCGTCATCCCAGACTAGCATCACGTACCCCTGATCGGGGCGCTCGTGCGTTCGTACGTCGTCAATCCAGACCTCAGCCTCATCCATTGAGTGCAGTACCTGAATTTCAAGACGGTCAAGATGGTCCATTGTGGGTTCGTAGTCGTCTTGCTCGAAAACGCCAGGACTTGCGCGGAACCAGCCGATATCGGGTTCGCGATAGGTAACCTCGCGCAGCGAGTGCACACGCTCGCTTCCGAACTGATCGACGAGTCGCAGGTTGATCGTGATGTTCTGCGGTGTCGACGTTCGAACGGCAACCGACAGGTCCATTTCCGTCAGGTCTTCGCCCTCGAGACTGCGCTCTGCAACGATATTCTCCTCGCCGTCGGACTCGAGTCGGAAGCTCTGGTCGCCATCGAAGACGACGTCTTCATCTGCCTCGCCAGATCCCTGCACGACTTCCCACTGGTCGAGGTCACTGAAATCGTCGAGTTGGTGGCCAGGTTGGCGGTACTGCTCGCGACTGTCGTACTCGGTTTCGAGTTCCGGGACGCCGTCGACGGGCGCGGCCGGTCCGTCGCCATCATCGATATCGGCGCCGGTTTCGGACTCGTTCTCGCTTTCGTTGCCGTTGTCAGCTCCGACATCGCCGTTGTCGCCGGTAATCGAGTCAAGTCGGTCTGCACAGCCTGCGATACCGGTGAGTCCTGCTGCGCCCGAGAGTGCAAGGAGTCGTCGGCGTGTCGAACGGTGCTGTGACATAGTAGTCGCTGCTACCGACAGTGACGCCATTATTATAGAGCCGATAGGCCCCGACGCCACTGCCTATTCGATTCGCTGAAACAGGCGACTATGCTGCTCTCGAGGCTTATCGATACCATAGTTATTGGCTGGTACTGCAGACGGACTGCTAGTGATACGGAACGTTGTAGTTCGGTACTTGGGATCGCCGTTTCCGTTCGAGCGATCGTCGGTAACACGCTACAATACACTGTATGAGGCGTACGTGAGAGCACTCCAGTCGGGCACCCCGACTTCGTACGCTGACGAGCGCATGGAGTGATTGAAACGATGACAATGCATAGGGAACTCTTTGGCGTCTTCGGTGATCGCGAGCAGTTTGACCGCGTCAGATCGACCGACGCGTTCGATGTGGTCTGTTCCGGCCCGCGGCTAACGGTCGGACTCAGAGACGACGACCTCGGCGCACCTGGTTGGAGCGCACAGTACAGCGACGACAAGTGCTGTTGTGTCGTTTGGGGCGAACTGTACGTCCCTGAATCTAACAGTGACGATCCCGTGAACTCGGCCGAGTGGCTCGTTGACCAGTACGAACGCCGCGGCCACGGCGTTCTTCGAGACCTCAACGGGTCGTATCTCGTTGTCCTCGACCACGAGGAAGTTGCTGAGGCATTCGTCGCAACCGACCCGGTTCGCTCGCGAGAGTGTTTCTACACCGACGATCCCGGGACTCGAGTGTTCGGTACTGACGCTGCAGCCGTTGGTCAGACGGTACCGGACCCAACACCAGATCGAACCGGCGTGCTCGAGTACCTGCATCTTGGCGTCATCCTCGGAGAAAAGACGGCGCTCGAGGGATTGCATCGACTCCCGATCGATAGCCGACTCGAGTTGTCCGGATACACCCCACTCGACCGATTCGTCTATCAGCCCGAACCGTTCGACTACGTAGACGAACTGGCAACCCGGCTCGAACGTGCGCTCAGGCGTCGCTCGAGACTTCCTGGCAAAAAGGGAGTTCTGTTGTCGGCTGGCTATGACTCCCGGATCATCCTCTCTCAGGTCGATCAAATCGACCACGCGTACACGGTCGGCTCACCAGATGCACAGGAGGTACGGGGCGCAAAGCGTCTCGCTGCTCAGTACGGTGCAGCCCACACTGCGTTTCCACCGGACGAACGCTACCTTCGTCCCGATGACACAAAGATTCGGTACTCACAGGGGATCAAAGAGTCGCTGCACATTCACCACGCCGGCTATACCGACGATATCGGCGTCGATACCATGTATCACGGCCTGCTCTGTGATACCTTCTTCCGCGGTCACTTCACCGCACGAGAGACGGTCGATGTCCTCGACAAGCGCATCCCGGTCGGTGGACTCGAGTCTGATCCAAACCCTATCGATACTCTCCTCGAGAAGTTTGGATACAGTCAGGCGGCAAGTCTCGAACTCGCTGACCGAACGGCATTTGACGAATCGCCAGAGTCGTTCGTTAGAGCTGCTGTTGGCGATGCGTTCGATGCCTGTCAATCACGGGCGGGGGATGTCCAGAACACACTGACGTGTTGTGGCATCGCCAATCAGCCATCGATTCCGTTCCACGCCCAGCTTTCGGATCACTTCATCACGTCGTTTCTGGCGACAGATCGCGAACTGATCGACTGGCATCTCCGGACGCCACCAGCCCATCGGACGACGGCGACGTTCCTCGAGGCCTGCGAGCAGGTCGATGATTCGATTCTTCGCCATCGGCCACCGGACCGCCCCCATGATGTCGCACTTCTCAACGAAATCGAAGGCTTTGTTCGTCGGAAGACACCGTTTCTCCCCTCCTTCGAACCGCCATGGCCGAATCGTGAACACCTCTTCGAAACACATGACTTCGACCAGCGACTGTTGGATGATCTCGAGTCGGCTCATCCACTGCCAGCCCGACACAAACTTCGGATCACCGATCTCCGTGGCTGGTTCGATCCGTGGGCCGAGACGGACCCTACACTTCAACGATGGCTCCAGCCCATCCAGTCGATCAATCCGTAGTCATCGGCTGCATTATGCACGTATTAGTTCTCACAGACGTTTCGCGCACGCCTCGTTTGCCGGTAAAATCCGCTCTAGGCTCGGCTGAAATGGTTTGAGCCGGATAAACCGTGAAAATGCTTATATGCAACGAGGGGGTAGCGCGCAATATGCGTCTGACGCCGTCTTGGTTGCGCCCTTCATCGAACACTCCCCCCGATGAGTGTTCAGAAGGCTCTGAACCCCCTCCTGGTCCGGATATCCCGATTTATCATAACCTGCAAGGCCCTCACGCAGTAGGGGCCACCGAGGTTGACGCGTTCGTTCCCGACGACGATGACGAATTGCGTGTGGTCCTCGAGGATGTACAGTTGCCAGCAACCGTCGATGAACTCACGGATCAGTTGATCGCTCCCGCACAACCGCCACTCGATACCTGGGCTGGCGTCCACGAGCGCCTTCACCAAGAACGACTGCCAGCACTCGAGGCAGCAGGTGAAATCGAGTTCGATGAAACACAGGGGGTTGTCGAACGGTCGATGACGGACAGGAACGAGGGGCCAGCGCTTTCACCGGCTGTTTTCGGAACGGTGTCGCTCGTCGTGTTGTTTGCGTTGCTCACACTGATTTCGGTTTCACTGATGACGGCGCTTACGGTGACGGTCGTGACGACGACGATCGTCTGGTTCGTTCCGAGTGTCGTCTAGAACAGTCGGCTGAGTCCCTGTGTTAGTTAACAAGTCGGGTAATCGTGAGCACAGTGAAGAGGAACAGGATCAGTGCACTGAGGCCGATCCCTGACAGGATTGACATGAAGGGCAGTTCTATTACGGCGCCGAATAGGACCATATAACAGACAGCTGTTGCGACGATATAGTAGTCGTCCCAGCTCTCTTCTGTGGTGGCTGATTCGTCTGGTTGGTCCTCGTTCACGTCGATATCGAGATAGGCATCTACCGTGTCGGCGAACGGTTTTCGTTCGACGATCCCGCGATCTTTCTGATAGTCGATGACGCCCGCCTCGTCAAGTTTCGTGAGGTGTGACTGGTAGAGTGGAATATAGACGCGCTGGCGCTGTTTCGACGTGAGCTCCTCAACGGTCGTCTCGTGCTCCCAGGCTGCAACCTGTTCTGCAACATCGCGCATGCGTACAGGCCCTTCGGTCCCGCGAAGATACCGGATGACCATGCGTCTGCGCTCGTTTTGCAGCAGGTGAAACAGATCGTCCTTCGACACCGTCGGCTCCGAACCGGCGTCCGTTTCTTCTGTGTCCGATTCCCGGTTGGACTGTTCTTCCATGGTGATATGTGTCGATCTCATCGCGTCGATTTCCCCTATCCACAGGTGGGTAATAAAGCATAGAAACAGTGTATTTCGTGACGGTTCAATTTACCAGATTTTAACAGCCCCGTGAATGATTTCTAGTCATTTTTAAACTCCATAAACGCTGTTCTGAGCAGCTCTATTTGGAATATGGAATATGGGGTGGGGTGTTTCTTCCTGGCTATATCGAGCTAGTATTATGCTGTACGATTATCCACGATTTCCGTCTGTTGCACTTTCTGGAACCGTCCAGAGCGGCCGCTGAGAACGTCAAAATAATCTCTGTCGGAAATAGTATATGATGGCGTCAGACGGCCGTCCGACGACCCCCACTCACTGGGGCTTACTGGGCCGATAATAAACCACCCACCACTCCTCGTAGCACGTATATGAGCAACACCAACTGGTGGTTTTTCGACCTCACACTGGTGATCGTCATCGCTGGCGGCCTTTCGTTTGGCATTATTTCCGGAATCAGTGGCATCGGACGAATCCTCCTTGCGATTCCGCTCATCTGCTTCCTTCCGGGGTATGCGCTCGTTTCAGCGCTGTTTCCAGATGAGCCAAACGAGGCATACCAGTTGTTTGATGAGGGCAAAACCGGACTCGGAAATCCGTTACTCGCAAGCGGCGGCCTCGAGTCAATCGAACGAATAGTCTTATCAATTGTTTTTAGCGTTGCTATCGTTCCCACGATCACCCTTTTTGCGTCCGTGTCCCCTAGGGGTGTGACCCTCGAACCGGTACTGTTCGGGATCGCGGGTGTAACCATTCTGTGTGCACTCGTCTCAATCGTCGCTCGATACCGTTGCACACCTACTCGTCGCTATACACCATCGGTTCGGTCCATGGTCCCAGTATTCACGGCTCAAGCGACGCTGTATGACCGTCCCAGTACTCGAGCGTACAACATTGCAATCGTCGTCGGTCTGGTTCTTGTTGCTGGGACCGTTGGCTTTGCCGTTGCTAACCCGCCACAGCATGACGGCTTCACCGAATTTGCAATCGAGAGCGAGGGCGTCGACGGTGACCAAGAGACAATGTACGAGGCAACGTTCGAGGACGAGGACTCACACGAACTCGAGACGACGATTACGAACCACGAGCACGAAGAACGGACGTACACAACCGTCGTCTTGCTCGAGGACGTGAGTTACGGCGATGGGAACGAAAGCTCTGTCACTGTCCATGAGCAGGATGAGGTGGACCGACAGACGGAGACGGTCGCTGATGGCGAAACCGTTCACCAGACGCTCGATGTGACGCCGACGATGACCGACTCGGAACTCCGACTGACGCTGTTGCTGTACGATGATGAGCCGCCATCGGAGCCGACGGCCGAAAACGCCTATCGCGCAATCCAACTTCCGATGGAGGGAACATAATGTGGCCGTGGGAGCACCTCATTTTCGCGTACGTGCTGTATTCGCTGCTGGTCCACGTTACCTGGCGGCGACCGCCCACAACTCGAGAAACAATAGCCGTTGTCGTTGGCTCACAGCTTCCCGATCTGATCGATAAGCCCCTCGCATGGACGTTCGGTATCACCGAGACCGGCTATGCAATCGGGCATTCGATTTTTGTGTTTCCAGTCGTCTGTCTTGCCGTGTTTGCGATGATGGACCGCATTCCAGACGGTCGACTCCTAACAGGGGCGTTTTCGCTGGCGTACCTCTCCCATCTTATCACCGATGTCCTCAACCCGATGCGTATGGGTCGCGACCCGGAGTTACGCGTGATCCTCTGGCCGCTCGAATCGCCGCCAGCCCACGATCACGGCGGCTTCCTCGATCATTTCGTTGTCTACTTCGTTCGGTATCTCAATCAACTCGTGAGCGGCGGTCTCTCCGAGGCCGCTCTCGTGCAACTCACTATTGTGCTTGCCGTGAGTGCCCTCTGGCTATACGACGGTGCCCCACTCGCCAGTGACTGCTGGCACGCACTCCGCTCTCGACTCGAGTAAGTACTCGAAGTGGCGCCCTCACCCGCTGTGAACGGCACAAAGGATGTCACTGGTCGCGAACCATCTCTACGTCGAATTCAGTTTCCCATCGTGGGCGTTCTGGTCCTGGCATCTCGTCAGCGAGGTCTCGCAGTTCTGCCATTGTCGTCCAGGGGTGGCACTGATCCATTGACTCAAACCGTTTAAAGAAGCTCAGATGAACCCAGCTATATTCGGCCGGAGGCTCATCGATTCTGCTCTGGCGCTCTTTGATGATATCTGTGAGTTCCCGCTCGCTGATCTCAATACCTTCCGCTTGTGCTATTGTCAGTAGTGAAGCGAGTTCGGCTTTCTTCTTTTCCGCGACTTCTTGCTCACTCTCAGTTTGACCGAAATCAGCGTAGTAGACCGCCAGAGCGGCCTGAATAACATCTTCTCGGGTCTCTACACTTTCGTGGGTCAGGCCAGTATAATCGCGTGGGAATATGGAGGTTTTAGTCACAAAAAGCGCCCTGATGATCCCGAGTTCTGGGCTCTCACCACCGTCTTCTTTTTCATATACACCAGCGATATAATCTGCCGCCTCACCGAGCAAATTAATCTTTATGTCAAACTCAGGAATGACTTCGGTCTCCAGGTTCGTTGTATCTCCCAGGACGATTGCTTCTGCGTTTGTTGGCATATTGAGACAATTAGCAAACTCTCGAAGGCGCCGTCCGTACCCACTGCGATAACTTCCAAGAACCAGGTAGCTACTATCTGCCTGTTCAAACCGCGGGAGTTCTTCGTTCATATACCGTACGACCTCGTGATAGTCCCCTTGTGGTGGAGAGTTGATCCCCTCGAAAATCCGGCTGACAGCCCGATAGACCACGTATGAATTTCGCGGTACTCGTGAATCACTCATGTTCACGACTACATATGTGTTCGACTTAAAGATTCATTCCCAGGTTGGAAATATCCGACAAACCCAACCTCTATTGCCCGAACAGTTACATGAGTTGAGACGGAACAAATACGTATGAGCAATAGCACGGGGGACCCACAAAACCCGCTCGGCAGCGGGACAGATCCCTTTGGGGGTGACGACGTCTTGCCGATCGAGAAACAGAGACGGGCACACCAATTTCTCACTCAGGAAACCCGCTATCATATTATCCAAGCCGTGCTTGGCCATCCGACACACCTAGCGACGCTTGACGAACTCGAGTACCTCGTACCCAAGAACCGCTCCACCATCCGCGAACATCTCGACCGACTTGCAGAGAAGCAGGTGATGTCGAAGTACACATACCGTGGCGACGAGGCTGAACATAACGATCCACGAGAGTTTTGGGGAGTAACCAGCTACGGAATCACTCTCTTAGATGAGTATCACTACCTGCGGTACGTCCCGGTTCTGCGTGCCCTTCAGGAAAATCTCTATCTCACCGCCAAAATTGAACGGCATCAGGATGCGCCCCGACCAGCCCTGCCGGAGAGCGTTCGTGGAGCCCTCGAGATTCCATACATAGATAGCGAAACGGCGGACGCTATCGATGATGCGCTCGCTGCTCGAGAACAGGGTGACCGACTCTTTGATGCGCCCCCCATTGAGCCGCCTCAAGATACCGAGACTGAAGCTGGTGCAGACCGGCCACTTGACGAACTCTTCTAGTCGTCTTGCTCCGTCAAATCGACTCTCTTAATCCAGTTCTTTGATTACCTGAATTTTCAGGCGGTTGCGGCAGCTTAGGGCCACCCTGCTGGAAGCTCATCTTGGTTGTCGGTCAGCAGCGTTATCAGCGGTTCGACTTCATCGAAGCGCGGCCCACGCGTGATCGTCTTTGAATCAGGTTCCCACTCGATAAATCCCGCATCGTCGAGTTTCGGGAGGTCAGTGTGGTGCAGCCGTGCCATGATATCTTCGCGTTGCTCGGTGGAAGTAAAGTCACGTGGACTGAACGAGGGTTCGTCTCTTGGGTTCGCGTCGGCAAGCATGGTCAGGATACAGCGTCGAATGGGCTTGCTGAGTACCTCGAAGAGGTCGTCAAGTGTCGCACGCTCTCGGTGAATAGTCGAATCGCGTGGCGAATGGATGGTCATAGTTTCCAAGGAACAGATGAGTGTCTGTTACTGCTTCATCTGTCTCGTCCAACGAATCGGCTCCAGTACGCAAAAAAGTTGCGGGAAACGCAGTTTATTGGTTGCGATTTTCGCACTTTTGGCGCACTGAGTTGCAAAAGCGTCTTTCTCTCCAACTGATTTGACAATCGGTCAGCTGAATTAGTTCTCATCATCGAACTCGAACTCTGCCCAGGGCCGAGTGTAGTGGTTAGTAATGATCTCAGAGGACTCGATACTGAATCCTGTCGTCGTAAACTCGTTGGTGATCTCAGTCAAGTCTTGGGTGTCGGTGGCGACGACTTCAACGTAGATGTTGCGCTTGCTGGTGAGCATCTCGCGGACATCAACGACACCATGCTGGTCCAGTATAGTTGCGGCCAACTGTTCGCGCTCATCAGCGGGGGCGCTACAGACGAACAGTACATGCAGCGGATAGTTCGCCTTCTCGTAATCGATCTTCGGGAAGTATCCCTCAATGATGCCTGTCTCCTCCATGCTCTCGATACGGTTGCGAACGGTGCTGGCAGCAACGTCGACCTGTGCTGCAATCTCGGCGATCGTGATGTTTCAGGCATCTTTTTGTAACATGAATAAGATCCCGCGATCGACATTGTCGAGTGCAACTTCACTCATAGCTTCGTACAGGCCCGCCATCTGTGTAAACCTTCGTTCGTGCTGCGAGAATCTTCGTCAGCGAGCAGTAGTTTCGACTGTGGATACATCGAACTGCTACGATGCCTATTAAGATGCGAATTGCACACAATTGTCGACTCAGTTTGCGATTCTGCTCACTCTGGGGCAAATATTTATGCGTAATCGCACCCTCAGTGGCAAGTAATGGATTCACATGCCCCGTCGTATCAGGTTGTCGAGGCAGTCGCTCAGAAAGAAGGGGTTTCACCAAGCGAATTATCTCCACCACTGTTTCACGTCGTCGACCCAGAGGCACTAGATGCACTCGCTCAGCCTGACGGGGACTCGAGCACACCGGTAGAAATCACATTTCACTATCGAGAGTACGTCGTTCGGGTCGAAAGCGGCCCCGAAGTGAGTATCTCCGTCGAAGACAGTACCGTCTCGGTGGACAGTTCACAGACTGCGTCCGAACAGCCAGCCCACTTCGAGGACTGAGTGTTCGGCAGGTGTGAATCGAAGCGGGAAGTGCTGTGATTCTTCTACGAACTCGAGGCGGGTGAGGGCGTACACATTGTCACGTCACCGTTTGTGTAGACCGTTGCGTGGTCGGCGCGACACAGTTGGGTCTGGTCGATGTGATCGATACGGCTGTCGCCGTATTCGTCGGTGAAGTAGACGCCATCGGATGACTGGGCAGAGCGATAGACCGTGTAGTCGTGGTCTGTCACGCCATCCTCGGGAACTGAGGCGGTTGTCGTCGACGGATAGGCCCCGGTTCGTGTGATGACCGTCTGATACGGGTGGTCCGTATGGAGTTGTTGGTCGGGGCGGATCTCACTGCCGGCGGGCGACCCCGTCAGATCGGCGATCGAGTTGGCTGCTGCGAGATCGGGTTCGTCGTAGGCAAGTCGTTCGTGTTGATCGCCAAAGATCGGATTGTCGATGTTGCTTTCGGCAGCGACAATCATCGCGCCCGGGAAGACCAGCGCGAACACCAACAGAACGGCGGTGACGACTGTCGGGTTCAGATTCGTGCTGAGCGTTCGCAGGCCGATTGCGCCTAGAATCGCCATCGGTGCGAAGAGGAACGCGAACCACCGATTCGGGATGAAGTTATGGATGCCAAACATCGGGAATCCGAGGACGAACACGAGCATGAACGCCGAGGCGAGCAACAGGGTGAACACAGACTGCTCTGCACGGCGTCGGTGGACGACGTACAGACAGCCGACAAACGTCGCTCCCAGCAAGAACAGGAAGCCAAGGATATCGAGGTAGGGGACCAGTTGCTCGAGCAGCGTTGGTGAGGTGGCTGCCTCCTCGGCTGCTTGCTCGTCGCTCGCGGTCGAGCCGCTTGCGATGTTGAGGAATCCGGCACTCTCCTCGAGGGTTTCGGTGAAGAAACTCAGGATGGTCTCGAGGAACGAATCCTGTCGGTAGGGCGTCAGCGACCAGGCGAAGATGGTGAGCCCGATGTTGAAGACGACGAGGCCGACGAGGTTGACCGGCTTTTTCGCCCGGAAGACGCTCGTATCGAGTCGTGTGAGCCCGAGCGGGCCGGCGACGAAGACAAGTTGGGCGACGAATGCGGCCAGGAGCAAGACGAGCATGATGAACGTCGATACCTGGTGTGTGAGGACAACGGCGACGCTCATCAGGACCAACAGCGAGAAATCACGGATGGTGTACTCGATGCGCATCACGCGGATGAGTGCGTACAGCATCCCGAGGAAGAAGACGAGGCCGAGACTGGTCGGGATTGGATGGAGTCCCCACAGTGTGACGTGGCTGGCGACGGCATAACACGCCGCCGAAAGCGTTGCCCAACGCGCTGGGACGAGCAGGTTTGTCGTCGCATAGACCAGCAGGACTGATAATGGCATCACGAGACCGACGGAGAGATAGACTGCAAGTCGAATCGGCACGTCGTACACCAGCGCGGATGCGGCGACCAACAGGTGATAGAACGGCGCTGCGTAGTGTTTATCGTCCGCAATGCCACTCAGGGACTCCTCGAGTAGAATCGCCTCTGTGAGTTCTGCGTGCGTCCAGATATCGATTCCAATGTAGCCGGGTGTCGCATACAGTGCCGTAAAGCGGAAGACGAACGCGAACAGGACGATCTGAAGGACCAGGACGCCGGGATGGAAGTCGTCGTCACTGGTGAAGAAAATCTGGCCGACGATCGTCGTCGCGACGAGGCTCGCTGCTGCGAAAAACAGCGGCGTCCGCGTCTCCTGAACGATGACAATGGCCACGAGTCCCGCGGTCGCCGCCAGCACAATCCCTGGCAGTGCCATCGCCACGCTCGAGGGAAGTGTCGGAACTGTCCCGGCCTCATCTTCCTGGTACAGCGAGAGGAGGTACAACCCACAGGCCGTCCCGAGAACAATCGGGACGGTGTTGAGATACACCTGCGAGGCAAGCAACTGCAGCGGGAGCAACCCGATTGCAATCGTGAGCCCAAGGAGTGCAGCGACCGTATCCAGCCGAAACGGCCGAGCGTCGGCCAGTTTTCTATACACCATGGTCCACCTCGGTCTGGTGGTGTCTCTCGTTCGCTTCGTCCGGCTCGCCACCAGCGCGGCGTTCGAGCACGGTCTGATACACTTCGAGCAGTTGGTCGCCCATCTCCTCGAGGCTCAAGTCGTCGATTACGTCGCGGCCGTTCGTCCGGCCGCTGCCTGAAATGATTCGCTCGAGGCCGGCGATCAACTCAGCATCTGCGTCGCTGACGACGCAGTTGTCTACGTCTGCAAGCGTTTCGCGAACGAAGCCGACGTCGGTCGAGACGACCGGGAGCTGACACGCCGCAGCTTCCTTGATCACCATCGGGCCGCTTTCACGCCGCGAGGTGAGCAACAGGACGTCGCTGGCGTTCATGTAGTACGGCATCGTTGCGTGGTCGACGCCAGAGATGGGTCGAATATCGAGATCAGTCTCGGCTTCGTCGACGAGCCGTGTCGCTCGCGGGAAGTCCTTTACCGACCGCGTGCGGTCGTACGGAAAGAGCGCAATCGGGCGATCCGTCTCCCAGCCGATACGTTCGCGGGCCTCAGCCTGTGGAATCGGGCGGAACAACTCGGTGTCGACACCGAAGGGAATCAGTTCATGGTCCGTCTCGAGCGCATCGGACATGGCCGGACTCGGAACGATCGTCGCGTCTGTATAGCGTGCACCGAATCGACTCATCGACCGCAGCCACGTCCGATTGCTCATTAGGTCGGTTCCCCACAGGGTCGTGACGAGTGGCCGCGTCGGCTGTGTGAATGCAAACGGAACGACGAGTCCATAATTGGCGTGGACGAGGTCGAACTCCATCGTGCGAACAGCCTTGAGTATCTGTGGATAGTATCGCAGATACTCGAGCGGCGAGCGCGAGGAGTCACCGTCGTATGATCCGGGTACGGCGAGGACTGTACACTCGACACCGCGCTCCTCGAGTGCGGTGACTTGCTGTTCGAAGAACGGTCTCGGCGATGTAACCAGTTGCAGTACCTTCATAGCTACCCTGGATTCGTCGCTGGTGTTCCGGCGGCCATCTGTGGCTGGGCGAGTGATTCAATCTGGCGAACAACGAACGCCGTCACGTCGAGGCGCTCCTCGAGCAGTCGTTCACGTCGTCGCTCCCACTCATCAGTTGGGTGTTCGACAATCGAGACGGCTCGCTCGAGGCCGCGAACGTGGCGATTCTCGCCGCTGTACTCGAAGAGGAGGCCATATTCAGCATCGAGTTCTCGCGTATAGCCGAGCGAGAGCGGATTTACGTAGACTGCTGGCGTACCGAGAACGGCAGCCTCTGCCGCCGTCGTCGCTCCTTCGCTCAACACTACGTCGGCCTCAGCAAGCAGGTCGTGCATTCGGTCGGGTGCCGTCGAGAACTGGTACGCCTCGAGTTCGGCCGGTGGCTCGCCTTCGACGGAAAGCAACACCTCGAGTCCGACTTCCTCGAGTCGATTGATGAGGTCACTTGGATCGTTGAATCCGCCGTGGCCAACGTCGTGCGAGGCCTCCCAACTGCTGAGTCGAACAACGGCGAACGACGCGTCGGGCTCGAGGCCGACTGACTCACGGATCGATGGCTCCGGATCGAACCGCTCAGGGTGGAGATAGGCGAGTTCGTGGTAGCCTGGATACGTCACCTGCTTTGTGCCAATGTCCTCACGGTAGCACTCGGGGGTGCAGATCACGTCGGCAAACGGATAGCCAAGTGTCGTAATGAGCGTCGCGTGCTCAGTATCGTAGAAGACGAGGCTCTTGGCCCGCAACAGCGAGGAGACGTGGGCGGCGGCGACGCCGCCGATTGCCGTAATCACGTCCGGATCGATTCGACGGGCACGAGCCAGAAGACGCGTCTCGTAGGTGGCTTGCACCGCCGCCAGCGAGACCAGCGAGCCCGACTCGCCGGCCAGCACCTCGTGATCGATGTCGTAGGCCTCGAGGAGGTCGATTGCCACGTCGTTCTCCCGGGCGAAGACGAAGACCTCGTGGCCGCGTGCTTCTAACTCCGTGATCGGATGGCGAAAGAAGTGGACGTGGCCGGGGTGTTGAATCGTGACGACGATGCGCATCGGTTCACAACCTCCGATAGACGAAGCCGGCCGTCGTTGCAGCCTCTTCCTCGAGTGCGCCGGTTACGTCGACTAGTGCCGGTCGATCCGCGAGTTCGGACGCGACGGCCTCGAGATCGAGCTGTTCGAACTCAGCGTGGGGTGTCGCCAGCAAGACCGCGTCGACGCCATCGAACGACAGCGTCTCCTGTGCCTCGAGGGAGAACGCCGCTTCTACTGCCTCGTTGTCTGCGAACGGATCGAAGCCCTCGACGTCGACGCCGTACTCAGCCAGTTCGTCGACAACGGCCGCGACTTTCGAGCTTCGGATATCGCCGACGCCCGGCTTGTAGGCCAGCCCGAGAACCAGTACGCGACTGTCTCGAAGTGTCTTGTAGCAGTCGTTGAGTGCTTTGATCGTCAGCTCTGCAATGTGCTCAGGGACTGACTCGTTGACCGCCCGACCGGTAGTAAGGAGGTCGGGTTCGAACCCTTCGCGAGCCGACCGATGGGCCAGGAAGTACGGGTCGACGGGGATGCAGTGGCCACCGACCAGTCCCGGTCGGTAGTCGTGGAAGTTCCACTTCGTCCCTGCTGCCTCGAGCACCGCGTGCGAGTCAACATCGAGTCGCTCGAGCGCCATCGAGAGTTCGTTGACGAACGCAATGTTCACGTCGCGCTGGGCGTTCTCTACGACCTTACAGGCTTCAGCGACCTCGATCGAGGGCGCACGATGGACGCCCGCGTCGACAACTGACTCATACAGCGTCGCCACATCCTCGAGCACTTTCTCGTTCTGGCCGCTGACGACCTTGATAACGTCTGAGAGGCCGTGCTCAGGGTCGCCCGGGGTTGCTCGTTCTGGCGAGTAGCCAACGAAGAAGTCCTCGCCTGCGGTGAGGTCGGAAGCGGCTTCGAGCGCCGGTACGAGCACCTCTCGAGTCGTTCCTGGGTAGACGGTCGACTCGAGGATAACAGTCGTTCCAGGGTCCATTCTCGAGCCGACGGTTCGTCCGGCCTGTTCGACGTAGCTGAGATCCGGTTGCTCGTCGTCGTCGATTGGCGTCGGGACGGTGATGATGACGTAATCGGCCTCGGCGATCTGGCCCGCATTCGTCGTGTACGAGATGTCGTCATCACGGACCGCCTCGTTTGAGAGATCTCCCGTCGTATCGATACCCGACTGCAGGGTTTCGACGGTGTTCTCGTCGATATCGAAGCCGATCACGCGGTAGTTCGACTGTGCGAACCCGACTGCAAGCGGGAGGCCAACGTAGCCAAGGCCAACGACGCAGACAGTCGCTTCGCGCGAGATTGCCTCGCTAGTGTGTGTCAGCGTTCGTCCGCCGGCTGACGATTCGCGGGCGGTCTGGTCGCGCTCTCCGTCGTCCGCTCGAGTGTCCGAATTGGTGAGTGTCGTTGTCATAGTGAACATGCCCGTGTCGCGTAGCCGCCACAGACTGCCTGTGACAGCGAGTGTTGGTTGCAGGACACCCGCAACCGGGGCGTGCCTCGACTCTCACCAACCCGATGGGGGCCGTTTACTATAGCGCGAATAAACCGTTGCAGCGGCTACATCGGCGAGAAATAGGCGCCTCGAGGCGCGCTTGGTGCCGTTCTCGAGAGAATTCAATCACACCCGGTTGCAGGGATTTAAACTGTTGTTAAGCCCGGTTGTAGTGCTCTATAATGAAGTGGGTTTCTGGCATCGTCTCGAGTGCGGTCGACGGTTCCACCACCCCATCCACCCCTACCTGATCCGTCGACCGCAACAGAACCGCGATATCACATGGCCTCAACCGTCCCAACCGACGCCGGAATCGCCCTCACAACCCACCGTGAGTCAATTCCGGTGACGACCCCCCAGCACGACGTACACGCGATCATTGCATGGCCCACCGAGATCCTCGGTGGCTCGTGGACCTGGTTGCACTTGTCTGACGTCACGTCGTCCTGGGAGGGTGCCATGCTCGCGGTTTTATTCCTCTTCATTGGCGGACTCGTCGTCCTCCGCCTATTGGAGAGTGCATCGGACCGTGCATATGTGGGTTCGGACAGTTCGATTCGCTCGGACACCGATACCGACACCGATGCTCCCGCTGGCGACTCGGAAAATCATGATGCGCCACAGACACACAGCGCAGACACGACCGATCATCAGGGGTACGAACACACACTCTCACCCGAGACGCCGCCAAAATTCCTGAGCGATGAAGGAAAAGTCGTCAGATTGTTAGTCGCAAACCACGGTCGAATCCGTCAACACGAGATTACGGACGAGACCGGCTGGTCGAAGTCGAAGGTCAGTCGGATCTGCTCGCAGATGCACGCTGATGACACGATCGAGAAGCGATCGATCGGCCGGGAGAACATTATCGTCCTGTCCGAATCCACCCCACCAATGGACGACGAAGAGCTGTCGGATCAATCGGACGAATCCGAAAACCCGCTGGCTTGACTTCTTCTCACGACTGAAATCGTGGGATCCCTCCATCGGGATGTCACACTCTGTCGCTTCGCAGAAGCAATTTTCCGCACCTCGTGGTGAGTACTCCGGTTTGTACGACCACCGTTGAGACGTGCCATCACTCGAGGTCACGTGGATCGACGTGGCTGACTTCCTCAATATCTGGGTAGAGCGTATCGGTCGACACAATTGGCTCCTCGAGCGTGTAGGTAGTCCCAAGATGGACCGCGTCGAAGACAGTGAGTCGGTCGTATTTCCGTCGCAACTCTCCCGCGGCGCCGGTTTTCAGGAGCGCAAGGATGGGATCGGTATCAAGATACACGCTTTCGCTCCAAGCGTTTCTTAACCTCTTCACGCGCCTCACCGTCGGTTTGGTCATGAAGCCGTGCTTGTCGTTCTTCGCGAACGATGAGGCGGGCACCATATCGGAGGGCTTCGGACCGTGAACTAAACACGCCGTCCTCGACAAGCGAATCAAGTTCTTTCACCAATTCCGGTGGGAGCGATACCGGCACAGAGTGTCTATCGGTGCTCATAGCTATACGTACTCTATACAACAGTATAACCGTCTCGGCATTTTGGCTTATGTGATGAGCAGGCGCAAAACCTCGCCCTTCAGGGCGAGGATACACGCCGTCACTATATGACACACTCCACCGACAGTAGCATTGTCGGATATTCCACGTCAACCGACACTATTAAGAAATCAGCGTTCATAACTGGTTATGGAGCCAGAAAATGAGTCGAACCGTCCGAACGTTCGAGGCGACGATTACGAACCAGCAACAGGTTCGTGACGACCTCGACCAACTCGGATGGGCCGCCTCAAAACTCTGGAACGTCGGTCGCTACTACGTACAAGAACAGTGGGATGAAACGGGCGAGATTCCCGATGATGGAGAACTCAAAGCCGAACTCAAAGGTCACGAACGCTACACGGACTTACATTCTCAATCCAGTCAGCGCGTTCTCGAAGAACTCGCTGAAGCGTTCAACGGCTGGTTCGGCAAGCGTCGGAACGACGACGATCGTGCCCGACCGCCCGGCTACCGCAAAAACGGAGACTCCCACCCGCGTTCAACTGTGTCGTTCAAAGCGGCTGGCTTCAAACACGACGCACAGTTCACCCGTGTCCGCCTCTCGAAAGGCCGTAATCTCAAAGAACACCGGTCAGACTTCGTCCTGTGTGAGTACCAGACCCGCTCTGATGTTGACCTGACCGAGTGGGACATTCAACAGGTTCGCGCCGTCTACAAGCGCGACGAGTGGCGACTTCAATTCGTCTGTCGCACCACTATCGACCCGGAACCGCCGGGTGAAGAAGTAGGTGGTGTTGATCTCGGGATTTGCAACTTCGCCGCTGTCTCGTTCGGCGGCGAAGCGGTGTTGTACCCCGGTGGCGCACTCAAAGAGGACGAATACTACTTTACGAAGAAGAAGGCCAGGTGCGACGATTCCTCGTCCCGAGAGGCTACACGTCTTGACCGTAAGCGAACGGGCCGTCGGACGCACTTCTTGCACGCACTCTCGAAAGCAATCGTAGAGGAGTGCGTCGAACGAGATATCGGAACACTCGTGGTTGGCGACCTCGGCGGTATCCGAGAGGACAACGAGAACGGCGAACCTCGGAATTGGGGTGACCACGGCAACTTGGATTTGCACGGATGGGCGTTTAACCGCTTCACAACGCTTCTCGACTACAAGGCGGAAGCCGAGGGCATCGACATGGAGTTGGTGTCGGAACGCGATACGTCGAAGTCGTGTTCGGCGTGTGGCCACACCGACGACAATCAGCGCGTCGAACGCGGATTGTACGTGTGTGAAAAGTGTGATACGGTTGCGAACGCAGACGTAAACGGCGCGGAGAACATTCGACAAAAGGTACTCCCGAGTCTCGCCACGGATGGCGGTGATAGGGATAACGGCTGGTTGGCACAGCCAGCGGTTCACCTGTTCGACCGTAGTGAGGGTGTTTTCGCCCCACGAGAACAGGTTGCTAACCGCGAACCTTAATATCCCAACGCGGTCGGGAATCCTCGCGCTTTAGCGCGGGGAGGATGTCAAACAGATTAGGCGAGAAGGCCCACGAGTTTAATCGTGAGAGGATGTCAAACGCCATCCTCACGAAACCGGACTACGTCGACGTCAATTGGAAGCATCTCAAAGTCGTCATCAGCACCGGCAATGAGTGTCGCATCCGTCTCGTAGGCGAGTGCAACGCCATGTGCGTCCGCGAACGAGATGTGGCCATCCGCCTTCACCTCGGCGGCAAGTCGCCAGTCAGCTCGTTTGATTTGAATCCCCCACCGCTCGAGCGCGCGGAGATCGCGATCGGCAGTCCGAAGTGAGTCTGTCGTGGGTTTGTCGTCGACTCCTTCAAAGCGTGCAACGAGATAGAGTACTTCCCCAGCGTTGGTCTCTGCCAGCAATCCTTCGACATTCCCGTCACGAACGTCTCGAAGATACTCTTCGACGATGCTCCGACCTGGCTCATCGTAGAGATATGCGATGATCGCTTCGGTGTCAAAGACGTACCGCTCGCTCATTCATCCTCCGAGTCAGCCGGTCGGAGTCGGTCAGCACGGGCCGCTTCACGCTGGTGGTCCTCATCTTTCAGTTCGCGAACCTGCTCGAGCACGTCGCCACGCTCGCGATCGGTATCGGCGTGAATTCCGCTCAGTTCCTCGAGTGACGGGACTGGTTCAACAATGATTCGCTCATCTTCTTCGTAAATGAACACCTCGCCGGGAGTATCGATCCCAAACTTCTCTCGGAGCGTCTTCGGAATCGTTGCCTGTCCCTTCTGCGAGACGCGGACGACCTCTGGGTCTCGAGTACTACTAGACATACTATGTTGTACTACGACATCTGTGTACTACTAACTGTCGGTGAGTCGTATCTTAGTGACCCATCTGTTCGAGTCAGTTGCACGCTGAACAACTGCAGATTTCAGCTACCCGAACGGCTGTTTAGCGGGCTGTGGTCTATGCAGTGGCTGTCCCGACTGCCGTGAGTATGCCGTGTCTGATTCGTTCTTGTCCCTCGAGACTTGCACAGGCTGAAACCGTCTATTGCACCCTATAGCATCCTGCTTATCTCTCATATAGTAATGGGAGCGACGAGCCTTGCGATAGGTAGCGACCCGCCCGTCTCAGAGACGACGGCTGCGGGCAGGTGACAGCAATGACACGACCTAGTACCCTACGCTGGATGTCGACCCCGAACCGCACCGATTGGATCACCGGAGCCGTCTCTCGGACGGAGGTAGCTCACTAATGTGTGGCATCATCGCCCGCATTGGCCACGGTGACGCAACTGAGACACTGCTCTCGGGCCTCGAGAACCTCGAGTATCGGGGGTATGACTCAGCAGGGATCGCCGTCCAGAACGGTTCGGGCGTGAAAGTCCACAAGACCTCCGGCGAGGTTGCAGACCTCAAAGCAACGCTCGATACCCGACCGAGTGGCAATATCGGAATCGGGCATACTCGCTGGAGTACGCATGGGCCGCCGACTGACGAAAACGCCCATCCGCATACGGACACTGCCGGCGACGTCGCAGTCGTTCACAATGGTGTCATCGACAACTACGACGAACTCAGAGCCCAGTTGCAGTCACAGGGACATGAGTTCCACAGCGATACTGACACTGAGGTTATTCCGCATCTCATCGACGAGTACCGCCAGGATAGCGCCAGTACCGAGCAGGCAATCCGCAAGGCCATCGACACACTCGAGGGCAGTTACGCCATTGCCGCGCTCGTCGACGGCGAAGAGCGCGTCTATGCAGCACGGAAGGGGTCCCCACTCGTGCTCGGCCTCGACGATGACGAGTGGTTCCTCGCGAGTGATGTCCCGGCGTTTCTCGATTACACGGATCAGGTGATTTACCTCGAGGATGGCGATCTCGTTGTTCTCGAGCCTGATTCATACCGGATCACCGATCTCGGTGGAACGCCTGTCGAGCGTCCTGTCGATACCGTCGACTGGGACCCGGACGATGCCGGAAAAGGCGAGTACGACCATTATATGGAAAAGGAGATTCATTCCCAGCCGACGGCGCTTGCAAACACCATTGAGGGTCGCATCGAGAATGGAACGGTTTCGTTCGACGACCTCGAGCCAGGGAAGTTTGCAGATATTGACACGGTTCAGTTCGTCGCTTGCGGGACGTCCTACCATGCGGCGATGTACGCCGGCCAGCAGTTGCGCACAGCGGGACTCCAGACTGCTGTGATTCGTGCAAGCGAGTACGAGACCTCGGCGGGCCCCATCGACGAGTCAACGCTCGTCATCGCCGTCACCCAGAGTGGTGAAACCGCCGATACGCTCGATGCCGTTCGGACGGCCGCCAGCCACGACGCACAGACGCTTGCCGTGACGAACGTCGTGGGATCGACTGCTGCACGCGAAGCCGATACCGCGATCTACATCCGTGCTGGCCCGGAAGTCGGCGTCGCCGCGACGAAAACCTACTCTTCGCAGGCAGTCACGCTCACGCTGCTCACCCAGCGGCTTGCTGCAGACGTGCCTGAGGCAACTCCCGTCGACGATTCCGAAGAACTCCTCGAGACGTTGGAGGACTTCCCACAGCACGTCGAAACCGTCCTCGAAACGTCTCAAGCGCGCCTGCTTGCTCGTGAGTTCATGAACAGCACGTCCTACTTCTTCATCGGCAACGGCCTCAGCCACTCGGTCGCACTCGAGGGTGCACTGAAGTTTAAGGAAATCACTTACGAACACGCCGAAGGATTCGCTTCGGGCGAACTCAAACACGGCCCGCTCGCACTCGTCACCGAGAAGTCACCGCTCTTTGCCGTCTCGACTGGTGACGCCGACGAGAAGACGAAAACCAACGCAATCGAGGCACAGTCTCGAGGGGCACCGATCGTCGCTGTTGGCCCTGCTACGTCTCCATTGGTCGATGTTGCCGACGCACATCTGTCGGTTCCCGACACGCACCCCGTCTGGGCAGGGCTGCTCGCGAACGTCCAGTTACAGCTGGTGTCGTATCACGCTGCGACGCTTCTCGAGCGGTCGATCGATAAGCCACGGAACCTCGCGAAGAGCGTCACTGTGGAGTGACTCACGTCCGCTTTTTCGTGGCTGTGCTGCGACCGATGAGTTTTGACCCGTCTTCACATTCCAACACTAGCAAAGAATGTGGCGTAGTTTGATTAATTGATATTTTGTTAGTTATGAACTGCAGAACCTCTTCACACATGACAACTTCTAGCTGACAAGTACAGCGTGTGAATGTGACCTCTAGCTGACTTGATCTAACATGGGAGTAGTGAGTCAATTATGGGTTGTGTTCGAAGTAACTCTTTACGAACATTAATTACTTTATGAAATACTCGATGGCCATTATACTGGGGTCTGAGCGGCATATGCGCAATAATTATGCCTCTATCTCAATTACTGTAATAGGATATGAATAGTCGCGAGTACCTTCAAATGGTCGGGGCAGCCTCTCTTGGATCAGTTGTTGTCGGCTGTGCTGACATGTCGCCACCACCAGAACCACAGAACCTCGAGTCGAGAGTGACTGACGATACGTTTCTGGTAAGACGAGATGACGAAGATTGGCAAGAGGTTCTCGCTCATGGCGTAAACCTCGGTATGGCGAAACCCGGGCGATTTCCCGGCGAGGCAGCAATCTCCAAATCGGAATACAGTCGATGGCTGGACGGAATTTCGGAGATGAACGCTAATGTCATCAGAACATATACCCTTCACCCACCGGTGTTTTACGAGGCGTTAGCAGAACATAACGAGAGTAACGAGGATCCCCTCTTCCTCTTGCACGGTAACTGGATCACTGAAGCGACACTGCACGAGAAACGTGATGCGTTCGATTCTGCGATTATTGACGACCACCGAGAGGGGATCCAACACATTATTGACGCGGTTCACGGGAATCTGTCTCTGCCCGCAGAAGCTGGACACGCGAGTGGAGAGTACCAAGCCGACGTGTCACCATATGTCCTCGGCTACATCATTGGCATCGAATGGGACCCTGAAGTAGTCTACGATACGGACGAAACGCATGGGGATGACCTCGGTGAGTACGACGGGACCTTCATCCAGACGGAAGACGCGACACCGTTCGAACACTGGTTAGCTGCACGGATGGATGATACGGCGACATACGAATATGAGGAATACGGCGATCTACGCCCCCTGAGTTTCACAAACTGGCCGACAACGGACCACTTAGACCAGCCTGCTGAACCCTCTGAGACGGAAGATCTCTCGAGCATCACGCTTAATCATATCTATCCGACTGACGAGTTCGATCGTGGTCTTTTCGCAACATACCATGTCTACCCCTACTACCCGGATTTTTTGAATCACGAACCGGAGTACGTCAATTACGTCACGGACGCCGGCGAGGAAAGTAGTTATCGGGGCTACCTCGAGGACCTCGTTGGGGCAAACGACTATCCTGTTCTCATCGGTGAGTTCGGTATTCCCTCTTCGCGAGGGAGAACGCACACACACACGTCCACGGGTTTCACCAAGGGGGGCACAACGAACGCACGCAGGGTGAGATGGTTGTCGAACTCTACGAACAGATCGTCGACGCAGAGACGCTTGGCGGCCTCGTCTTCACGTGGCAGGATGAGTGGTTCAAGCGCACTTGGAACACAATGGACTACATGGACCCGTATCGTCGTCCATTCTGGTCTGACGTACAAACCAACGAGCAGATGTTTGGCGTCCTGACGTTCGATCCTGGTGAGGATCAAGATTCCATGATCACGCTCTCCGGAGACCCTGAAGAGTGGGAGAGTGCAACTCCCCTCGACACGGCCAGCGACGCGTTCAGCCCTGTTTCACTCGACGATGGGTACGACGCGGGTCGAACACTGACTCGGCTTACCGCGGCTGCGGACTGTCGGTATCTGTCCCTCCGACTTGACTACGAGGACCTCGGGTCCGAGGTCGACTGGGACGCGATGAACACGCTTGTTCTCCTTGACACAATCCCCAACCAGGGAAACACGACAATCCCATACAACACGGATCTCGAGACGAACAACGGAGTAGACTTTCTCGTTCACCTCTCCGGTCCAGACGACTCTCGAGTGGTTGTTGACGCCTACTACGACATTTTCTACTACTTTTACGCAGACCAACTCGAGATGCTCCCTCAGGAGGAGTACGCTGGCGAGAAAGACACCGGTGAGTTCCATGATATACAACTCGCGCTGAACAAGGAACTCACGATCCCGAGCACGGGCGAAACGATTGACTTCGAGAGCTATGATACTGGTGCCCTACACTTTGGAAATGGCGACCCAGCAAGCGACGACTTCGATTCACTGACGGACGTCTGTGTCACCCCCGAAGAAAACATGATCGAGATCCGACTCCCGTGGCTTCTCCTCAATTTCGGGGACCCAAGCCAGCGGGAGGTCATCGCTGACTTCTGGGAAGAAGACCTCGAGATGGGCGAGTTCATCGGTGGATCCATCGACCACATCTCTCTCACTGCGGTGACGTTCAATCCCGATGATGACGGCGACGCAACCGACCTCGAATCCAACCTCAATATCACGGATTCGCTCTCGGCAATTGAAGACGGAACACTCACGTTCGATTCCGCAGTCGAGTTCAGTTGGGAGACATGGGAAGAGCCGCCATACCACGAGCGCCGGAAACAGTCTTACTACATCTTGCAAGAGGCGTTTAGCGACCTCTGAACGCCCGCTCAGCCGACTCACTCACAAACCTCGAGGATTTTTCAGACCCGCTCACTGTGGTATCCAGTTCCAGTTGAAAGAGGAAAAAGCGTAGAGTCGCTGCGTAGCGCTACCCAATTCGCGCCCTGCATCCAACACAGGGGCTGGAATCACTCGCTGATGGCTCAGCTCACCGAAATCGGCAACTGTTATTCCTCTGTGCCCTCGAGCGTCAGCACAACAACCTCGTCATCGCCGTCGATTTCGACTTCGTCTGTGGCGTCCTCGTAGTCACCTGCAGTTGCTGTGAGTTCGTACGTCCCATCCTCGAGTTCGAAGACGGCTTCGCCATCATCGTTTACGTCTTCACGTTCGCTCTCACCGAACAGTCCGCCCTCGTCGACGTCTACGGTCGCGTTATCGATTGCGTCTCCATCATCGTCGACGACGAGCGCTGTGAGCATACTCGAGTCGTCTTCATCCGCATCGTCGTCACTCTCACCGTCATCATCATCGGTTTCCTGTTCGTCGTCATCGCTGTCGTCTTCATCTGCGTCTTCGGCCTCGAGCGTCAACACGACGACCTCATCCTCGCCATCAATTTCGACATCGTCATCGGCGTCTTCGTAGCCGTCAGCCATCGCCGTGAGTTCGTACTCGCCATCAGGGAGTTCGAAGACGGCTTCACCATCGTCGTTGACGTCGCTTTCGTTGCTGACATTGTCTGTTCCAGTGACCGCCACGGTGGCGTTCTCGAGCGGGTCACCGGAGTCGTCTTCGATGACCGTCGTTACTGTCTGGGTATCGGTTGTGGATTCATTATCGTCTGCATCACTTTCGTCCCCGTCTTCATCTCCGTCGTCAACTGCATCCTCCTCGTCTTCATCGGGGTCACTTTGTTCCTGTTCGTCGTCGCCACTGTCGGTGTCGTCTTCCTGGTTGTCATCCGCTCCATCGTCACTGTCGCCGCTGTCGTCTTCGCTGGTATCCTCGTCGGCGTCAGCATCTTCGTCGTCGTCCGCCGGTGACTCCGTTGGTGTACTCTCAGAGTCGCCCCACTCCTCGCTAACGGTACTCATTGCACCGTTGATCGAGGCACCGCTTGCAGCGAGTGCCAGTCCGGCGACAAGCAGTCCAATACCGGCGAGCACCAGCAGGGCCTGTACGCTGTTCTGGATCGATCGCGTCTTTGCGTTCTGTCCGCGGCTATGTCGGCTCATAATGCGTTTGAAACGGTCACCCTGTTATCCGGTGGTCGTCTGTGCTGGTGGCTCGAGGGCAGTCTCCAGTCGGTCGTCTCGGTGTGTCGATGGTTGCATTATGAGCACGGTTTCGGCTCCCAATGGTTACCTATACAGTCGTTAAACCGATTCTCGAGGCGGAACGCTCACTAACAGAACGGAATCTAATATCGTCCAGTCACTCGTCTTGCAGTGCGTCTCTGATAGCCTCGAGTTCTGCTTTCCGGAAGGATCGCTCGAGGGTGTCCGGACTGGCCGTGTTTGCGGAGTCTATTTCACTCAGGATAGTGGATCGCATCTCCGATTTTGGTGGTAATCTCGAGTCCGTAATTTCGGCTCCAAACGCCTCACAGATTGCGGCGAGTGCTTCTTTGGTGAACGCGGTTGATTCGATTCGTTCGTACCGTCCCACGGCTTGGCGGATTTCGTTTCGGAGATCAGCAACAGTTTCTGCCATACGGTGGAAACAGCGACCACGGGTCTGTACGTTTCGGTCGAGAGAAACCGCGTGATCGCAACAGCTCGTTTACGGTGAACCAAGGAGAAAGCCCCGCTCCTCAGGGAGGGGAGGATGTCAAGTCGCTTTCTGAAACGGATGAGGAACTCGGGTTTGTAGACAATACTAACTTTTAAACTCAAATAATATAGCTCTCCATGATGCTGAACATCACTATAATACTTCCAAAATAATATATGTGGCTAAGAAGAGTATGAAAACTGAGCCAAATATGAACCCCGTAACTGCCGGTGTTCGTAAATTGCCAATCTCATTTTTTGCATCTTTATCACAAATGTACACTATCTCCTTGGAATTCGAATCAATCACTGGGCCATTTTTCATTTCCCCATCACCGAATTTTCCGATGACAAATATCCAGTCACCTGGCTTTATTGTACCCTCTTTAAATCGTAGCCTATCATCAAAATCGAATTTCATCAGATCAAACGGAATCGGGTCCCCTGTGACAGTAGTCGTGGCTGAGGATGAATCAGAAGTTGTGTGTCTCGAGTCATGTGTGAGTGAAACCTCGGAACCATCCGTCTGTATATGAGCTGTTCCGGTATGATCTTCAAGGATAAAATCGACGATTTCTTTTTCTTCCTCTAAATCCTTCCAATATATGTCGTTTTCTGGATCTGCGTGGTCCCGCGTACTTTTTGAAATAGTATAGTCATATGCAACACATACTTGATTCTCTACTGGTGATTTCAACAACTCCTCATAATCGTGCACTTTCCCACCGATCTGTACGATATCATTTCGATGGATAGATTCGGATATGGACACTTCGTCTGAATTTTTAATCACTCTTATTCTTCGAAATAGTTTGATAGAATACGCTATCAGTATGATTCCGGCCCACAGGATTGCTACGGCAGTTATAGCTTCTCCTATATTCACATTTGCTAATAACCATCTACCGATTCATAACTTGCTCGGCATGAGTGATTCGCGAAACATACCCTCCCTCATTGAAGACGCCGAAATGAAATCGCGACTCACGTGATACACGCTTACTATACAAAATGTGCGCTCTGTATTCAGCACAACTACTAAAACTTGCAACCTCTCGGTGAAATAACGTTTCTCCCAGATGTGTACCTGACAACTTGACGTCCTCCACACGACTGAATTCGTGGGATTCCTCCGTGGGCAATCCGGCCAGTAGATTACCCCAGCTGTGAACTTGCGGGCTCGCCGACGCTAGTTTGGTCAAGCGGACACGATTGGTTCCCAAAACGGGTGGGTGTCCAATCGTGTCCATTCCACTCCCAGTACGTCCCATCGGTGGGTGCGTCCCTGTCGCGTTCAGCAGATAGGGCGGCGGGCCGCGCCATCGGCCCAACCTCAGTTTGCAGCAGGTTCCACGCCCCTGCAATATCGCTATGCGCGTCCAACTTGCAGTCATGACACCGAAACTCGTCGCCATCCCGAACGACATCGTCACTTCCGCACTCGGGACACTCGCTACTCGAATCGCGTTCGCTTATTTGGGTGACGCTGATTCCGACGTCTCCCATCGTGAGTTCGATCCGATCAATCAACTGTCTGTGTGACCAGAACGCGTGTGTCTTCTCGTTCACTTCTGCCGACCAATGGGTGTCTAACACATTGGTTAGATCGCCAACGTACACCGTGTCGACGTTCTGTTCCAACAACCAGTCTGCGGCGTGTTTCACCGACGCCGAACTCAAGCGCACTCCGGTCTTCGCCCCAATCAAGGTCATAGAGGTCGTTCCGGACGAGGCCGTGTAGCTCGTAGCCGTCGTTGCGATTGCCCCAGTATCCTGGTGGGTTGGGTTTCTCTGTGACCGTTGGGTCTGAGTCGTCGTGGTATCTCTCGAGAAGGCGAAAGTGGCTCCGCCACGCCTCGCTGTTCTTGCGGGTGACTTGCTGGCACGTGGCTTTGCCAAGTATCGGTGCGTATTGATCGTAGAGGTCCGTGTATTCGGCGTTCCAGACGTCACCGTCTTCGGCGAAGTATGCTTGTCGGCGTCGGTAGGTGATCTGGTTCCACAAGTGGGCGTGGGCGGCCAACCATTCGAACACGCACTGCCGATACCGCTCGGTGGTGGCTTCGGCAATGTATTCGTTCGTCCGTTGTGGCCGGTCGCTCACATGATATATGTTGGCAGAATGGATTGTAAACGTTGGAATTGCAAGTGTGCTACGGTATTATGATTTAATTCAGCAGTGACAGACCCATCCACACGGCTAAAGCCGTGGGCTTTCTCCTGGTATCTCTGTAACCGTCGCCGACGAGTGCAACCATACTCTTTCGTCGGACTCCGATACACATCTTGTATGGGAACGGAAAATATCGTCGTCACTTGTACTGACTGTGGATTTCGTGAGTCGTTCTCGACGCTTAGAGATGCACGCGTTGCACTTGCGGAGCACGAGAGTACAACAGGTCATACCGCCGACTGGGAGATCAACGGACTTGCACCGGGTGTCGAACAGGCCGGTGCCGATGCCGGTGTTTGTGGCAGTCCCGAATGTGGGAATTCGGAGTCACCGCTTCTCGAGTGGGATACCCCCGACGACAAACCCTGAGTGGTGATCGTCTCACCTTTTTTGCATCAATTTGTAGGTTTCGCCAATTCCTTAGGCTCTCGGCGAGCAATACCTCCTATGAATGGCTCTGGCAGCAGCCCCACTGATCGGCACGTCTCGCGTCGGACAGTTCTTCTCGGATCGGCAGCTGTGAGTTTGACGGCAGTTGCTGGGTGTCTTGGTGACGGCGACGGGGAGGCCCCAGACCCGATGGCAATCGAGGATGGACCGAACTGCGATAACTGTACGATGCCGATCGTTGATCACCCCGGACCAGTCGGTCAGGCGTTTTACGACGATGCCGAGGAACTATTTGGCGAGGATCGCCCAGCACAGTTCTGTAGTTCGCTGTGTACGTACACGCACACGTTCGACCACGAAGACGAGTACGAGCCACTCGCAACGTACATCACGGACTATTCGACCGTCGAGTATGAGGTTGACTCCGATAGCGAGACGCCGACTATTTCGAGCCACGTCGACGCAGACGATTTTGCGTCAGTAAACGAACTGACGCTAGTCGTCGGCAGTGAGGTCGAAGGCGCAATGGGGGCCTCGATGATCGGTTTCTCGGAGAGCGATGATGCAGACGCCTTCCAGGAGGAGTACGGCGGGGACCACTACGACCACGACGATGTTGACCACGACCTCGTCATGTCGTTAATGTAGCGCGAATAGGGTTCACAGCGTAGCCAAACCGACACTTAGCGTTTGACTGCCCACATCGTGATCGCCAGTGAGCCAACGGTCCAGACGGTGAGACCGAGCAGACTCGCTGCGGGTGAAGCAGCCCGTGGCCCAGTTCCTGTTGCTGTGAGTACCGTCGTCTCGAAGACGAGTCCCCGATATGCACTGAGTGGACTCACTGCGAGTGCGTGAATAAGCGAGGAGTCGCCGATATAGCCACTTGCGAGCCCATACACAAGTGCAAGATCGAGTCCAACAAGGAGGACGACGAGCGCGACGACAGCCAGTGCGAGTGCGCTTCGCGTCCCGCTTACGAGCGCCGAAATAGCGAGCGCAACCGCAAGCATCGACAGTGCAAACAGCGCGGTGAGGACGACAAATCGGGCGTACAGCAGCGGGGAGTCAGCACCGGCGTGTGAGGCGTAGCGTCCAAGTGGCTCTGCACGACCAACGACGACTGCTCCGCCGACGAGTCCAAGCGCAAGTACCACCGTACCCAGTAGGCCAACAGCCCGGCCAGTATAGACGCCAACAACGAGTTCTCGAGGCGTCAGCGGATACGTCTCGAGTACGTCAAGTTCGCCACGACGCCGATCACCGAGGATTGCTCGGTAGCCGAACGCGATAGCGACAATCGGGACGAGCAACTCGAGTGGGGTTAACAGGTCGACAACGGTCGGGACGTAGCCGGCTTCGATGCCGCCGCCGATCCATGCGATTCCGACCAGGACGGCGGTGAGTGCCAGGCCAAGGATGAGATAGGTTCTGGTTCGGGCAACGGTTCTGAGTTCGCGGATGAAAACCCGTTTGATCCGCTCGGTCGACGTCGTCGGCCCGAACGCCGATGCTGCGTGCGTTGTGGAGTCGTCCGATTCGACACTGTTAGCTCCGGTATCCGACGGTGATGGTTGGTTGGTTCCCGAGGACGTATCAGTCATGCAGTCTCACCTTGGACACGAACGCTCCGAAGGTCGCCTGCGATCAACTCTTCGTAGACGTTTTGAAGGGAGTCAACACCGAGTTGGTTACACAATGTATTCGGGTGTCCACGCGTGACAACGGAGCCCTCATCAAGGACAAACACTTGGTCGGCTGTTCGATCGACGAGCTCGAGATCGTGTGAGCTGAGCAACACCCCGGTACCTGCTTCGGCGAGTTCGTTGGCAACATCGAAGACGTGTTTGCTCATCCCTGGATCAAGTCCGGAAGCCGGTTCGTCGAGGACAATGAGTGGCGGATCACCGATCGTTGCCTGTGCAATGCCGACAAGTCGCGTCATCCCGCCAGAGAGTGCCTCGACTGGCCGCTCAGCGGCGTCTGCAAGCCCAACACGCTCGAGTTGGTGCAAGGCGGCTTCTTGGTCTCCGCCGACGAGTGAGGCATAGAACTCGAGTGTTTCACTGACGGTGAACCCTGGCCGAAACTGTGGGTGCTGTGGCAGATACCCAACTGTTCGCTCGCTCGAAGGGCCGTGATACGTCACGGTCCCATCTGTGGGTTCCTGGAGGCCGGCAAGCGTCCGCAGGAGTGTCGTTTTCCCGGTTCCGTTTGGTCCGACCAGTGCTGTCACGGCTGCGGAGTGGGCCGCGACTGAGACGTCTTCAAGAATCGTGACGTCTCCGTACGCGAAGTCGATGTCCGATGCCTCGAGTAGGGGTGTCTCTGTTGTCATGGTTATGGTTCAACGTCGGTCGCGAGCGTACCTGTACAGGTCCAGGCGCGGTCTGCTTGCGCGGTTTGTTCGATCAGTTCCGGGTTGTTCGGTTCACAGGTTGGGTTCATGTCGGTAATACTTCCTGTTTGCATTCCGGAGACGGATTCCTCGAGTCCAGAGAGAGCATCGAGTGCTGGTCCCCGGCCGAGCGTTATTGCGCCATCAGTTCGGTGCATTTGCCCATCGACTGTGTCAGTCGGTGAGTACGATCTCGAGGGTGGGTCGCCATCTGCAATGCTGGTTCCGCCCTGCCAATAGTTGCCCTCGTCGTCGTGTGACCAGATCCGAAGCGGTCCGGAGCCAGCATCGGCGTGTGCGTCGTTTTCGAGGAAGTCGTTGCCGAGGACGCGGTTCGTTGGGAGCAGTTCCCGCTCGTTGACTCCCAGTTGGTTCCCTGCGAAGACGTTTTGCTCATAGAGCGAGCTGGATGCGGCAAGTTCCAGCCCGACATCGTTGCCCTCGAAGATGTTTTCAGCGACGTACGAATCTGTGCCACCAATATAGGCCCCGGTCTCGGATCCTCTAATCTCATTTCCGACGATTGCGTTCTGCTCGGGGCCAGTCATGATGTAGACTCCCGTGTCGATTACGTTCGTCATGCGATTGTCGGCGAGTAACGCGCCATCCGTGTGCATCAGATGCACTCCCAACAGGCTCTCATCGAAGGTATTCTCTCGAATAACGGTTCCTTCGGATCGGTAGGCGTAGATTGCATCTCTCCCATTGACGAACGTCGAGTCCTCGATCACGCCGGGCGAGCCAAACGCCATGACGCCAGCAAAGCCATCTTCCCACTCTTCGTTGCCCTCGATAGTCGTGTTGCGGACGACCATCTCTGGACTCTCGCGGGTGATGACTCCGTTTGCTGGCGTCTCTATCGTGACATCCTCGACTGCAAGGCCAGGTGCGACGTGTGCTGAGATACCGGCATCAGCGCCAGTGTAGTGGACCTGGAACTGATCATCCCAGTCGTCTTCATCGACCGGGTCACCGGGAACGTCTTCCGTCCCAGAGGTTGTCGTCCCGACACCAGTGATCTCGAGGTTTCGGATTCCGACCGCTGATTCTGTCACCGTCACGACCGAGCCGTTCCCGTCGCCACTGATGGTCGCTGAGCCATCTCCCTCGAGTGTGATCGACCGATTGATTTCGATCGTTTCCTCGTACGTTCCCGGAGGAACGACCACGGTGGTATTCTCGGGTGCTTCGTCAATTCCTTCCTGAATAGTGTCGACATCGTCGCCAACGGTGAGTGACACTGGTCGGTCAACTGCCGAAGTCGTCGTCTCGCGGATCGAGTCGCCTTCGCGGTGCTGTTCGTCGATCTGGTCGCGAACGGCAGCTGCATCGTCGGTCTCGAACGACTGCTCGAGCGTTTCTTCCCAGGTGTAGACCTCGCCCCCGTTGCTGTCTGCAAACGCCGTTGCATCCTCGTGGTCGGCAAACGAGAGCACGGTATCACCCGATGGCGTCTGTGCATCGCTGCCAACAACGAACCAGGCGTCTTCTGCATCGATCCATGGCGGAGACTCATCGACCACAGGATAGCCGTCATCGTCCAACTCGAGCGTGCTGTCACCGTAATCAGTCACGTACACCGTGAGTGGATACCCGAATCGCTGTTCGTGACCCTCCTGGCGGCGGTCCTCGACGAACGTTTCGATACCGTAGTACCCCACAACGTACTCATACTGGGAGTAAAACACCTGGGCTTGTGGGAGGGCCACATCGTCCTCGAGGCTCCGTTCGGACTCGAGTGTGAGTCCCACGGTGACGGTATCGTCAAACGAAGCCACCTCTGGGGTCGCGGGGTCGACATCGCCAACGAACAGGCTAGCGGTTCCACCCACGACAGCAAGGAGGATGACGACCATTGCGACCTTCCGGATCGATACGGACACAGCCACACTTCGACCGTGAGGAAAATAGCACCTGTGGTCTGGCCGTCGAAATCAGGGCTCGATCAGTAGTTTCTGGTGTGATCTTTGATACGGGGTAGTGCGTGACACTCGCACCCAGTACAAATGGTTGATAGGTAGGTGTGGATAAACTCATTATACAACGAGGGATATGCTATTTTACCTTTCGAAAGACATGTTCGGTAGCGTTCCGATTTCCGTGTCGTTCGGGTCGAAATCGGAGCCCGATTCGCTGGAGTGCTGTCGCTAGATGATGGGCGTCATCGACGTCGTGTTTCTCACGACGTTCTCACAGGAACTGCTGTGTCAATGCCGTCGTAGTCGTCACAAACAGCCGTCTGTGCAGGAAATTGGGTGCGTCGGGATCGACCGCAGTATACAGCTAGAACTGTTGGCCGTTGATTCGGACCACCGTGTCGTCGAGCGCAACGTGATCCGGATTCGCGTTGCTGGCCGGCTGTAGCTTTGCTTTCTGTACCCAGTCGTGTACAGCTTCCAGCGTCCGTTCGATACTATGTGTCTATACATTCTGATTAGTATCCGAAAGCGATAAGAACGCAAGGTGAAGCCGAATCTCGAGCGCCATCAGCTAGCGCGGTGTCTGTTCTCGCTCCACGAAGTCTCATTCGATCCAGTCGCTACGACCCCTGACGCGAGCGATGTTTGCCATAGACCTGCTGAAAATCATCTCGCCTCATCCTTCTGCCTTAACTACACACGACCACGAGACCGCTGTCAAGAGTAACGGCGAATGGTCTTGTTGTACGCTGCAATAGACCTCGAGACAAGGTTGATTCTCGATGCCCAGTTATTCGGCGGCCACGGCATTGATCCGGTAGCTGCGTTCCTGCATGGACTCCAAGGAAACACGATCTCACAACCACAAATATTATAGCGCAGTGCCCTGTTACCTCGTCTCATGGGCAGTGATACAGCCGATGTGCCGGTACTTGTAGCGGGTGCTGGACCTGTCGGAATGACCACGGCACTTGCATTGCACGCACGCGGGGTCGAAACGACGATTCTCGAGGCAGAGCCGGAAGACCGTGACCGCTCTGGAAGCCGCGCGATTTACGTCCACGGAACGACGCTTCGGACGCTCGAGCGGATCCACCCAGGGCTTGGGACCGACCTCGTCGACGAAGGGCTCGTCTGGCCAACCCGACGAACGCTCTACAAGGGCGAGGAGGTGTTCAACCGAACGTATGACTCGCCGGGTGGCTCAGGCGACATTCCCCACTTTACCAGCGTCCCACAGGTTATCACCGAGCAGTACATGCTCGACGCGCTCGAGGACGTTGGAATTGATATCCATTGGGAGTCCGAGGTCGTCACCGTTGACTCCTCGTCCGACGGTGTCCGCGTCGAAACTGCCGACGGACGAGAGTGGGAAACCGAATACGTCGTCGGTGCCGACGGCGGTGGCTCGACAGTTCGCAAAGAAATCGGCGCAAACTTCGAGGGCGATCAGTCCGAGAACGCGTTCCTCATCGCCGATGTTGCGGACGAAGAAATTGATGATGATTCCCCCGACCTCGAGCGAGTGTTCCACTACGACGCGCCTGCGGCCGACGGCCGCAACGTGTTGCTTGTTCCCTTCACTGGCGGCTGGCGATTAGACATTCAGTGTCTCGAAGACGACGATCCTGAAGAACTCAGCAGCGATGAGCGGATGCGTGAGTTTGTCCGGGATATCATGGGCGAGGAGTACGAAGAGCAGTTGAAGTGGGTTTCCTCGTACTACTTCTTACAGGTGATGGCGGATTCGTTCATCGACGACCACCGACGTGTGCTGCTGGCTGGCGAAGCGGCACACTTGCTGGCACCATTTGGCGCTCGTGGGATGAACTCCGGTGTCGCAGACGCCGACGAGGCTGCGTCGGCGATTTCGGTGGCGCTCGATGCTCGACGGGACGCCGTTGCTCGTGACGAGATCGAACTGTACGCTGCTCGACGCGAGACGGCTGCCGAGTATAATCTCAACGCCGCTGGACAGGCCCTCGAATACCTTCAGGGTGAGGATCCGGTGACTGTCCTCCGAAAGGAAGTCGCCGCCTCATTGGCTGATCAGTTCGAGACTGCAGGCGAATGGCTTGACGACGCTCCGTACGGGCCCCACGGGTCGCCACCAATCGTCTCGACTGGAAACTACTAGCTACTCGGAGTGGAGTTCGGGTTCGAACAGACGGCAAACGACGATTTTTCTCCCGACAGGGACGTACAGTTCGGGCAAATTTCCGCAGTATTCCATCTGAGATGGTGTTCAAAACGACGGAGATGAGCATTCTACTGGCCACTGAACGCCATTCAAAGTAACACAATGCAGACCAGACTCGATGATATGGTGGGTCCGTTGGCATCTGAGACGCCACACTCTCTTATCGACGATCGGGAAGACCCTGAGGATTTATGATTGATGTTCACGTATCACGGACTATGTACGAGATACTGCTCGCAATAGACGACTCCAAATCGCGCGCACAGTCACAGGTTGACACTGTCGTGAATATCCCGATGGACACCAATTCAGTACGAATACACGTAGTACATGTCTTCACCGATAATCCGGCTGGAGCGACGATCCAGACGTTGGGAGCAACAAAAGCCGTCAAACGAGCGTTGTCCGGCCAGGAGATTGACTACCAACTCGAGGAACGAAGTGGCGACCCAGCTACGGAAATCTGTGACCATGCGGTAGAACACGATATTGATCTTGTTTGTTTGGCCGGCCGGAAACGATCTCCTGCTGGAAAGGCGCTGTTTGGGAGCGTCACACAAGATGTGATTCTCAATACAGATCGCCCAGTCCTCGTCGCCGAAGATCGGGACGCACCGGACAAGTAGTGAGTGCATCCGTGGGTGGGTAGCTTACATTCTTGGTCCTATTTCACGTTCTGAGTCGCCGACCCTAATCCATAATTCATCGGCCATCGACGTTCAAATCGTCCCACAGCAATAGTGTGTGTCGGCCCATTGGTGTCGACGGCTGCGTTACGTTCCGTATCGGTACTTTATCGTAATTGAATCAACCATGCCCTCGAGTTTCTGCAGGAGTTCGTGCTGGTACGTCTCGTCCTTGATGCGCCCAGTTGGACAGACTACACCGGCCGAGCCCTTGAGCTGGCCGTTGATGATGATCGGCGCGCCGATCAGTGCCATTCCTTTGACCTGCTGGTCCCAGTCGACTGCGTACCCTTGTTCTCGAATTGTTTCCAGTTCCGCACGGAGCGTCTCCTCGTCGGTGATTGTCTCCTCGGTCCGTCGCTCGAGTCCCTGGTCGATGATTTCGTCGGTCCGCTCAGATGGAAGGTGTGCGAGGATGGCTTTCCCGGTTGCGTTCGAGTGTAGCGGGGTGATCATTCCCGAGTAGATTCCAAGTTCGAGTGAGCGATTCCCTGACTCGATGTCGAGGATCACTGAGCGGCCGTTCTCCTCGATCACGAGCGTCACGAGTTCGCCTGTTTCCGTCGCGAGTTCCTGAAGCTTCGCTTCTGAGGCCTGAAAGAGGCTGTTCCGGTGTTTGATCCGCGATCCCGTGGTAAGAAACCGGTGACTGAGTCGGTACTCGCCACCGTCGTTGACAACGTAGCCGGTCTCTCGCAGTGTCCGCAAATAGACGTGGGCCGTACTCTTCGGAACGTTCATTTGTGCCGCAACTTCTGAGGGACCTGCCCCGTTGACCTCCCAGAGTACGTTCAGTACGTCGAACGCACGGAGCACCGAATTCATCGGGGGTGTGCCGTCGGTCATAGTTGAACCCTCATTTTCGTCAGTGATAAATCGTCCGATACTGTTAGACGCAGTTTCGTCTACGAAGAACCGACTGAACCGATACCAGCTCCGTCTATGATTGTCAGACGGTAGTTCCTCGTCAAATGTGTGTCTCACCCCCACATCAATTACGAAAGTACCAGTGTAATTTTGCTGACTGCCGATGTGAACTCAACATGTTTGATCCCAAATAACGGGGAAACAGTGGTCAAGAATAGTAGACGGAATGCACGAGATCCAGGAACGGGTAGACTCTGTCTAGCCATCAAGACAAGTCACAAACTGATTCGAATACTCAACGTAGTACATACGATACACGAGGACAGGCCCTCACCTGTTCGATTGCTAGACAGCGCTCCAAAACAGTGGAACCTATCTTCGTCTACTACTACTGGACGACCACGAACATCTTCGGTTCTCTCGATCGAAACACGCCTCCAGAAAATTGCGCCCGGCTTACCCTCCAATATACGATTCGACGAACTCGTCGGATTGTAACGACTCCGTCGCTCCCGAGCGACGGACCGCGCCATTCTCGAGGAGATAGAGTCTGTCGGCGTGTTCGAGCGCGAACGTAATGTTCTGCTCACAGAGCAAAATTGTGACGTCCAGTTCAGTGATCGCAGTGAGCGCTTCGCTGATGTCCTCGAGGACGACTGGGGCGAGTCCAATCGACGGTTCGTCCAGAATCAAGAAATCAGGGTCACTCATCAGCCCTCTCCCGAGCGAGAGCATCTGTTGTTCACCACCGCTCAGGCTTTCGGCTTCTTGTGACCGGCGCTCTTCCAAGCGAGGAAAGAGATCGAAGACTTCTGCGAGGCGTTCGTCCTCTCCACTATCGTTGAGGTATGAGCCAAGCCGGAGGTTTTGCTCGACGCTCATTTGGCCGAACAGGTCCCGGCGCTCGGTACAGTAGAACAGCCCCTCTTCGACGAGCGTCTGCGTTGACAGTTCTGAGACTTCTTGGCCCCGATACGTGATCGAGCCCTCGTAGTCAAGGAAGCCGCTTATCGAATCAACGAGCGTCGACTTGCCGGCGCCGTTTGGACCGATTACACCGATTGTCTCGCCTGTTTGGACATCAATATCAACACCGCTGAGTGCCGTCACCTTGCCGTACGACACTGTGAGGTCCGACACCGAAAGCACTGAATCGCTCGAGTCTGCCATCTATATTTCACCTCCAAGGTACGCTTCCTGGACAATCGGATCGTTTTGTATCTCCTCCGGTGTGCCCTCTGCAATCTTCTCACCGAACGAAATAACGATAACGCGGTCGACGAGATCAAGCAGGCCGTGCATGTTGTGATCAATGACGACTAGGGTCATGCCCTCTGCACGGAGCGAGGTGAACAGCTCGGCAGTGCGTTCGATCTCTTCTGTCGTGAGCCCAGCAAAGGGTTCGTCGACCAGCAGCAGGTCCGGATCGGTGCCAAGCGCGCGCCCAACCTCGAGTCGGAGCAGTCCCGCGTGGGGGAGTTCATCGGGCGTCTGGGACGTAACGTCGCCAAGACCGACTTGCTCGCAGATTTCTCGTGCCCGCTGGTCCGTATCTGCGCGAAAGTCTGAGAGCGAAAACACCGAGTTAGGGACCTGTGAGAGTGCGACGTTCTCGAGGACGGTCCGATCATTCAGTGGCCGGAACGTCTGGTAGGTCCGTGCGATCCCCGCTTTGACGAGTGTGTGTTGTGGCCGTCCGGTCACGTCTTCGCCGCGATAGTAGATTGTGCCGTCAGTCGGTGCCATCGTCCCCGATACGCAGTCGAACGTTGTCGATTTGCCAGCGCCGTTTGGACCGATGAATCCGAGAATTTCTCCCTCACGAACGGCAAACGAGAGATCATCCACGGCGGTGACGTTCCCAAACTGTTTCGTGACGTTCTCCAGTCGGAGAACATCGTCCGTCTGTGCCTCGTTATCCGTTGAATCCGTTGATTGCGTACTCATTAGTATGTGTGTCAGGATGTCGGTTCTGACTGATCTGTTCGTCGCTGGTTCAGTTCGTGGGTCAGGTCCTCGAGCCATGGAAGTGCCCCTTTCGGCAGGAAAAAGAGGACCAACATTGCAAGTGCGAAAAACAGGACCATCGAGATGTGACCAACGGTGACATCAAGCAGTGGAATAGTCACTGCACTGGTCTGGAGTGCATCTCGCACGAAGTAGTAGGCAATCCCCGCCACTGCGGGACCGGTGATCGTCCCCATTCCGCCGAGAATGCTGACGATAACCACCTCAATACTGACGACGATGTAGAGCAGTTCCCCGACGCTTGGTTCTCCTACAGGAGTGTGGACGAACGCTGCCCCGGCCAGTCCGCCGACAGTGCCACTCATTGTGAACGCGAACACCTTGAACTTCGCAACGCTGATGCCGGCGGACCGGACTGCGTCCTCATCTTCGTGTATCGCCGTGAAGATAGAGCCAATGTACGATCGTGTGAACACATAAAAGAGTGCGTAGATTGCCAGAAACAGCAAGAGTGCGACGTAGTAGTAGATGATTGTCTGTTGCTCGAACGGTGACTCGAACCCGATTGTTGAAAGCACACCAATGGTATCCTCAATCGGAATCAATCCTGCTGGACTTGGAAGCCCCGCATCACCACCGAGGGTGTTCGGAAAGATATTAACGATTTGAACGAGCACAATCGGCGCGATGAGCGTAATAAGTCCTAGGTACGGGCCCTCGAGACGCAGTGCCGGGTATCCGACAATGAGTCCCGCAATTCCGGCGAATATCGTTCCAATCAGAATCCCCACCAGCGGACTGACGCCGAGTTCGAGGTTGAGGACGGCTGCCGTGTAGCCGCCGATACCGAAGAACATACTGTGACCGAAACTCAGCTGTCCCGTGTAGCCGGAGACGTAGTCCCAGCTCATCGCGAACATGCCAAGAAACAGTGCTGCGGTGAGCTGTCTGAGTGTGAGTATCGGCATGAGCAAGGGTGCTGAAAGCAACCCGACTACGCATACGATGCCGACGATATACCGTGGTTCGAGATCTACCCGTGTCATGTAATCACTTGCCTTCTACCGTATACGTCCGAACCCACCTGTATATATTTTACTCCCGAACTGCGCACACGGTACATCTATACTAGCACCAGCCGAAGCGGAGGGTTTTACACCAGTTTCTCCAAAAACTTACTGTGAGATACCATTTAAGTCACATTCGAACTGAGATGTTCCGATCACTGCCAGCGGATTACTGGCAATTGATCATCAATAATTTTATCTGCTATTAGAAATACTCACTTCATATGCGTGGTAATCGCGTGCACAGCACTGATAGTGTAAGACGAATGAGCAGACGGCAGTTTGTCGGACTCGCCGGGGCCGGTGCGACCGTCTCGCTCGCGGGGTGTATTGGGGGATCAGATAACGGAGCCAGTGACGGCATCACAATCGGCCTGCTGGCGTTCGAGCCGGGCAGCGCACCACAGGGGACCGCCCAGCGGCAGGCTGCCGAACTGGCTGTTTCGGACCTCAACGACGACGGCGGCGTCCTCGGTGAGGACGTCGAGTTGCTCGAGGCGAATACACAGGGGTCGGCCTCAACTACCAGTGATCGCTACCTGGAGTTTGTCACCGAAGATAACGTCGACGTCACGACTGGCGTGTTCCAGACGGAGGCGATGACTGGACTCATGTCCGATATCGCCGACCATCAGACGATCCATATGAGCGGTGGCCACACCTCACCAGCAATCGCCGAAATGCTCGCGGATGATTACGAGCAGTACAGATACCAGTTCCGCCCGTACGGGAACGCCACTCACTGGGTCGAATCGATTACGGATCTCGCTGAGAACATGCAAGACGAAGAGGACTGGGAACGAATCGCCATCCTCGCTGAGGAGTACGAGTGGACGCAGGTGTTTAGTGAGGACCTTCCGGACATGCTCGAGGACGCCGGTCTGGAAGCCGTATACAACCAACGGTATCCGTCTGATACAGAGAACTTCACGCCGCTGTTCGATGATGTCGAGGGCGAAGGCGCAGACGCGGTCGTCATGGCACAGGCCCACACTGCTGGGCCGGCGATGATCCAGTGGCGAGAAGAAGAGCGAGACTTCTCGATGTGCGGGCAAATTTCACAGATCATCGATCCGGGTTCCTACGAATCGTTCGACGGAGACAACGAGTTCGCAATCAGTAACGCGCCTGCGGTCCATACTGCAGACCTCACCGATCAGACGGCCGACTTCGCAGAACGCTACAACGACGAGTTCGATGTCTATCCGAACGATGCGTTCTCGTACGCGACATACGATGGTCTCATGATGTGGGCAGAAGTCGTCGAACAGGAGGGGACGACGGATGCGGAGGAAATCGTCCCGGCGCTGGCCGAGGCGTCCTATGAGGGGACGCGCGGCGTGATCGAATTCAATGACCAAGATCACGAGTATCCCCACGATGCGAGGTTCGGCGAGGGCTACCTCCAGCGAATCAACTTCCAGTGGCAAGAGGAGGATGGAGAGGGGATCCAACAGGTCATCCATCCTGATGAGTTGGCCACGTCCGACTACCAAGAGCCGTCGTGGTTCTAACCTATGGTCGACATCGTTAGCATTGGGGCAAATACGCTCGTCCTCGGGTCACTGTACGCCCTTATTGCAATGGGGTTCACTCTCATCTTTGGCGTCGCCGGTCAGGCGAACCTCGCACATGGTGGGACGATCACCATCGGGGCGTTTACCGCCTGGTACGTTGCCGGCCTTGGTGGCGGCGTCTGGCTCGGACTGGCGGCTGCGACCATCACGGGAGCACTCTTTCACATCGTGTTGTACCGTGTGTTCGTCCGCCACATCGAGAACCCAGTGAACGTGTTGATACTCACGTTGTTGGCCTGGTTCGTCATCGAATATGGCTTCCTGGCAGCCATCGGATCCGAACCGAGATCCGTCCCATCGCTACTGGGCGGCACGACATCGATCGCTGGTGTCTCGTTCCTGTACAATAACCTGCTGATATTCGGCCTCTCGTGGGTGTTCATCGGCGCCCTCTTTGGCTTCGTCAACTACACGAAAACCGGCCAGGCGATTATCGCAACCAGCATGAACGAGAGAGGTGCCGCACTCGTTGGAATCAAGACCGACGACATCACCCTCTTGACGTGGGCGTTAGCCGGCTTCCTCGCGGGCTCTGCCGGTGTGCTCTACGGATCGTTCCGGGCCGCATCGTGGGATATGGGGATGACGCCGCTCGTTCTGGCGTTCGCGATCGTCATCCTCGGTGGTATTGGATCGATCCGCGGAAGCGTCATTGCCGCGTACATCATTGGCTTCCTCGAGGTGTTTACCATCTCTGCCGTCTCGCCGCGACTCAGTGGGATGACGGCGCTACTGGTGATCATCATCGTGTTGCTGGTCAAACCAACGGGACTCTACGGTCGAGAGCTTCCCGGCTAAGTACGGTCGGTATTTTTCACTTTGAGCTGGAGACTGAGGAGCGCGTCGCTTGTTGACGTTGGTACACGGATGTCGTCCTTTTCATCGAACGCTCCGTCTGAGAGTCGATCATTGATTCCGATACTGCTCACGGATCGAACGAAGACAGGGCCACTCGCGTCTCTCTCCGATATGGAGCGGTTCTTTCGACGAACTCTTCGATAGAACCGAGGACGTGTACCTCGAGTCAACGGCGGGGAAGACGTCGATTCCGCTGGGTGCACGAGGAACCGGCACCGAATTGAGAGAGTGAGTAAAAGAGCGTTCAGCCCACTATCTGCACTACTCGTCGACTGGCAGCGTTCCGTGCGCCGACTCGAACTCGTCGCGCAGCACCTTCTTGTCGAACTTTCCGGTCGTCGTCTTCGGAATCGACTCGATGAAGACGATCTGGTCCGGCAGCCACCACTTCGGGAACCGCTCGAGGAGGTGTTCTTTCAGTCCGTCCTCGGTGACGTTCGCACGCTGGACAACGTAAGCGACCGGCCGCTCATCCCATTTTTCGTGTTCGATGTTGATCACCGTCGCCTCTTCGACGGCGTCGTGGGCCATTAGCTCGTTCTCGAGTTCCAGCGAGGAGATCCATTCCCCGCCGCTCTTGATGACGTCGTCGAGTCGGTCGACGACCTCGAGGTAGCCATATTCGTCGATCACGCCGACATCGCCGGTCTTGAACCAGCCATCATCGGTGAACACCTGCCGAGTCTCGTCGGGCCGGTCGTAGTACTCGTCGATGAGCCACGGCGAGCGCGCCTGTATCTCGCCGGTGGACTCCCCGTCGTGGGGAACGGGCTCACCATCTGGGTCCCGCAGCCGGATCTGGACGCCGGGCGCGGGGAGGCCCGGTTTCATTTGCTGCTGGTAGCGCTCGCTCTCAGAGAGTTCCTGCACCTCGGAGGTAGTCATTGTGTTGACGAGGTGGGGCGCGGCCTCGGTCATTCCGTATCCCTGCTGGATCGGCGCGCCGATTTCCTTGTCAAATTTCTCCATGAGCCACTCCGGCGGCGACGTACCACCGATGAGGACCCGTTCGAGGCTCTCGAGTTCGACATCGTCGCGCTCGTCGTAGAACTCGGCCATCTCGAGCCAGACTGTCGTCACCGCGGCCGTAACGGTCACGTTCTCCCGGTCGATGAGTTCGGCGATTTCCTCGGCACCGGTCTTTGGCCCCGGCAAGACGAGTTTCGAACCGCACATCGTCGCGGTGTAGGGCAACCCCCAGGCGTTGACGTGGTACATCGGGACGACGGGCATCACGGTATCGTTCTCGCTGATCCCGAAGACATCGACGTGGCTGTGGGTGACGGTGTGGAGATAGAGATCTCGGTGAGAGTACGACGCCCCCTTCGGAAGCCCGGTCGTGCCGGACGTATAGCAGATCCCGGCTTCACGGTCCTCGTCGAGCGTTGGCCAGTCGTACTCGGTGTCCTGACCCTCGAGCAAGTCCTCATAGGCGATGACCGGCTCGAGACCGGTCTCTGGGACATCGTCGTCGAGGATCACGTACTGCTCGACGGTTTCGAACTGGTCGGCAACGTTTTCGACGGTGTCGATGAACGCGGGGTCGACGAAGACGATTTCGTCCTCGGCTTCGTTGACGATCTCGACGAGGTGTTCGTCGGGGAGCATGTGGTTGGTCATGTGGATGCTCCGCCCGCTACAGGCAAGCCCGAAGTACAGCTCGTAGTGGCGGTGGTGGTTGATCGCCATCACCGACAGACGCGCATTCGGATCGACGCCGAGGTCGTCCAGCGCGTTTGCGAGCTGGCTGATCCGGTCGTACGCGTCGTCGTACGTATATCGGTAGGTCGATCCGTCGGGTTCTTCCGAGACGATTTCCTTGTGGCCGAACAGGCTTGTAGCCCGCTCGAGCATGACTTGCAGCGTGAGTTCGTACTCTTTCATTCGTGTTCACCGTTGGTCGCGTGTTTGGGTTTGAATCGGTAGAATACCCGTTCTTGATCAGTCGGGCCGTCGATTTCGACGATCTTCAGTTCGACCGCGTCGCCGATCTCGAGGTCGGCGTACGAGGCGTCGTCGATCCGAGCCGACAGCTTCACCGGGCCGAGGTCGACGACGCCGACGACGAACGGGACGTCGTGTTCGCTCAGTCCCAGCGGGAGGCCGCCCCGGACCTCCGAGAAGGCAAACAACTCTCCCTCGTGGGGAAGGTCGACGTACTCGAGGTCGTCTCCCGTACACTCCGGACAGACGATCCGTGGCGGGTAGTGAATCGCCTCGCAGTCGCGACACTGCGTCGTCGTCAACTGTCCATCACGGAGGTTGTCGTAGAACTCGTGGATCTTCGTCTGGTCTGCGGTCTGTAACTCGTAGAAATCGAGCAGTCGCGGGAGTTCGATCTCCTCGGGAATCGAGACCCGATCACGCGCTCCCCCGTCGTCTGAGTCGGTCATGTTTGTCATTGTGGATCACGGTCTAAGACCATGACGCTGTGGACCGAGCCACTCCCGCTTAAGTTGTGGATGAGGCCGGTCGATGCATCTGCGACGTGTCTGTCCTCCGATACTTCCCCTTGGAACTGCTGGGTGACCTCGAGGGCCTGCGAGATGCCCGTCGCGCCAAGTGGATGCCCACAGCCAAGCAGCCCACCGCGCGGGTTGACAGCGACGTCGCCGTCGAGGTGGCTGCGGCCGTCCTCGATGAACTGTCCGCCCTCGCCGCGCTCGGCGAAGCCCAACTCCTCGTACTCGATGATCTCGCTGATCGAGAAGCAATCGTGAATTTCGGCGATATCGATCTCCTCGAGTGGGTCTTCGATACCGGCCTGGTCGTAGGCGTTCTGGGAAGCCTTGCGAGCCTGTGGCCAGCCCGAAAAGGACGGAAGGTTGTTGATCGAGTTGCCTGCCATCGACGACTGCCCGCTGCCTGTGATCCAGGCTGGGGTGTCGGTGACCTCGCGGGCTTTCTCCTCGCTCATCAGGATCACGCCTGCGGCGCCGTCTGTAATACCGCTGCAGTCATAGAGGTGCAACGGCGGTGCGATTTCGGGCGACTCCGTGACGTCCTCAGGCTCGATCTCTGTCTGGAAGTGCGCGAAGTCGGTCTTGGCGGCGTTGCTCTTGTTCTTCGCTGCGACCTGGGACAGCTGCTCCCGGGTGGTCCCGTGCTCGTGCATGTGTCGCTGGGCGTACCAGGCGAAAAACGGCGGCGCAGACAGGCCGTTGACGCCATCGAACTCGCGGTCCAGCACGTTCGCCATCGATCCCTGCATCTCCGGCATGTAGTCACGGCCGAGGTTCATCTTCTCGACGCCGAGGACGAGCGCAACATCCAGTTGCCCGGCGGCGATGGCCAGCCAGGCGTACCGCAACGCGGCCTGCCCGCTCGCACACGCCAGTTCGGTCCGGGCGATCATCTCGGTGACCTCGATGCCGAGCAGTTCGGCCACCATCGGCGCGACGTGGGACTGGTAGGCAAACCGCTCGGGCTGTACTGCGCCGACGAACAGTCCCTCGATGTCCTCAGGGCCAACGTCCGGGACGGCGTCAAACGTCGCCTTCCCGCCCTCCTGAGCGAGGTCCTTCCAAGTGGCGTCCCGTTCACCCCAGTTCGCGTGACCGCCGCCGACTATCGCAACATTTCTGCTTGTCGCCATCTCACTCACCTGTGAAGTTCGGTTCGCGATCCTCTCGGAACGCCGTTACGCCCTCGAGCATGTCGTCGGTCGTCGCGAGCACGGCAAATGCCTGTTTCTCCATCTCCAGTGCCGTCTCGAGGCTGGCTTCCGGGCCGTTCTGGATAACCTGCTTGGCGGCTTTGAGCGCGACTGGTGGCCCCGAGACCAAATCGTCGACGATGTCGTCGACGGTGTCCTCGAGGTCGTCGGCCGGAACGGCGTGGTTGACGATGCCCCACTCTTCGGCCTGCTCGCCGTCGAACTGCAGGGCGCGATAGACCATCTCTTTCGTCCGGGCTTCGCCGATGAGGCGGACGAGTCGCTGGGTCGCGCCACCGCCGGGGATCACACCGAGATTCGTCTCGGGCGTTCCAATCGTTGCATCTTCTGTCGCGACGCGGATATCACAGGCGAGTGCGAGTTCGATCCCTGCACCGAGACAAAAGCCGTGAATCTTCGCGACCGTCGGCCGGTCGAACTCGTAGACGGTCTGGAACATCTCGTCGACGTCCATGATCTCGGCTGGGTCGTCAGCAGTGAAGCCGGTGATGTCTGCCCCGGAGCTAAACGCTCGGCCAGCTCCTTCGAAGACGATACAGGAGACTTCCTCGTCGTCAACGTTCTTCAGGAGTCGGTCGACTTCCATGAACATGTCGTCAGACATTGAGTTCATCCGCTCTTGGCGGTCAAGTTCAATCGTGAGGACGCCGTCGTCGTCGATTTCCCAGTTAATGTAGTGGGTGGGCGGATCGACCCGATAGTCGAAGAAGCCCTTCCCGGCGTCCTCGCCGGTCCAGCCCTCCTCGACAAGTTCAACGAGATAGTCGGCTGGTTCATAGCGCTCAGCACCGTACTCGTCGTACAGTGACTCGAGTTTCTCGAGGACGATGTCGAGGCCGAGGCGGTCGCCGCGTCGGCACATCCCTTCGGGGAAACTGCCGCCAAGTCGGAGTCCGATATCGATCTCCTCGGGTGTGGCGACGTCGTTGCCGATGAGCCAGGCGGCCTTGTTGATCATCACCGCTTCCGTGCGAAGGGTATCGTAGTTGCCCGCGTCCTCGGGCTGATAGTCGACGCCGTCGCCGTCGTCCGCATAGTCGTAGAATCCCTTGCCGCTCTTTCGGCCGAGGTTGTCGTTCTCGACTTTTTCCTCGATAGCCGGGGGAACGGGCTGGCCGGACTCATCGCGGAAGTGGTAGGCGATATCGATCCCACCGAAGTCATTGAGTTCGAATGGCCCCATCGGGTAGCCTCGTTCGTAGACCATTGCGGCATCGGTCTCCTGGACCGTCGTCTCGTCGTTCGAGAGCATCCAGGCTGCCTCCTCCATGAATGGGACGAGGACGGTGTTGACGACGAAGCCGTGGACGTCCTTGCGGACGTAGATCGGGCGCTTGTCGACCGACTCGGCCCACTCGTAGGCGAGTTCAGCCGTCTCGTCCGTCGTCGCCTCGCCGTAGGTCACTTCGACGAGATCCATCTTCACGGGCGGATTGAAGAAGTGCATGCCGACGACCTGTTCCGGACGGTCGGTCACCGCTGCGATGTCCGAAATTGAGAGACTCGAGGTGTTCGACGCCAAGATTGCGTGATCGGGCGCGTGCTCGTCGACCGTCGAGAACGTGTCTTCTTTGATCTCGAGTTGTTCGGGAACGGCTTCGATCACGAGGTCAGCGTTTGCGACGGCATCAGCGAGGTCTGTCGTCGTATCGACCCGCTCGAGGACAGCCTCAGCGGACTCGTCAATCCGGCCTTTCGATTCGAGTTTCTCGAGGCTCCATTCGATGTCGTCGTAGCCGTCTTGGACGAATTCTTCTTCGATGTCACGCATCGTCACATCGTAGCCACCGATCGCGGCAACCTCCGCGATACCATGGCCCATACTACCGGCCCCAAGTACTGCTACTCGTTGCACTGTGTCAACCTTCATCACGAAATTATCCGTTATTGTGTCACATATATCTTTGGAAGAACGCACACGTGTGGGCGGGTTTTGATCTGTCTCCGGCCTGAAACAAGTAGCAAGCAGTTTGACAGGAATCCGCTTGGCGGACACCGACTCATTCGGTCACTGGGACTCAGATTCCAGAACGTGTCGTCACGAGGGGCGTACCGAACCCGGAACAGGGAAAATCACACAACGAGAGCGAGGCCACACTGCATACTCTGAGAGATTATAGCTCCGACTCGAGTTCACTGACTTCGCGCCGAACGTGTCGTACCTTCTCAGCCTGTTCGTTGTTGGTTTCGGCGAGCGTCTGGATCTCGCTTGCGATGGTCTGGCTCCCGTCGACGCTGTTGCTAAGCATGGTCGCGACCTCTTCGGCCGTCGCAGCCTGTTCATCCGTTGCGTCGGCAATCTCCTCGCTTCCTGTCGTAGCCTCGTCGATGGCGGTCTTGATCTCGGATTGTTTGGTATCGACGGTTTCGGCGTGCTCAATCGCCTCGTCGACGTGCTCGAGTGTCGTCTCGACGCTCTCGATTGTCTCCGTTGTGTGTGAACGCACTTCGTCGACGATCCGTTCGATGGTCTCGACTTCCTCCTTCGACTGGTCGGCGAGTTGCTTTACCTCGTTCGCAACGACGCTAAACCCTTCAGCCCCACTGCCGACCTGTGCGGCCTGAATGTTGGCGTTGAGCGCCAACAGATTTGTCTCGTCGGCGATCCCGTCGATCACGTCGACGATGGTGTCGATCTCCTCGATTCGCTCCTCGAGTGTGCGACTGGTCTGTGCGAGCGTATCCGCTGCGTCCCGAACGTCAGCAACCGAGGTGACGATCTCGTCGGTCGCTTGCTTCGATTCGTCCGCCAATTCTGCGGCCGTGGCGCTTTGGCCGCTAACTTCCTCGGCACTGGCGGCGACCTCCTCGACAGTCGCCGAGAGTGACTCCATCTGCATCTGAACCGACTCGAGGCTCTCGACCTGGTGATCGACAAGCCCCTCGAGTTCGTCGTTCGTCTCGGCGTTCGTTTCGGTCGCCACGAGGAGGTCCTTGACGGCCTCGTTGATCGTCTCACTAATGCCTTCCTGAACACGCTTGACTTCCTTGCGCTGCTCGACAAGTTCCGTGACGACGCTGACGTACTCGAACGCACCAACGACCTCGCCGTCGGGCGCTCGCAGCGGCGACCCGGCGGCACGGAGGTGCCATCGATCATTGTCAGGACCGCCCGAGCGGATGTGGTCCTCACGAATCTCCGTCTCCGTCCGGACGATTTTCTCTGCGAGGGTTTCCTCAACGCCTTCGGTCCCGAGGACGTCAATCGCGTTCTCTCCGAGCGTCTCATCCGCTGTGATGCCGGTCAACGGTTCGTGCTTGTCGTTCCAGTGTGTGATGCTGCCGCCGTCATCGACGACGAACGCCGGTTCCGGGAACTCATCAACCAGTTGGTCGAAGAGTCCGCGCCAGAGATCCCGTTCGTACTCGAGGCGTTCGACCTCGTTGAGATCGGTGTCATCGACGAGCTCCTCAGTATCAATGAGGGTCGTGGTAGCCATGTACACCCTGTTTCCAGACGGGTACTAAGTATCTAACGGCAGCGCTCCCGAGAACGGCTGGAATCGCTGCGTGTACGCTCTTCACACCGCCACGAGTCGACGGAAATTTCTGTCAGGTCAGTGGTGCCGGTTAGCACGTTCCAGTACGACCGCGTGTGACTGACCACATCAGACGAGTTCCAGTTTCTTTGCCACCCAGTGGTCGCGAGCGGCCATCACCAGTTCCTCTTCGTCTGCGAACTCGGTTCGCTCGGCGACGAACTCATCCCACTCGCCGTCGGTAACTGTCTCGAGTTCGGCCGCTGAACCAGCATCGCCAGGACTAGCCGCGACCAGTTCGTCGAAGCTATTGAACTCGGTCCGTGTAGCGACGAAGTCGTCGTCGAAGACCGCTGCGAGGGGAATCTCTTCGTCGTGGTCATACACGTCTTCGGCGGTTGGAAGGTCGGTTTGCTTCGCTGCTGTCTCCTCGAGATCCGTTTCGAGTACCATACACTCTGTTGTGAGGGGCGAGTACGTAAATCCATGCCATTTCGCAAACCGATTCCCGCGCCCCATCATATGGACTGCTGTAGTCACGTACCGCCGATTGCCAGCACCGGGGTCAGCGATCGACAAGACATCGGTACAGCAATCCGTATCAGTCTGCAGGGTGGCTGATCTGGGCATCAAACACGTGCTCCGACGGGAAGACGCTTCGACAGTCTTCACAGACCATCTGGCCCTGAATTGCGTACTCCCAGAGCTTGCCACCGCAGTCCAGACAGTCGAAGTGGGCTCTGACGAACGGGTCCTCGTCGACGTACGGATTGTCGAACTCAGCCATACGTACACGTTTGGGAACAGTGTATAAGAGTATTACCCACGAGACACGCCGACGCCGTTGATTCGAAGCAATTCGACACTGCAGCGGCTCTGCGAGCGAAACTCAGTCTACGTATCGATGGCTGCCTCAGCGTAGAAGTTCATCGACCGGAGGATCGGCTCGTCGGTCATGCCAAGCAAGATCGCCTCGTCGTCCGGTTCGTGGTGGTGTGGTGCGTCCGGCGGCACGACGAAGATGTCCCACTGGTCCCACTCGAGGGCCTCGCCGTCGACGTGGGTTACGCCCTCACCTTCGATGACGAAGTAGACCTCGGTGGCGTTGTGGAAGTGCGGATCAGTTGGGCCCTCGTTCAGCAGCTGAGCGCGAAACGACATCGTCGGGAACAGCGGTGCCTCCCCGGTAGCGGGATTGACGTACGCGAGGCTGTAGCCGTCGTGGGGGTCCGGCTCGTCGTTGTCGGCGCGCTGGCGCAGCGTCTCTTCCATTTCGTCCCAGCCGAAGCGATACGGCGGCGTCGGCTCCCTGTTGCCCTCGAACGGACCCGGAATCGAGCCATCCGACTTCTCGCCGGCAGGACGACCACGCCCGTACTGGGAGTCCCAGTAGCCCTGGGTCTTCGTGACCGGCTGGCGCTCGAGTTCGTGGTTCTCGAAGACGTGGGAGTTGTTCAGCGTGTCGAGAAACAGCGGCAGGTCGAGGACATCAAGCCACGCTGCGGTCTCGTCGCCGTCGTTGATATGGTCGTGCCATTCCCACTGTGGCGTCGTCACGAGGTCGTTGTCTTTCATCGGGAACTCCTCGCCGGCGACGACCGTTTTCATGTCCTCGTGGCCATCGATAGTAAAGCGAAGGGCGCTGGCCGCGTGCCGGTGGGAGGGCGCTGTCTCGCCGGGTGAGACCGTCTGCACGCCGATGTAGATCGTATTCGAGATTGCGTGTTTCGCGTTGATCGGAACCGCGACACGTCGCTGGAATCCCGGTGGCAGGTCGGCGATTGGAACGTCCTCTTCGATGCCGTCGATAGCAGCCTGGATGTCCTCCCACTTCCAGATACGCGGCTCGAGATCGTCGATGAGTGTTCCCATGTCGTTTTCGACTTCCCAGAGCGGACGGAGGTCGTTCTGCTCGAGCAGGGATTGGGTGTCGTCGCTTAGCTCTAGCAGGTCCGCTGGCTCTTCCTGTACCATGCATTGGTGTTCGGCAAACGATGCTATAAGTGTGTTGGAGGGGCCCACACCCCAGGAACGGGCGCTCTCAGTCCGCAGCCGGTGGCTGATGCAGTGAGACCGCACTCATCAGTCGGCACGATCATCGCCGAGAAAGGATGATTTATGTAGCCGGCTCGCAGTGCATGTAGTATGCGATTCGTCAGATTCGACGACGACCGACTAGGCTTGCTGACCGACGATGGTATCGTAGACGTCACTGATCGACTCGGGCTCGAGACAGCCGATCCGCTGAAGGAGTACGCCCGGAACAACCTGGATGCGAGCGAGTACGCGGACGCAGACCCCGACTACGACCGCGACGAGGTTCGTATCGAGTCACCCGTTCGCCGACCTGGAAAGGTGATCGCCGCACCGTTGAACTACGAGAACCACGTCGAAGAGGCTCTCGCAGACAAAGACATCGTCACCGACGAGTGGTTTACCATCGAGGACAAAGGCTACTTCCTCAAAGCACCCTCGAGCGTCGCCGGCCCCGAAGACGGCATTGAACTCCCGTTCACAGATCGGCGGGTCGACCACGAGATCGAACTCGCGTTCGTGATGGGCGAGGATGTCAAAGACATCGATGCGGAGGACGTCTGGGACGCCGTCCTTGGTTACACAATCTTGCTCGATGTCTCCGTTCGTGGCGATCAGGACCGTTCGAACCGCAAATCCTACGATACGTTCACGATCATCGGCCCCTGCGTCGCCACGCCTGACGAGGTTGGTGACCCGCACGACCTCGAGATGGAGCTCCAGCTCAACGGCGAGACCAAACAGCAGCAAAACACAGGCGGAATGATCTACAGCTGTGCCGATGTCGTCGAGTACGCCTCAATCGGTGCGACTATCGAAGCCGGCGATGTCATCACGACCGGAACGCCGGAAGGCGTCAGCGCACTCTCCGGCGGTGACACCATCGACGCCGAAATCGAGAACGTCGGCGCGATGACTGTCGATGTCTCCGAACGCAATGTTGCCTTCGAGGACGTCAACGTCCAGAAGAGTCAGCAGGACGAGTGAGCAACGACCGACAGTCAGTCCTCGAGTGTCACGAGCGCGTCGAGCGCAACCGCGTCCTCAGCACGCACGAGTAGCGGATTAACCTCCACCTCGGTGATCGACTCCTGTTCGACGAGCAGGTCGCCAACCGTGACGATAGCCTCGGCGACTGCCTCCCGGTCAACTGCCGGCGACCCGCGGTAGCCGTCGAACAGTGGTGAGGCCTCGAGGTCGTGCGTCATTTCGAGCGCCTCGGCGGTCGAGATCGGGGCGATTCGGTGGCTCGTGTCCTGTAACACTTCGACAGCGACGCCACCCAGCCCGACGAGGACGGTGGGGCCGAACGACGGATCGCGGGTCCCGCCGACGATCACCTCGAGGCCTCCCGAAAGGTCAACACCTGCTTCGACGTAGACGCCGGCCGCAACGTCGTGTTCCTCAGCGGCCTCGAGGATGCGGGTGGCGGCCTCACGGACCGCCTCGGCGTCCTCGAGTCCGGCGGCGACGCCGGCCCCATCGGCCCACTCGCTTTTGTGCTGGACTGTCGGCGCGGCGACCTTTACGACGACGGGATACCCCAACCGATCAGCTGCGTCGACGGCAGCGGCTGCCGAATGGACGAGTTCGCCATCGGGCGAGGAGAGTCCCCAATCTGCGAGCAGCCGTTTGGCGTCGCCCTCTGTCAGCGTCGCGTGCCCGTCCGCGAGCGCCGCTTCGATTGGGTCAGCGTCAGTCATCGGCGGTCACCTCCCCATCTGCGGCCATCGCGTCTGGCTGGCGGTTTCGCTTTGCGTACTGAACGAGCGCCCCAACGGCGTCGGCAGCTCGCTCGGGTGTTCGATACGTCGGCACCCCACAGGCCTCGAGTTCGGCAACCTCGTCGTCGATCACCGATTCGGGTCCGGCCGTCCCGAAGACGATGGGTTTGTCGACCGTCGTAACGAGTTCCTCGAGCGCGTCGGTGGGGTAGCCCAGCGCGGCTTCGTACAGTTCGTAGACGAGGATGATGTCGATGTTGTCGTCGCGTGCGACGGCCGCGACGACGTCGCCGAACGCGGGCATCGGCCGGCCGGTGTCGACTGGGTTTGCGGAGAAGGTGATCCCCGGGAGGATTTCCTCGACGACGTCTTGAGTCTCTCCAGAGAGCAAGGGAAGCGTGGCTCCGGCTCGCTTCAGACGATCAGCGATGGCAATCCCCGGGCCGGCCTGGGCGGTAACGACGCCAACGTTCGGGCCGTCGGGTTCCGGACAGGTGGCAAGCGCCGTTCCAGCGTCGAGCAGCTCGGACACGGACCGAACTGTTGGGACGCCGTACTGGGCGAAGCCGGCCTCGTACAGCTCATACGAACCGGTCAGCGCACCCGTGTGTGATTCGGCGAAGTCGCCGACGTCCTGCTCGCCGACGTTGTAGGCAACGACTGGTGTCTCGACGGATCGGCAGGTCTCGAGCAGCCCGCGGGCGTCGTCGGTCCCCTCGACGTGTAGCATGATGGCATTGGTTTGTGGGTCGGAATCGAAGTACTCGAGTGCCTCCTCGAAGCCAACTGTCGCGCGGTTGCCGAGACCAACCATCGCGGAGACACCTCGGCCCTCGTTTTCCGCGTGAAACGCCAGCGAGTAGGCGAGTCCACCGCTCTGGGCGACGATTGCGACGTTCCCTGGTGGGACGTACTCGACATCGGTCGCGAAGGTCGCGTACAGCTCCGCCGAGGGAACGAGAAAGCCGCTCGTGTTCGGTCCGAGCACCGACACGTCACCCTCGGCTGCGGCCGCCTCGAGTCGTTCCTGTAACTGTTCCCCATCGGGTCCGGCCTCCGCGAAGCCGCCGGCGAAGACGACGGCCGCGCCGATCCCGGCGTCGCCACATTCTTCGATCACGTCGGGAACGACCGGGGCCGGGACACAGAGCAGCGCCAGGTCACAGTCGCCGTCGATTTCGGTCACTGATGAGACGAACTGCCGGCCACAGACGGTCCCCGATGCCGACGGGTTGACTGGATACACTGGGCCGTCGAACGCAGCCATATTTTGCATTGCCTCGTAGCCGATCTTCCCTTCTGTCTTCGACGCCCCGACGACGGCGATACCGCTGGGGTCGAACAGACTTGTCGCGGTCATACCCGTGTGTTGTCGTAACTGGGTGAAAGCGTTTTCCCCGTAAACGTGTCGTCTCATTCTGTCCCGTGGTCGTCTGGTTCCCTTCTCGAGTCGGATCAGCCGTAGACGAGTCGTAGTTCGATGTCGTCGACTGCTTCGAACAGTGGCTCACAGAGTTCTGCGTCGATTCGCTCCTCAGTGAGTCGGTTGGCCGCCCCAGCAATCGTGACGGCCGCAATCGGTCGTCCATCCTCGATTACGGGCGTCGCAATCGCGTGGAGGCCACGCATGTCCTCCTGGAAGTTCATCGCGTAGCCTCGCTCTCGAGTGGCCTCGAGTTCGTCTAACAGGGTCTCTTCGTCGGTGATCGTATTCTCGGTTTGGGATGGCAGGCCGTGGTGCTCGATGATCTCGACGACTTCCTGTTCGGGAAGGTGGGCCAGGATAGCTTTTCCAGCCGAGTTGGCGTGTAGCGGAACCCATGTTCCGATAGTCGAATCGAACGAGAACGAGTCATTGCGCGAGACGCCATAGAGGAAGATTCCGCGGCCGTTTTCGTGGACGATCAGCCAGACGGCCTCGTTCGTCTCGGCTGCCAGGCGTTCGATACGGTCTTTTGCCGCGTGGTAGACATCGTACTGGTTGCGAACGGAGACGCCCGTGTTGAAAAATTGCAAGCCGAGTCGGTACTGGTGCCCGTCGTTGACGACGTAGCGTCGTCGCTCGAGGCTGACCAGATGCTTGTGGACTGTGCTCTTGGCGAGGTCGAGTCGGTCTGCGAGTTCGGTGACGCCCGCACCGCCGGTTTCTGTGAGTGTTTCGACGATAGCGAACAGCGTTTCGTTCGATTTGATGGCCCGTCCATCGTCCGCGCGCTCCTTCATGATAAATGTGGTTTATCTCCGATTACATAATCACTTTCGAAAAAACACTGATATGATATGGGGGATGGACAGAGAGGCGTTCGCTATTATGAAACGGACTGGATTCCCTATCAGAAAACTTCGCTATACGAAGCTGAGGTGCTGGTATTCGGCTGATGAGCGGAAATCCTGGCTCTAAATTGTTTACACAAGTACTTTAGTAAAATGACGCCGACTATCCTTGTTATTGTCTCACAATGTGTTCTCTATTGGCGAACACAGTACCTGTCTCAGTTCTTTGGACAGGTCTCTTCCCTCACGAGTCAGAACGAGCCAGGAGCGGTTGCAAAGACAATTAGAAGGGCTGAGACGGCGGGAGAACGGGTCTTATTCCGAGGTCGATTTCAGCGCAGCGCGTAACTCGTCCGGAACTGGGACACTCTGATCGCCGCCGACTGGAACGCAGACCCGGTGCTCCGTGCCGGTAAACACGACGGCCCCATCGTGGGTCCCAGTATAGACGAACTGAACGCTCGAGGTGCCGACATCGGTCGTCAGTTCGATCTGAACTTGATCTCCACCGCTCACTTGCTGTTTGAAATCGAAGTCCATCGAGACGAGCGGGAGCCCGATTTCGTGTTGTTCGGTCATCTCCCAGAACGACCAGCCGATCTCCTCCATGAACATATCGGAGGTCTCGTGAATTGCGTCTATCATCCGGGGGTAGTGGGCGATGCTGAACGGGTCTGTATCCGAGAACCGAACTGTCCACGTTCGCGTGTAACTCATATGGAGGATCATCTCCGCCGAACTGAAATAAGGCTACCCCCGAACACGTACCTGAACTTATGTTCTCCACCAGCAGTGGTGTCTCATAGGACACTACCATGGTTTGGGTTCAACGAATGAGTAGGGGGACCGAAACCACTAACTCGATTGTCCGGAGAGATAGAGTACCCATGCGAATGCGGACCACGCCAGCAGCGGTGCTTGTGCGAGTTAATTCTGACCTCGTGCGGTGTCGAACACGAATCGAACACGGGCTCCCAGTTGGAGCGAGGGCGATATGACGGCGAATTCGAATTCGTTCAACCGAGGAGACTCGAGCCCCGACGCCGACACTCGAGCGAACTACGACTACGCTTCGGGCGAGGTTGCCCAACCCGGACTGGTTGCCGATCTCGAGGACCTGATCGCGGGCGACGTCCGTTTCGACAGCTATACCCGCCAATTGTACGCGACCGACGCGAGCGCGTACGGGATGACGCCCATCGGTGTCGTCTTCCCGACGTCGACTGAAGACGTCGCTGCCGTCGTCGAGTACTGTGCAGACCGCGAGATTCCAGTGCTGCCTCGCGGTGGCGGCACCAGCCTTGCGGGACAGGCAGTCAACGAGGCGGTTGTCCTCGATTTCACCAGATATATGGATGACATCGTCTCTGTCGAACCGGACGAACAACGGGCGCGGGTCCAGCCAGGCGTTATCCTCGACGAACTCAACGACACGCTCTCACCCCACGAACTGAAGTTCGCACCCGACCCGGCCGCGGGCAACCGAAGCGTCATCGGTGGTGCCATCGGAAACAACTCGACGGGTGCCCATTCACTCGTCTATGGCAAGACCGACGCTTACGTCGAGGAGTGCGAGGTCGTTCTGGCCGACGGCACCGTCGCGACACTCGGCGAAATCGACCTCGAGGAACTCCGAACTCGTGCAGATCCCGAGGGCACCATCCTCGAGTGCGTCTTCGCCGAGGTCGTCCGGATTATCGACGAGGACGCCGACGAGGTCCGCGAACGGTTCCCTGATCTGAAGCGCAACGTTTCGGGGTACAACCTCGACGTGCTTGTCGAGGAAGCCGAACGGGGTGTCGTCAATCTTGCCCGTTTGCTGGCTGGCAGCGAGGGCACCCTCGCCATTATCACCGAAGCCGAAATTTCCCTCGAGCCAGTTCCCGAGACGAAGGCAGTGTCGCTGCTATTCTACGAGAGCGTCCTCGAGGCCGTTACCGACGTCCAGCACGTCCTCGAACACGAGCCCGCAGCGGTCGAGCTGATCGATGACGTCCTCCTGGGGCTGGCACGGAACACAGCTGGATTCGAGGATGTTGCAGCACTGGTTCCCGACGGAGTCTCTGCAGCGTTGCTGGTCGAGTTCTACGCCACGGATGACGATCACGGACGTGAGCAGACGGCCGGACTCCTCATGGATCGGGTTCCTGACCCTGACCTCGCTTCCGGGGTGATGCCTCCAGACGACCGCCCAACGGCCGATGATCAGTACGCCGTTGCCGGCCTCGAGGCACACGACGAACCCGACCGGGAGCAGTTCTGGACGTTGCGCAAGGCCGGGCTGCCGATCTTGCTCTCACGGACGAGCGACGAGAAACATATCAGCTTTATCGAGGACTGTGCGGTCCCGCCTGAACACCTTCCGGAGTTCGTCGAGCGGTTCCAGTCGCTGTTGGCCGACCGGGACCGCGACGTCGACGCGGCGTTCTACGCGCATGCCGGACCCGGTGTGCTTCACGTGCGGCCACTCGTGAATACGAAAGCCGACGCCGACCGCGAGGACATGGTCGCTATCGCTGACGAGGTGACCGATATGGTCGTCTCTTTCGGCGGCAGCGTCTCCGGCGAACACGGCGACGGTCGCGCTCGAACACAGTGGAACCGGAAACTCTACGGCGATGATCTCTGGGAGACGTTCCGGAGTCTGAAGTCAGCGTTCGACCCTGACTGGCTGCTCAATCCGGGCAACGTCTGTGGCAACCACAATATGACGGCGAACCTGCGATACGATGAGGAGTACAGCTATGACCCATCCGTTGACCCATCACTGAATTGGTCCAACGAAAACGGGATGCAGGGCATGGTCGAACTCTGTCACGGCTGTGGTAGCTGTCGGGGCTCTCAGGAGACGACCGGCGGTGTCATGTGTCCGACCTACAGAGCTGCTGACGAGGAGCTTACCAGCACCCGCGGCCGAGCCAACATGCTCCGCCAGGCCATGAGCGGTGACTTGCCCGACGATCCCACCGACGACGAATTTGCCGAAGAGGTGCTCGACCTCTGTATCGGCTGCAAGGGCTGCAAACACGACTGTCCGAGTGAGGTCGACCTTGCCAAGCTCAAGACCGAGGTCATGCACTCCCGCCATCAGGAACACGGCTCGAGTCTCCGTGATCGACTTTTTGCGAACTTCGACACGCTCGCGGGAATCGCCAGTACACTCGCCCCCGTCTCGAACGTTGTCACGTCGCTCCCGGGGTCGCGAACCATCGCCGAGAAGACCGTCGGTATCGCCCGAGAGCGTTCGCTTCCAACGTTTCACCGGGAGACTGTCCAGCACTGGTTCGACGCCCGCGGTGGGTCACGCGTCCCCGAATCCGTGGCCGACCGGAACGCCGTCTTCGTCGTTGACACGCACACGAACTACAGCCACCCAGACGTCGGGAAAGCGACGATCAGGGTGCTCGAGGCTGCCGGTGTTCATGTCGACGTCATGGAGCGAACCGACAGCGGTCGACCAGCGCTCTCGAAGGGGTTCATCGACAAGGCTCGCGAGACGATGCAAACAAACGTCGCAGAACTCGCTCCTCGAGTCCACGACGGGTGGGACGTTGTCCTCGCTGAGCCATCAGATGCGGTCATGTTCCAGTCCGACGCGTTGGATTTGCTGTCGGGCGACCGCGTCGAGACGGTTGCAAAGAACAGCTACGGCGTCTGTGAGTATCTCGATACGTTCCGTCTTGACGAGAACATCGACTGGAACGCCCCCAGCGAGTCGCTGGCCTACCACGGCCACTGCCATCAGAAGGCTCACGCGAAGGATCATCACGCCGTCGGCGTGTTACGACGGGCTGGCTACGCCGTCGACCCGCTCGATTCGACCTGTTGTGGCATGGCTGGGACGTTCGGCTACGAGGCCGAACACTACTCGATGAGTCAGTCAATCGCCGACCTTCTGCTCGAGCAGATTGCAGATAGTGACGCGTCGGTCGTTACTGCACCTGGGGCATCGTGTCGAACCCAACTGGGTGAGAGAGCGCTCAATCCGGTTCCTGCGGAGAGTGCGCTCGTTGGCAGTCCGCTTGATCGGGACGAGCCACCGACCCCTATTGAGTTGCTGGCTATTGCAATCGAAAACCCAAATTCGATAGCTCATTGAGCAATCGATAATTATGATAATTACAGTTATATAGAAATAACTATTTGAAGAAATCATCCGGCGAGAGATACTACAGTAACCGTTAGCACGTTTCACCCATCGAGTGGTCGTGGATACGGTGGATCATTTCGACGAAATTTCGACCGAGGAAGTACAAGAGACCCGAAAATATGGGTGAACGAGCTGATTTAACGGCTCTTAGAAAACATGTCCAAAGATAATCTCACGAGACTGAGCTAGCCAAGTGGGACGACGTTTAGCTACAGACAATCTATAGTTTGGTCAAGCGACTCGACACTGCTGAGTCGCTTTAGTAGGTTCTCATATATGGTCGGCTATCATAGATATATTAGAAAACATCAGATATGTGTGGTATAGAATCAAAGTCAGCCAACGAATATCCAGCAGAAGCTGGAAGAGAGATTGGTATGACTTGTTTGTCTCGTTTGATGATGGTTCTCACCGCCCCTACGTCATCGCACTTGTGGCGCTTACAGAGTTAGACGGGGGATATCGATGTGAGGGTTATCGAACGATTATACTTTACGACGCCGCTGCTGTGTACGACCCCCTCTCGGTCGACATTTCGCTGGACTCCGTCGAGGGAGCTGCGATCGATCGAGTCATACAGGACCTTGGTCGGGGACGACGACGTGACTGCTTCTGGATATTGACAGATTGATTAATGGGGAACGGTTTCACTGTCAACGTTCATCCAACTCGCACCTCAACAATTGTGGGAACATACACCGATCACCCACTACCTTCTTCACGTTCCGGGCCGCTCACGGCTGTTTCGCTGCCGGGCGTTTGCATGTTCTCGTCTCATACGGCACCCAGTGTTTAACCGTATAGAACGATTTATTCCGGGTAATGGAACGCCTGACCCGCCAGAAAGAGCGTGAGGACGAAACTGAGGATGAAACCACTGGACAGGAAGGCGTTCGATCCTGTCCTGAATGTGATTCAACGACGCTCACCAGAAGTTCGGATGAAAGCGAAATTAGCTGTGAGGACTGTGGTCTGATTTTGGAAGAGGAGGCGATTGACCGAGGGCCAGAATGGCGAGCGTTCAACGCAGCCGAGCGTGACAGCAAATCACGTGTTGGTGCGCCGACGACCCAGACAATGCACGATAAGGGGCTGACGACGACAATCGACTGGAAAGACCAGGACGCCTACGGTCGATCACTTTCCTCGGAAAAGCGCACGCAAATGAATCGACTGCGGAAATGGCAAGAGCGGATCCGAACAAAGGATGCCGGCGAACGAAACCTCCAGTTTGCGCTCTCTGAGACAGATCGAATGGCTTCTGCCCTAGGTGTGCCCCGCTCTGTCCGAGAGGTTGCAAGCGTCCTCTATCGACGTGCACTCGATGAGGACCTCATCCGAGGCCGCTCAATCGAAGGTGTGGCTACCAGTACGTTATACGCTGCCTGTCGGATGGAAGGGATCCCACGATCCCTGGACGAAATTGCGGCTGTCTCACGAGTAGACCGGATGGAGATTGGCCGCACATATCGGTACATCTCACAGGAACTAAGCCTCGAGATGGAGCCTGTCGATCCGAAGAAATACGTCCCTCGATTCTGTTCTGAACTCGAACTTCCCGAAGAGGTCCAAGCGAAAGCCAACGAAATCATCGATACGACAGCCGAGAAAGGGTTACTGTCAGGCAAATCACCGACTGGATATGCCGCAGCGGCCATCTATGCCGCTTCGCTCCTTTGCAACAGCAAAAAGACCCAGCGTGAAGTCGCGGATGTTGCGCAAGTAACTGAGGTCACGATCCGAAATCGCTATCAAGAGCAAATCGCTGCAATGGGAATTCACAGCTAACGCTGCTGAGTGAGAATCAGTTCACAGATAATAGTCCTCGCGTTCGATAACCTCGGCGAAGGCAACTGTTTCTGTGACATCCGTGAGTTCGATGGTCACTCGTTCTCCCTTCTCCGTATCGGGGACAATGATCACATAGCCTCGCTCGACACGAGCAACGCCATCACCTTGCTCTCCGAGACCTTCAATGTCTACAGTTCGAGTTTCGCCTTCCGAAACAGGTGGCTCTAGAGTGTCTTCCTCTGGTCTCTGTGTACTGTCCTCGTCAGGAGTGGTTTCCGTTTCAAACAGTCCAACGCGATATACTCCGTCCTCTTGAATATTTCCGGTTGTAATCTCAGACTTAGGAATTTCAATAACGTACGAATCGCGTTGTTCTGTCACGCTAGCACTGAATAGACATCGTAGGGTGTCGGGAATCTGCATTACTATCGTTCCTTTCAAAACACTGTGTAGATACCCTCTTGAGACCATCGGTGACAGAATTTCTTGATTATTGTTCGTCGGTCGTTGGTACGAGATCAGTATTGCGGAACGTGATAGCGAGTACCTCGCCAGATGAAACACGACACAAGCGATAGGAATCTGCGTCGAGGTGGACCGGCGTCCCGCGGCCGTCAGAAGCTTCTTTCACGATCTATCTCGGCGGGAATCCCGACAACCCGAACATCCTCTACACCCGGAGGAGTGGCTCTATATCATCCGGCTCTAGCAATCGCGCGAGGAAATTCTCGACGGGAGCTATCAGTTTCCCGAGGCCGAACCACTCGAGTGACGCGGGTTCGGAGAACGAGTAGCGAGGTACTCGTCGAGCGACATCTCTTCAGCGATTTCGTACGAGAGCGAATTCGGCGACGAAAGCACGGCCATAAGTTTCTGAAGTGCTTGGGCGTAGCGTCTCGCATCGTTCAACGTCTCCCACTGATAGATCCCGAGGTAGTCGCCAGTATCGTGGTCGAATAGCCACAGCTTCGTCCGAAATCCGGGTAACCCGGCGAAGAAGGGCGTCGTGAGGAAAGAGAGCGGTTCGAACACTCGCGTTGCATAGGGAACACTCGGAGCCGGCATGAACCGGAGTTGAAACTGGAACGCGAGGACGGCTTCCGATACTGACGATTCGTCGGCTGGTCGTTCGACGGTTGTTTCGCGGTAGATGGTAAACGACTGGCCGTCAGCAGTCCTTACAACGTCACCGACTCGGTCGTTCGGCATCCGGAGTCGTCCATTGGAGACGTACCGTATCACGTGTAGCACCGATCGAAGCGGGTTCAATGATTGTCTCATTTCACTATTGTACGTCCTATTTCCTGAAAAAGGAGGTTGGAACTACCGGCTCGAGAATGATTTGTAGTATTTCGTGAACGGTCACGAATAACAGCGGTTATCCGCATCACTTGCTCAACCGTTCGTCTGTACCTGCGTGAAAACGTTCACTCCCCCATAGCAGCAAGAATGTTCCACGGCGGGCAGGCGGCAGCATCACGTAGCCTTCTTCTCTGTCTCGTCTTTCTCTGGTTCGTCTTCTTTCAGTTCCTCTTCAGGCTCTTTCTCCGGCTCGTCTTCGTTGAGCTTCGCTTCGTCCGACTCAACGTTCTCGTCGTCCGGGAGGGAATCCTCCGTGAGAAGGATCTCGAACGGCTCATCGGCGGGTGCTTCCTCCGGCTCGAGGTAGCCAATCGCGAACGCGGAGTAGACGGTTCCACCGGCGAGGGACACGTCGACTTCGAAGACGCTGGTCTCTCGGTCGCCTGCCGGATAGATGGCGAGCGGATACTCTCCTTCGGGGACTTCGACGTAGCCGGACTCGCCGAACGCGACGTTCTCGAACAGCGTGTCCCCGTTTTCACCGGCAACCACGTCCACCGCAGGCGCGTCGGGTGAAGCGTGAAGGACGCGAACGCGAGCGGTACCCGGATCGACCGGGCTGTTATCATCGTCGAGAAACAGTGCCTCGAGGGGCTGGTTTTCGGCGGCCACTTCACCGACTACCGCGAGAGTGGAATCCGCGTCGTCGATCTCGTCGGTCTCTTCGAGCACTGCTTCGGACGGGTCTTCACCGGTGGGCACGACCTGGACCGAGTACGTACCGGGTTCGAGGTCGCGGTAGTCGGTGACCGTTCCGTACGAGATGTCCTCGCGAACCCGCTCTCCGTCGACGTAGATGTCGATGGTAGGTGCATCGGGTGAGAGGTGTGCACTTCGCGTCCGGAAGCCGGTATCGGTTGGCTGGTCGGTTGGTTCGTGGTCACTCGAGGCGGCCGTAGTACCTCCGACGCCACTGACCACCACGAGGCCGCCGCCGATCTGAATAATTCGTCGTCGACTCAGGGGAGATTCAGTCATGCAATTGTCACCAACGGCGATATCGGTAATAGTGCAACCACTTGCAGGCGCTGGCCGAGACAGTTCTGAGCCTCGATATCGAACGCGTTGGGCCGCTGATCGAATCTCCCGATATGGGAGAATCAGGATACGTTCACGCCCTGGCGTCCACCGTCGAGTACGGCGACCTCGAGCTGCCAAGCACGCCACACCCGTCGAGACGGAACGTGGCCTCGTTCTGATCGACGTTGGCCCCAAGGGGATCACCGATGTCCTCGAAGTCTACGTCTCGGATCTAAGCTATGGACCCGAGGACAGCCGGCTGGTGACCCTATTCACCACGTCGGCGGGCCCGAAGTGGTCCGTGCACACGCCGATCTGAGCGTCACTGGCCATCCAGAAGAGACTGCGTTTTCAACGGTGAACGTGAGCCGGGAACGGCGATCCACTCTCGTCTTATAACACTGTGATCATGTCATGAAACTCTTCTCGAGTCTCGCTACTGTATTATATGGAATGGAGGAGTGCGAACGTGTGAGTCGGTTCCAACCGCTGCGGTGGGCCACTCGGAGCGGCATGAGCCATGAGCAACGAAACACACCATACGACGCCAGAATCGAACGCCGAATTGTTGCGGGCAACGCGCCGAACCGCGCTTCGCGGGGCAGGTCTCGCCGGACTGCTCGCGCTGGGTGGTAGCAGTGTCACTGCCAGCCAAAATCCCTCGGAGGAGAACAGTCAGGGGGCTGAAAACGAGACGTCAGCAGCTGACGAGACAGTCCCAGTGACGTGGGAGAACTTTCCACGGTCAGAGATACATCTAATAATGGAGAACCTTGTCGAACAGGGCGGGTTCGGCGAGCTTCATCATTTCCGAACGGTAGTTGACCCTGACGTGCGGTTCTTGGCCTTACCCAACCGTGACACGTTCTATTCGAGTGGAGTCTTCGACCTGACCGAGCCGGTCACCATTACCAAACCGGACGTCGGTGACCGCCATCAGTCGATGGTCGTCCTCGACGAGGACGCGTATGTGAAAGAGACGCACCACGATCCCGGCGAGTACACGTTGACTCAGGACGAGATCGGGACGCGGTACACGTGGGTCATGATCCGCACGTTCGTCGACCCGACCGATCCGGACGACGTAGAGACCGTCCATGGATTACAGGACGAACTCTCAGTGAGCCAGGACTCGGCCGGCACGTTCGAAGTCCCCAACTGGGATCGCCAGGAACATGACGAACTCTTCGGCGCGCTCGTTACCGTCATGAAAACGATGGAGGACTTCAGCGACGCGATTGGCGACGCCGACGAGGTCGACCCCGTGAAGTACTTGCTCGCCAGTGTGACACCGAGCGGCGTTCCGGAGCCAGACACGATCTATATGCCAGCGGTCCCCGACCAGAACGACGGTGACACGCCATACACATTCACCGTCGACGACGTCCCCGTCGACGGATTCTGGTCGGTCACCGTCTACAACAGCGAGGGGTTTCTCGAGGAAAACGAGTACGACGCGTACTCGTTCAACAACGTGACTGCAGAGCCGGACGACGACGGCAGTATCACGATCCACTTCGGCGGTGACCCCGATCAACCGAACTACCTCTACACCCCAGAGGACTGGTTTTACCTGGTCCGGCTCTATGGGCCCCGCGAGGAGATTCTCGACGGGAGCTATCAGTTCCCCGAAGCCGAGCCGCTCGAGTGACGCGAGCGCCGACATCGATGTTCTGGCATCTGAATCGGCGTGGCTCGATCCTCGCTCATCTTTCGCATCCTACTGACGGTAGTGCTGGACTCATCCTCTGGATTCAGCACGCGGTTTCTGACAGAATCTGAGTAGAACGTTCAGTCTCTGCTGAGTACAGGGCGCGAATGTTGCACGAGAGTTGGCTTGATTTGCGAAAGTGGTGATCGCTCCGTACAGAAAAGTCACGTCTTGTTCCCGCCTGCGACAGGAAGCGTAAACGAGAACGTGGAGCCCTCGTCTGGCCCTGACTCGAGCCAGATCTCACCGCCGTGACGTTCGACGATTCGCTGGCAGAGTGCGAGGCCGATACCCGACCCCGAGTGTTCTTCGTGTGTATGCAGTCGCTGGAACACCTCGAAGATTCTCTCCTGTTTATCTGGATCAATCCCGATACCGTTGTCCTGTACTGAAATGATCCATTGGTCGTCATCACGCCTGGCAGAAATATCGACCTGCGGCGGGTCGTCCCCGCTGTACTCGATCGCATTACTCAGCAGGTTTTGGAAGACTTGGCGCAACTGGCTGTCGTCGCCATCGACACGCGGGAGATCGTCAGTTGTGATATCGGCGTTACTCTCCTCGATTTGCAGCCGCAGATCTTGATGAAGGTCATCAAGGACATCATTGAGATCGACCGGTTCGAACGGATCGCCGTGCGTCTCGACTCGGGAGTATTCGAGCAGTCCGTCGATCATCTCGCGCATCCGCTCGGCGCCGTCAACGACGAACTCGAGGAACTCTTCACCGTCTTCGTCGAGTGCATCCCCATACCGATTCTCGATCAATTGGAGGTAACTCGTCACCATCCGCAGCGGCTCTTGCAGGTCGTGGGAGGCGGCGTAGGCGAACTGTTCGAGGCGTTCGTTCGATTCCTCGAGTTTGCGCTGGTACTCCCGTCGTTCGGTGACGTCTTGCACGACGATCATCCCCGCGTAGACCTCGTCGTCAGCGTTTCTGACGGGCAAGGTGTAGACGAACAGGTTTCGATCGAGATACTCGACCTCGAACGAGTTCGCCTCGCCCTCCAGCGCGGCCTCGAAGTACGGTTCGTTCTCCTCGACGAGATCGTCCGGGTAGATGTCGTAGACGCTGTTTCCAATATGATCCTCCGGAGAGACACTGACCACGTCCAGCAACTCTCCGCCGACGGCCGTGTACCGCAGGTCATCGTCGAACAGGCCGACTGCACCGTTCGGGAAGTTTTCGGCGAGCGTCCGATAACGCCGTTCGGACGCCTCGAGCGCACGTTCGTGTTCTTTGCGTTCGGTGATGTCGAGTGCTATCGTCATTCCTCCGTGGATCTGACCATCCTGATCTTCGAGGGGGACGACATGGAGAATCCAGTCGCGCTCCTCGGACTCGCCCTCTACGGACTGCTTTTCGCCTTCGAGTGCGGCCTGATACAGGGGTTCAATCGTTTCGGCCACGTCGTCGGCCCAGACCTTCGACGTTGTCGGGCGAATGTGGGAGGTAGTCGAATGCCTGCCCCTCGGCAAGCGTGTACCGAAGCTCCTCGTCGAACTGGGTGACGACCCCGTTCGGGAAGTTTTCGGCGAGCGTCCGGTAGCGACGTTCGCTCTCCTCGAGCGCGCGTTGTTGTTCCCGTTGGTCAGTGATGTCTTCGGTACTGAACACGACGCTCTCGATCTCTCCGCAATCGTCGTAGACCGGTGCCCCATTGATAGAGATCCAGACGCGCTCCCCTCCCGGTCTTGATACGCCATGGACCTGGTCGAACAGCGGTTCTTCGGACTTCATGATCCGCGGGAAGGGCTTCTCGTCGCGCGAGAGCGGGTCGCCGTCAGCGTCGACTTCCCTCCAGTCGGAATCGTCGAAGCTGAGGGAGTCGATCTGGGCTTTGCTCCGACCGTATATTTCCTCAGCACGGTCGTTGGCGAACTGCATCTCGCCATCGTTGCCGACGATCGTGATACCGATCGGACTCGTTTCGACGATCGTTTCGTAGCGGGCCAGTTCCCGTTCGCGTTGCTTCCGGTCGGTGATGTCGCGGGAGAATACCGACAGGCCTGATTTTGAGGGATAGATGGCATTGTGGAACCACTCGTCCCACGGCGGATAGTAGTCTTCGAAGGTTACGGGCTCTTTCGTTTCGAGAGCTTCGTACAGCGCGTTCTCGAACGTCTCCGTGAGATTCACGGTGTGAATGTCCGAACCAATTGCATCCTCATCCAGTCCAAAAAGCTCTGCTGCGGTGTCGTTCAGATAGCGAAAGCGGAGTTCATCGTCAAGGGCGTAGAAACTGTCCGAGATTCGATCGAAGACCTCACCGAGGTCGCTATCTTGCGCACCTCGTGTAGTCGCTCTTTCGTCCGCAACTGGCCGCCACCAGACGCGCCCGTTTCCACCGACTTTCTTGGTTTCGAGTTGATCGTGGTTGACGAGGCGCTCCAGTCGCTCGTAGGCGCTCCGCCGACCAAGGTCGAACTGTTCGGCGACCTCGGTCGTCGTCCGAGGCGCCCCGCCTTCCTCGAAGATTGCGAGTGTATTTCGGAGAGTGTCCGTCAGCGGTGTCGAACTCATTACACCCTAGATGTACCCCGTCCGGATAAGCCCTCCACTGTTGGAGGTTGCCGTCCAGTCAACGAATGTTTCATTCACTGCCTCGAGTCGACCAAGTCCAGAAATTGCAACCCTAAACGCTATTTTCGGACGGATACACGAGCCGCATATGACTGCTTCTCGAGCAACCAAACACTATGATGTCGGCATCGTCGGTGCGGGGCTTGCTGGGCTGACAGCGGCGAGAGAATTGACCGACATGGGACTCGAGGTGGTCGTCCTCGAGGCAAGAGAGCGTGTCGGTGGCCGAACAGCTGCGGGCTCACTGTCGACCGGCGACGAAATCGACCGTGGCGCAGAGTGGATCGGCGCCGAGCACGAACGTGTTCTCGGGCTGGTCGAAGAGTTCAATCTCGAGTTGTGCGAGCAGTACGATTCAGGTACCGATAGAATCGGTGCTATCGGGGAGTTGTTCGATCACGAGAATCGGTTCCAGGCGCTGCCACCAGAATCAGCCGCGGAACTGCGAGAAGCGCTCGAGCAGATTGAGACACTCCGACGGGACGTCCCTCACCAGGGACCCGATTCCGACAAGTGGGACGCAACGACCCTCGAATCGTGGAAACGAGAGACAATGGAGACCGAGGCCGCACGGGAGGCGTTCGACGCGTTCGTTCGGGCCGAGTACACCGTTGAACCGAGCCAGATCTCACTGTTGTACCTCCTCGACACCGTCGACGCAGCCGGCGGATTCGGAATGAACGCCGATTCTGTCAGTGCCGCCGAAGAGTACCGCCTCGTTGGAAGCACCCAGCAGCTCGCCCGAGGACTGGCTGATGACCTCGTCGAGGCGATTCGACTGTCCGAACCAGTCCGCCGGATTGATCGACGAGGTGGTGATGTAACGATTAGTTCTGACGACGGGAGGTATGCCGTCTCGGATGCGATCATCGCTATTCCGCCGCCGCTGATCGGACGCATTGACCACGAACCACCGCTCCCCGCCCGTCGGCAAGGGCTGATCCAGCGAATGCCAATGGGCTCAATTATCAAATGTTTTGCTGCGTACGAGGAGCCATTCTGGCGCGATGATGGCTACTCGGGATCGGTGCTTTCAGCCGACGGTGTAGTGACGGAGATTGCAGACGGGACCCATTCCAAGACGGATCGGGGTCTCCTCGTCGGGTTCATCGCCGGAGCCAACGCCCTCGAGTGGGGCGATAGACCCACGGCCGAGCGCCGTGAACGGGTACTCGAGGACTTCAGTCGCTACTTCGGGCCTCGAGCGAACGAACCAGTGACGTACACCGACGAGGTTTGGTCAAAGACACAGTGGTCGACAGGCGGCTATAATGCAGCGATGACACCGGGGACGCTTACAACCTGCGGCGACGTGCTCCGTGAACCGGTCGGTCGCGTACACTGGGCTGGTTCAGAGACCGCACTCGAGTGGCGGGGTTTCATGGAAGGAGCGATCAGTTCAGGCGACCGGGTTACGAACGAAGTCATCACCGACCGTGAGGAGCGAGGAAGCTGATTGCTCGGATCGGACAGCCTGTAGAATCTGTTTCGATGTGCTATATCGAAGATAGCTGCCATCCTGGAACTGTGAGAGTTAACCCACAACGCTGTATGTTATCGCCAGTTGTTGGTTAAGATCGAGAACGGTCCAAATCAGGAAACCATCTCGGAAACGACGGTCAAAATACGGAACACAGGCATAGAGCGTCGAAATATCGCTTTATCAGCATTCCTTGAAACATGGAAGCCACACGCTTCGGCTTATTGGAAGAGTGGATGTCTAGTCGAGTATGTCTAGAAACGACACGTCGATGTCGAACCAGTTTGTGACCGATCGACAGACTCGAGGTGCCGATCACAATCGCGACCTCGTCAAGCGAGCGGACCCGGCGACTGATGATCTCCTACTGCCCTCTCTCGAGGGTGGCATGACGCTCCTGGACGTCGACGGCGACCGAGGGGTTCCGGTCTTACAGTCGCTTGTCCTCGATCATCTCCTCCTCTACAATGGGCCTGCCTTTTGGGTTGATGGAAATGGCCACGCTACAACAACTGCACTTGCTCGGATTGCACCCAGCCAGCGGTTACTCGACCGAATTACTGTCGCTCGAGGTTTCACTACCTACCAACACTACGGGGTGGTCTGTGATCTCCTAAAGGCGGTGAATCAGTCAATTCAACAGTCAACAACCGAGTCCTGTTCATCACGTCGGCGGAACTCAAATCGTGACGGATCATCCTTCCATACTCCCTCTCATCTCGTGGTTCCAGCAATCGACTTAAGACAGTCTCGAGCCGTTCGCTCTGACACATCCACCTTTTCGGCTACATCGGCAGGGTACACGGCTCCCTCTTTCCGTATTGCCCGATTGAGAGCGATGCTTCAGATCTGATCCCTTGTCGTTCCTTGCGCCATGAGGAAGATATCTTCACCCCTGCCAGCGGCGTGGCAATGTATTTTTCGGCTTTGTCCCCTTGGGGACACTACAGAGACGGGACGGTCGAACTGGACCCTTGACCTCACCTCCGGTCACTCGTCAGCAATGATGATTTCGTCAGTGTCTTCGGCGTCCTCGTCATCCTCGAGGGCCAGGATTGCGTCTCTGACTTCTTCGGCAGTAGCTTCTTTCATTCTCGGATCGTTATTCAATATGCTCTCGTCACAACATCAATAACATCGCTACCACATTCTGAGTCAGAAAATACGATTCTACTATTATAGACTAGATCGTTGTCTGGCGCTCTCATTTCTTGTTGATCAATTGGAAATGGGTGTGTGTGTGATGGGTTTTGACTCTATGTGTCCCGTCTCGAGGCCATAGGCGACTTTCGGCCTGCCATGAGTGCTGAATTTGGGGAGTAGAATTAAGCAGGAGTACACCGAATCGGCTAGTACTAGGTGTCCAGACAGATGTCCTTGGCTACCGATCCTCGTCCACCACTTTCAAAGTGGGTTATGGGGGTATATGATGTCCTCACCGACGCGATTGCTCAGCAGGGACATGATGACAAGAATAGCCAGGTCCCAGGACTCGAGCGCGACGATACTATTTCGCTGTTACGAACCACCAACGAGATCGACCTCGAGCAGGGAGATGCTGAGTACGCAGTGACACGGCTGATTGAGCGTGGTTACCTCTACGAAGTGAACGAGAAACTGCGCATCACGACCGTTGGTGAAGACGAGATCTGAGTTCCAGACACTATCTTAATCAAAGAGTCTAAAGCCTAACTACTGGTCAGTATCATTTTTCACCAATTACTTAGTCTTCGATAGATAAAGTCTCAGTATGTACGATCTCACAGGCTTCCAGCGCGACCTCTTGTACACTGTTGCCGGTCAGGATGAACCACACGGGCTCGCAATCAAAGACGAACTCGAGGACTACTATGAAAAGGAGATTCACCACGGTCGGTTGTACCCGAACCTCGATACAATCGTTGACAAAGGCCTCGTCGAGAAAGGCCAGGAAGACCGTCGAACGAACTTCTACACACTAACTAAACGTGGTCAACGTGAGATCGAAGCCCGCCGTGAGTGGGAAGATCAATACGTCGACGAACTCCTCGAGAGCGAATAACGCGCTTTTCGGATTCACTCTCCCAGAAGATATAGCTCGTCTTTCTTATACCAAGTGTGTTAAAAATAATAGTGTGAACGATAGATCCTCCCCGGAACACGGTCGACACGGTCTGGATCGTCGAGCATTCCTTGTTGCCAGTGCTGTGAGTACAGTCGCAGTCACGGGGTGTTTGGGTTCTGATGATGGTGTCGAGGAAATTGAAGACTGGCACGACCTCAATGCCGTCCGCGACGAGGACCCTGACATCGATGAATACGTTCTGATCACCAACCTTGATGAAGCAACCGCGGGCTACGACGAACACGTCGGCAATTCTGATGGGGGCTGGCTCTCGATCGGGAACCGGCCGTCCGGCAATGCTACGTCGGCATTTAACCGCACGTTTGACGGAAACGGCCACGAAATTGCTGACCTAAAGATTGACCGCCGGTGGACATCGCATGTAGGGATGGGGCTCTTCAGTTGGAATATGGGGACAATCAAGAATATCACAGTCACTAACGCCGATATTACGGGCCAGCGTAATGTCGGCGGCCTCGCCGGGAGGAACGAGGAGGGAGAAGTGTTGGAGTCATCTGTGTGTGAAGCCAACATCACGGGCGAGCGTACTGTTGGCGGCCTAGTTGGGGAGAACAGAGACGGAGAAGTGTTGGAGTCGTTTACGTGTGCGGCCGATATCACTGGTGAGACCTCGGTCGGCGGTTTCGTCGGGCGGAACACCGGTGAGGTGTTGGAATCGTGTGCTGGTGGTGACGTGACTGGTGAAGACCAGGTCGGCGGTTTTGTTGGAGCGAACGCCGGAGGCGAGGTGGTGAGATCGTGGGCTGCCGTCGATGTGATTGGCGACGATACTAGTGGCGGATTCGCCGGGGAGCAAGACGCTGTGGTATCTTCGGGCTACTGGGACACCGAGGCGACGGGTCAGACGGAGGGAGTCGGAGACGGCGAGGGCGACCGAAATGTGGTTGGGCTGTCAACCGACGAGATGCAAGGTGAGAGGGCTGCGGAGAACATGAACGCGCTAGATTTTGAGGAAACGTGGGTCACCCAAGCTGATCCCGATCGCTTCCCAGTGTTGCAGTGGCTCAACGACGATAACGGGAAGACGGACGCCACGTGAGTCACGCTGACTGCCCCAGTGAACTACCCCTGCCTACTCACCAGCAAAAGCTGGTTCCTTGAGGCAGGGGCTTCCTGCTCCAACGACGTTGTCAGACGTAGTCTGACAGCCTGTCGAGGTTCCCTCGACAAACGCGACTTGCAGACACCGACTCTCGAGCAGTAGATCTGAGCCGAACTCAACCGTCATCACACCGCTTTCTATCTCTCGAGAATTTCGAGAAGCGCATCTCTGTGCGCTCGGATCGTTTTCGGAGACGTGTTCGAGACCGCGGCGAGTTCCTGTTGTGTGACCAGCCAGCCACGTTCTTGTCCCGCTCTGTACAGACAGGCCGAAGCGAATCCGTGTGGGTGACGACCAGTCGTGATTCGGGCCTCCGTTCCAAGTGCCGCCAACTCGAGTGCTCGATGTTGAACGTCATTTGGTGCTCCTAGCTCGCTTGCGAGTCGTGGAAGAACGCTCTGGGGCTGTGGAACGACAGTGGGCAGTTCCAATTCGGTGTTCATCGCTGCATACGCACACTCGAGATGCGATTGTGAACACACCGCTACATGACTGATCTCCTCGAGGCTTCGTCCGAGTCCGTTGCACCGACAGACCGCATAGACGCTTGCTGCTGCGATGCTCTCGAGTGATCGTCCATTCCGACGAAGCAGTGATTTGGTTGCCCCGTCGCCCTCTCGGGGGTGAAAACCTATCTCGAGCGAACGACCGGCTCAACACGGCCGTTGATCCGTGGTTCTTATTGTATAGAATATGCGAATAGTCAGTGCTGTAAGTGGTTCTGGTACGCAGTCACCGTCGCCGATATCTGATTGTAAATATCAAGAGGGCTATCGACACGAGGGTCACGACGATTCCAAAGCCCGGTTGTCCATCGTCGTATTCACCATCCGATCCGTCGTCAGCGTCATCGTCGTAGCCAGCGTCTTCGGAGACAGATTTTGTCCCCTCCACTTCGTCTACAAAGCTCTCTCCTTCCGCGATTACGACCCCAAAGTCGTACATACCTTCCTCTTCTGGGGCCGAAAGAGTAGTTTCGACGAGCTCGCCATCCCCGGCCTCGATATCGAAGGTTTGTATCTCCGACGTCTCCTCGTCGAAATAGAACTCGACCTCGACGGTCTCATCTTCGTCCCCCTCGTTTTCGATTGTGACCCAGATGTCCACATCCTCCCCGGGTACAGCCGTAGTCGGCTCGGAATAGATGGCACTCACGCGCCAGTCGGGCTCGGATGGTTCTAGTGCTTCGACGATCATCGTCTCGGTTGTTTCTTCCTCACCGACGGTGATGGTATACTCGTACTCACCCGCTTCGTTGGGAGCACTCAGCGAGAACTCGGCATCGTCGGCCCTTCCGGGGTCCAACTCGAGGGTTTCTGACTGTTCTTCACCCTCGAGATCAAGTGCGACGTTTGCGTCGCCTGCTTCGTCGCCTTGGTTGGCGACGGTGACGATCACTCGTTCTTCTTCGCCGGGTTCGAGAATCCCGTAGTCTGCGTCCGCGTAGATGATCGTGAACTTGGATTGTTCGTCTTCGATGACCGAGAGATTTGCCATCGCCTCGTCATTACCCGTCTTGACGCGATAGCTCGCGTTCCCCTCTGTCGTGGGTGACTTGAAACCGAATTCGAGGGTCTCGTTTTCACCACCCTCAAGTGTGAGCGATTCGTTGTCTAAGTCCTCACCCGTCTCGTTTGTTTTGCCGTCTTCGAGATAGGCAACGGTGACGTTTCGGTCAGCTGATAACGTCCCCGAGTTATTAATTGCAGCTGTAAGTGTCACGGCCGCACTGGGTTTGACTTCGTCTTCGGAGAACGAAACTGCCTCGAGATCGAACGAGGCGGGGCGATCAACGGTTACGTTTCCTGCCTCGACGTCATCGGCGGTGATGGTGTACGTGCCAACTTCCTCGACACTTTCGTTCGCCGTGACTGTCGTACTCGAGCCACCTTCGACCGTTGTGGTTTCGTTCGCGAACGCATCGCCATCAGCGTAGAAGACGACCGTATGCTCGCCATCTTCGTCTCCGTTGTTTTCGAGGGTAGTGTTCACCGGAACTGGGCCGTTCACGAGGGCAGTCGTGTTCTCGAGAGTCGCCTCAGTCACCGAAATATCGGCAGGATCAGGGGCAGGTGGCGATGGTGAGGGTGATGGCGCGGTTTCGATAGTCACCGATTCGGTCTCACTATGGTTCTCACTCGAGACGGTGATGGTGTGATCTCCAGCGTCACCGGTTTCAGTGTCCCAGGTGAGTGAAACTGGGCCGGCACGCTCACCACTGACAAGGTCAATGTCATCCTCGTCGAGATTGATCGATGTCGCGTCACTCGTGAGGGTGAGGCGCTGGTCACCATTGTCAGCCCAGTTAGTAACATTGGCCGTCACCTTGAGTGAGTCTCCCTCTTCGGCTGGTGTGCTCGTCTCAGTGATGTTTACCTCAAAGAAGGGATCCGTTTCTTGCCACTCGAGGGCGGGGTAGTCGTCGGTAGCGTACCAGGTCCCCTCACTATCGTGGAAGGCGAGGCTGTCCATCGTGTCGGTCGCATTCAGGTCAGTCATTTCGGCCGTCCGCAGGCCGTACTCGTCGGCATCTGAGCCTGCGGAAGCAAACTGGGTAGTCGCGTCGACGTCCCAGTAGGAGTCAGAGACGTCGCCCTCATCGTATCCAACCAGCCCACCGATGCTGCCCCCCGTTTCGTCGATTCCGCCGGTGGCATACGACTGCGAGACGTCGCCAGCGTTCTCTCCGATGAGCCCGCCCACGTTCTCATCACCAGTGACGGGGCTGTTTGCAGTCGTCTCTTGTACGATACCGTTATTGTTCGATCCAACGAGTCCGCCGACGCTCTTGGTCCCGCTAACTGTCCCGTTGGCGAACGAACTGTCGATGTCGCTTTGGGCCACGCCGACGAGCCCGCCAACGTTCTCTTCGCCCTCGACGGTGCCTGTCGCAGACGAGACACTCACTGTGCCACCCGGACCAGCGTTTCCGAGCAGGCCACCGACGTTCGTGCTGTCCTCGGCGTCGACGGTGACGGACGCGTGGGAATCTGTGATGTCGCCAATTCCGCCGCCAGATTCCGCACTGTATCCGACGAGGCCGCCGACCTCGCTTCCGTCTTCGACAGTGACCGAGCCCTCAACCGTGGCGTTGTCGACCTGGCCACTATTGGTCCCGAGGAGACCGCCGATTTCGAACGGACCTCCAGGTTCACTGCCCGGGTCTCCTTCGGCATCGACCGTCGCGCTGACGTTCGCGACCGTGCCGTCTGCAGAGCCGACGAGCCCGCCAACGTTCGATGTGCCTCGAACAGTCGCATTCTCGAGGTGGACGTCTTCGATAGTGGCCGCCCCGCCCGTCTGGCCGAAGAGACCCACGAGGTCTGACTCATCAGTACGATCGATGTACAGATCCGAAATCGTCGATCCGTCCCCGTCGAACGATCCTTCGAAGGCGTCAAGGTTCTCTCCAATCGGCTCGAACCCGTCACCGTCGTTGGCGCTTTCACTGGCAACCTCGCTGTAACCGGGCGTGTCGGCATCGAGAGTGTTCGCCAGGGTGACGTTCGCGTCCAGTACGAATCGAGTGTTGTCGAGGTGCTCCCAGTCTTCGATGAGGTAAGGGTCGTCCGCGCTCCCGTCACCGTCGGCAAAGAGGTCTTCCACGTTTAGCTCGAACTCCTCCTCAGCTGATTCGGCAGTCACCTCAAGCGTGTACGTGTCGGCATCGATATCGAGTGTGGTCTCACCGTCGAGTACTCCGGTGAGGTCGACGGTGTCATCGCCGTCGAATACGACCGACGTGGTCTCGTTGTCGATGCCCCCGATGTCGTCCATCTTGATGGTGGCCTCGCGCTCTTCCTCGAACGGGTCGCCAGCCAGGTCGAATGCCTCCGTGATCGTGATGTCCAATGGCTCACCTCGAGTGATCGTCGCGTTCTCGACTACGAGCGTTGTGAGAACGGGATCGACGGTCACGTCGAACTCGTCGCCTACTTCTTGGGACGTCACCGCGAGGTCGTCGTACGATCCTGCGGTGAGGGTTGGTGTTTCGCCGTCGAACAGTTCGACACTGGTTGCCACCCCCTCACTGATTTCGACGTCCGTCGTGGTGGGGTCTTCCTCATCGATATCGTCGACCATCAAGTCGATGGTGCCAGTGAACGTGTCTCCAGCGATGTCTTCGGCGTCGGTGACGTCGATTGTCAAGTCATCACCCTGCTCAATACCCTCGTTCGTTGGTTCGACGGTGAATTTGTCCAGCACCGCCGTGATGGTCACTTCTGACGTCGCTTCCACGTCGGTGTCCTCAGCCCACTCGAGGTCGATGCTCGTCTCCTGTGCGGCAAGAGTAGCCGTCTCGTCTGCCTCGAGGAGTTCGAATTCTACGTCGTCAGTGCCCGCGAAGTCAACGGACTTCTCCATATCTGTCTCGACACCTTCGAGGTCGCCGGTCGAGACGCTGATCGGCTTTTCACCGTGGAACTCATCTCCGGCCAGGTCGACCGCGTCAGAAGCCGTCATGGTGAGTGAGTCACCTTGCTCGAGTCCCTCGTTTTCGACGGCGAAGTCCGTGAGCACAGCCTCGAGTGTTACGTTGATCTGGGTCGTTGCGTCGGTCTCGTCGGCTTCGATGGTGACGTCATCGTACGCTCCCGCAGAAATCTCTTCTGTGATCTCTGCCTCGAAGAGTTCGATCTCGCTCACGGAACCGTCGTTTTCGAACTCGACGCCGTCGGCCAACAGCTCCTGTCCGTGGATATCGTCACCCGTCAGGCCGACCGTGTCAGTGTATGGGTCGCCAGCCTTGTCTTCGGCGTTCTCGAGCTCAATCTCGAGTGGTTCTCCTTGCTCGATTGCTACGTCGTCGTCGACATCGAAGTCAGCAAGGACGCCCTCCACGGTGAGGTTAAACGTGTCTGCCTGGACCTGGTCTTTGGTGTAGACTTCGACGATCGGGCTCGCTTTGGAGAGGTCCGCCGTCTCATCTGCACCGAGGAGTTCCACGTCGCTTGCGTCCCCATCCTCGAACGTGATGTTCTTTGTGACCGGCTCGTCGAAGACGCCAGCCCCGAACACAACTTCGCTCTCGTCGTCATAAGGATCCCCGATCGAGTCTTCGGCGTCCTCGAGGTCGACCTCGAGTGGCTCGCCTTGCTCGATGGTTACGTCGTCGACCTCGAGATCGACGAGGGCTGGTTCCTCGCCGAAGACGCCGATTCTCCTGTCCTCGGTGACGTTGCCGGTGACAACCTGCTCGTCGGTGTCGACACCGGAGTCATCAATCTCTTCCCACTCTTGGTTGTCGAGTCGCCAGAGCGAGAGCGTCTCGGGGTCGATTGTGTCTCCTGTTGTGAGTCGCGTTTCGTTGTAGTCGAGCTCGAGATCCATGTATCCGAACTGGCTGCCACTCTCGTAGACTCTGAAGAAGTAGCCAGTTGATTCGACATCGTCGGGGCTCTCGATGCTCGGTGGTTCATCCTTCCCATCGAGAAGCAGTTCCACTCCAGTGAACGTCACCGTTGTTTCGCCTGCCGGTGTCGTGAGCTGTTGGTTCTCGACGGACTGCTCAACATGGGTAATTTGCAGGTCATTGCCAGATTTTGTCCCGGTGTTGTTTTGCATTTCGACGGTTTCCTGGCCGACCGTGGCGATTCCTGCGCTGTTGTCTCCCCATACTTCCGCGCCGGTGAGTGAATTGTTCGTCACCGACCAGTCATCATCAGTGCCGGAAACTCGTATTGCGTGGCCGTTGGTATCATACAAACCAGCCACGGAAACAAAGGAACCAGAGATGAAATTATTGTCAACAGTATTCGACTCACCACGAATATCGATGCCAACGCCTGCGTGCCCGTAGATTTCGTTATGTGTGACGACTGTCTCTGCGCTGTCAACGTAGATGAGATCCTCGCCGTATTCCGATATAGAAACTTGCTCACTACCCGTGATCACCGAATCGGAAATTATGTTCCCTGAAGACTCATCAATTTTAATTCCTCTCCAATGCTCGCTCCCATCGATACTTGATACGTTAATAACGTTACCTAGAATATCATTATCCTCGCTTGACTCTTCGAGGAACAGTGCGGCTTGGGCGTTGGCCGTGAGGTTGTTTGCCTCGAGATGGCTGTCTGTGGTTCCCGAAAAGTAGATACCTGCATCTTCGTCTTCATCCCCGTTGTCGACGACTTCGTTCCTCGAGACGACGAGTTTCTCGGAGTTCACAACGTGCATTCCGTTTTCGTCGTTTTCCCTGAGCGTGTTGTTCTCGACGGCTGTGTCTGTAGCGTCAGCGAGATGGATGCCGCTGGTGGCACCCGACGTTACCGTGTTGTTGGCGATGGTGGTGCCCTGAACGTCCTCGAATACGAGTCCGGACTCGTCGCTCCCCTCAATAGTGTTGTATTTGACGGTAGCATCCTCGACGCCCCCGAGAGCGATGGCACTGCTCTCACTCTCCTCGACGGTGGTGTTGGTGACGGTCGCGTCCTCAATTTCAGTCATCTCAATGCCGACGTCCAATCCGCTGAGCGTGACGTTGGTGATGGTGACGGTGGAGTTGTCATTCGCAACGATGCCCGTTCCGCTGCCGGAAATCGTGTGATCGTTGCCGTCGAGAGAGACATCATCGGCCTCGATTTCGATGCACTCCCCGCTCGCTTCGATGTCGCCGGTCAGTTCGTACGCTCCCGCAGTATCGATGCTTTGACACTGTGCGATCACCTCACCAGCGCCGACGGACACTGTCTTGGTGTCCGTGTGGTTCTCACTTGCAACCGTCACATCGTCGAGATCACCCTCGTCCTCTTCGGTCTCCCACTCGAGTGTCAGCTCGATGTCCTCGCCGCTATCGAGGGTCACCTCCTCGGTGTCCACCTCGTCGCCGTCGAAGTCCCGCAGTTCGATGGATTGTGCGCCGCCGTCTGGGCCCCAGTTGATGACGGTGGCGTCAACCTCGAGTATCTCACCCTCCTCGATGGCAGAGTTCGTGCCGGTGATCTCCACACCGTAGACGGGGTCGGTGTCCTCGTACGAGAGGACGGGATAGTCGTCTTCGACGGCGTGCCAGCGATCGTCGCCGTCCGGGAATCCGAAGCCGTCCATGTTCTGCGGGGCGTTCGCGCCGGTCATCTCGTCGGTGGTCAGTCCGTACTCGTCGTCGGTGATAGGTTCTTCCTCGTCGCTGTCGAAGGATTTACTCACCCCTGTCGTTTCGGTGTCCCAGTAGGAGTCCTCGATATCAAAATGCGATAACCCATCCCCGACGAGGCCGCCAACAGCGTCTCCGTCCCCATCGACTTCCCCGACTGCGTACGTTCGCTCGAGGGCACTACCCGTAGCGTCACCGATGACACCACCAACCGAGTCGTTCCCGCGAACGGTCGCCGTGGCGTACGAATCGGAGAGGTCGGCATTCCCTGCGAATCCGACGAGCCCGCCGACCGAATCTGCATCCTCGTTTCCAATCGTTCCGTTCGCACTCGAGTTCGTGATCGGACTACCATCGGCTTCGCCAGCGATGCCGCCGATTTTCTCGTCGTCCCCATCAACCGTTCCGTTCGTAAACGAACTCGAATCGATACTGGAGCTAGGTTGGTGATAGCCAACGATCCCGCCAACACGAGAAAAGGGCGCATCCTGCTCAGAAAAGACTGTTCCCTCGACGGTTGTCCCAGTAATGGTTCCCCCGAAATTCGATCCGACAACGCCACCGGTATCCCCTGAAGCCGTTACGTCGACGCTCATGAAGACGTTCGAAATCTTTCCTTCATTCTCACCGATGAGGCCACCAACACCATGGGTCCCTGTCTCTATACGATCATCGTTCCCCCTAACCGTCGCAGACTCGAGTGTCAGGTTCGAAACCGTTCCATAATTCTCTCCACTGAGAGTGCCTACATTGATGTTTCCCTCAACTGTTGCAGACTCGAGTGTGAGGTCCGAAACCGTTCCTTCGGAACCGATGACTTCGAACAGCCCCACGAAGTCATCTCCACTGCGGTTGATGGTCAGATTGGCAATCGTCCGGTCGTTACCATCGAACGTGCCGTTGAATGCGTCGCCTTCTACGTCCCAGCTGCTGTCACCGTCTCCAATCGGCTCGAAGCCATCGTCGTCGTTCCACTCTTCGGTTTCGTTCGCCTCGATGTCGTCGACGAGCACGTAGTCCTTCTCGAGTCCGTGCTCGTCGATACACTGTAACTGGCTCAGGTTCTCGACCTCGTACCAGTCGCCGTTCTCCTCGTACTCGACGTCCTCACAGTCGGGAGCGGTCGGATCGGCCGCTGCCGTCCCGGCCATCCCAAGCGCCAGAGCCGCGAGGAGAACCACCACGAGACCGACCATACGCCTCACGCTGACCACCCGGTTCGTCCCTCTCTCGACGAGTTCGCCCGTTCCATCTCACCACAGACGGACTGCCAACATGCATCCGCCGCTCGAGCGAGCCACGTCCCCCACTGCAGCCGTTCCAGAGCACAGCGTGACTCGAAGCCTGTACGCGTCATCTAGTCCGTCCGTACTATCTTGATCGCTATAACTTCGATACCATCATATGCTAGAGAGCGCCGCGAGCGACCAGTACGCCACGGCGACGAGTACGCGTGGGTGAGCAGGCGAGCGGCCGGTCTGGGGCACGACAACACTCAAATACGAGACGGATAAACTCAGGGACACGTCAGACCGGATGTCGATTCAAGAACTCTACCTGCTCGTCGGTGGCCTCGTCGTCGTCCTGTTGGCCATCTTGCTCGTTCCGGTCTATCGCAATCGACACCACTCGAGTGCACCCGGGCTCCTGATCGTGATCGTCGGTGGCATCGCCTACACCGTCGGACTCGGGCTGACCGAGAGCGTCACGACGCCACAGCAGTGGACCTACGCGGCGAATCTGGCGCTCCTCGGGGCGAAGCTCTCGATCGTGGGATACGCGCTCGTGGTTGCAGACTACGCGAACGTGTTGAAAACCACGCGCAAAACGCTCCTCGTTGCCGCAATGTATCCGGTGACGGTTCAGCTCGCCCTCTGGAGCAACTCGGTTCACCACCTCGCGTGGGACCCCTACGAGACGCTGAATCCCGCCGCGATGACGGGACCGCACGAAGCGGCCCGGATACTGATCTGGGGACACGCAACGATCGGCTACAGTTTGATACTCATCGCGCTGATGCTGGCACTCCGGGAAGCCGTTCGCTCGAGTGGCCGACGCCGTCTCCAGAGCGTTGCACTGTTCGCCACTGCCTTTCCACCCTCGTTTTTGTACCTGCTCTCGGATCTCGATCTGACGACGCTCAATCTGGCACCGATCGGTGGGCTCGCACAGGCGTTCGCGCTGATCTGGGTGCTGTTCTACGCCAGCTTTCTGAACGTGATCCCTGCCGCCCGGTACCGCGCCGTCGAGCGAATGACCGACCCCTTCGTCACGATCGATCCACGGGGAACGGTGATCGACAGCAACCCCGCTGCCCGTCAGCTGGCAGCCGTTGGGCCGGACTGGGAACGGATGCCGATCGCTGAGTTTTTTCACCACGCTCCTCGGCAGGCAACACGGCTGACTGCCGTCGACACCGTCGCCTTCGACACCGAGAGCGACGGCGAGCGACACTTCGACGTGACGAGTTCGCCAGTGTACGCACCGGATGGGACACTCGAGGCCCACCAGATAGTCCTCCGCGAGATTACAGCACGGGTCACCCGCGAGAACGCGCTGCAAGCGAGTCGCGAACGGTATCGGTCGCTCTTCGAGAGTAGTCCGATCGTTCTCTGGGAGCTCGACCTCTCGGCGGCGATGAATCGGGCGGAATCGATCGCAGCAGAGACGACGGACCTCACCACGTATCTCGAGGACCATCCGGAGGAATACGAACGGGTGTTGGAACTCGTCGACGTCCTCGAGGTCAACCAGAACGCCCTCGACGCCTACGGTGCGTCCTCGAAAAAAGACCTTGTCGAGCAACTCCCCGATCTCCAGACGGCCGAGTCACTCGAGACGAACCGCCAGCTCGTCCAGCAGTTGCTGGATGGAGCCTGCAGACTCCGGGACGAGACGACGTATCGAACCCTGGACGGTGAGATTCGCCACGAACTGTTCGAACTCACCGTCCTCCAGACCACGGCTGAGGACTACTCTCGAGTGTTGCTCGCGAGCATCGACGTGACGGAATCGAAAACGTACGAACGGCGACTCGAGGCGCACAACCGAACCCTCGAGCGTTTAGCAGGCATCATCTCCCACGACCTCCAGACGCCACTGTCGACTGCCGAAAAGACGACGACGCTGTTGAGCATGGAACTGGACGACGCCGAGCCGGACGTGCTACAGACGATCGACGATCTGGAACAGATCCATCACCGACTGCGGGAGTTCACCGAGTACCTGCCCCGATTTGCCCGCGAGAGTACGAACGTCGAACACACGAGCGAGTGTGAGCTTGCGGCCGTCGCCGACGCAGCCTGGGACGTCGTCGACACGCACTCACTCGAACTCGTCGTCGAGAGTACGTGTGCCGTCGAAGCCGATCCAAGTCGACTCCAGCAGGTGTTCGAGAACCTGTTTCAGAACGTCGTCGGTCACGGCGTCGAAGCCGTAGCTGAGGTCCAGGGAAGCGGCGTTGGTGGAGACGAAAGCGACGGTGGACTATCGTCGACACCGAGCGGCAACGACCTCGCCGGGGAGTACAGTTCGGCTGCGACGACCGTTCGTGTTGGCTCTACTCCCCATGGATTCTTCGTCGCCGACGACGGCCCCGGAATCGGTACCACCGCGCTCGACGAGATCTTCGATTACGGGATGGGGACGGGCGATGGGTCGGGATTCGGCCTGGCGATCGTTCGAACGATCGTCGAAGCCCACGGATGGAGAATTTCGGCGACTGACAGTGAAACCGGAGGCGCTCGATTCGAGATCAGCACGGCCTATACCGACACATGATGGTGCGGGTTATATATGTTCGACAATCGTCGCGAGTGGTATGTACGTTCACGGTCTAATTCTTTCAAACATAAACGACCATCATTTAGCCAAGTTCGACATACGTCAGGAAATGAGAGGACAGGTGTAACCGTGACACTCATTGATCGGGATTCAGACGAACGCACACTCTTGACCACCCACCGTCCCATTGCGACGGTCGAAATCGCTTCTAGCGGTGTCCTGCCCGATGAGCGGAGATAACACCGCGCGCGAACCCACAAAAGCCCTCGAACAGCCTGTAGACATCTTGCTGGTTGACGATGACGAACAGTGGGCTCGCGTCACGGCCCGACTTCTCGAAACTACCGAACCCGCGTTCGACATTACGGTCGCCAATAGCTACACCGAAGGAAAGCGCCGTTTCGAGAACCGTACGCCGGAGTGTGTCCTGTGTGATTACCAGCTCGGTGATGATACCGGACTCAGCCTCCTCGAGGACGTTCGCCGGGTCGATTCAGATCTGCCGTTCTTGCTCATCACGGGCCGGGGCGATGAGGTCATTGCCAGTGAAGCCATCAGAAGGGGGGTCTCCGATTACCTCCCCAAAGACCACGACGACGACCAGGCCATGGTGCTGGCCAATCGTCTCCGGACAATTATCAGTTCGTATCGAGCCAACCGACAACTCCGGCGTGAACGGAGCGGAAAAGCGGCTGCAGTGGAGGTGCTCACTGCAACGGCAAACGCGTCCGAGGTTCTCGAGCAGTTCTGTCGGTTATTAACCGAAGAGCACGAGTATGCTGGGGCGTGGATCGGCACGGCGACGGCGTCTGGTCCCGTGGTTCCACAGGCAGCTGTTGGGTGTGATGAATACCTCACGAGCGTCATTGCGGGAAACGGTCCCGATTCGCAGGATCAGGATCCAGCAATTGCTGCAATCAAGTCGGGCGAGTTGGTTGCCAGATCATTCGTCGTCTCGAACGCGACAGAGACCACCAGCGACTACCAACAGATTGCTCTGAAGCATGGATTCAACAGTGCTGTCGGCGTTCCCATCTCTTACGATGGCGTTCAATTCGGTGTGCTTGGGGTCTACACGTCTGAACCGAAGATCACCAGTCAGGAACGAACCCTCCTCCAGGAGTTTGCAGAATTGATCGGATACGCCCGGCAACGAAATGAGTGGAAACAGTCGCTTCTCACTTCTCGCCCAGTCTCAATTGACGTCACGATTACCGATGAAGAGATTCTTCTCGTCCAGTTAGCTCGCGCTGTGGCAGTTTCTACCGACATTGCTGTGTTATCGGTCCTGGAGCGCACCGATGGCCAGACGTTATACCTGGCTCGTGTCAAGGGGGTTCGCCCCGGCGAACTCGAGTCTGCTGTAGACAGCTGCGAAGGACTCGAGCTTCTCGAGTGGACACGTGAGTCAGACACGATCCGTTGTGATCTACTTGCATCACCACCCACACCCGAAACGTCGCTCACTGAAGCTGGTGTGAGGTATCGCAGTACCAGTGTTTCTGCTGAGCAAACCATCCTTTCTGGAAGCGTTCCAGAGCCGAGTTCTGTCGCGAGCATTGTCGACTCTCTCGAGGAAACCTACGACAACGTAACTGCCTCAATTGTCTGGTTTGGGACCGAATCAGAGGCCCAGTCCTTTGGGTCGACCACTGAGATTCTCGAACCACTTACCGACCGCCAGCAGGAGGTCCTTCGGCACGCGTTCTACGATGAGTACTTCGAGATTCCACGTGGCTCGAGTGCAACAGAGCTCTCGGATCATCTTGGTATTGCTCGAGCCACGTTCACCCAACATCTCCGGGCTGGACAGCGAAAAATCCTAGAACAGTTGTTGTAAGTCCACAATTTGGTCTCAGCGGCGTTTGATACTAGTCTGTAGATCATCAGGACCGACTCAGTGGTGCTGCCTCTTCGACTTCAATCATATCCCTTCTCTTCAACGTAGAAGTGGATCGAGCGCTCGATAGAGACGAAACACGCCTCGATAATGACTGTGAAGTGCCCATTACGATTGAGCAGGAAACCTACAGCATCGAGAAGGTGACAGGCCTTCCGTAACTGGAGGACAGTTGAGTCGGAAACGTGCTCGAGTCCGACCTCAGGATTTGTGGGTTTTCTCTGGAACGCATCTTCCGCATCACCGAGCGCCGACTCAAACTTTTTCGACGTCATTCGTCACCACCTCCGAACAGATCGTACTTCACTTCCCACAGTGCCTCGTTCTCCGAGAGAACAACACCTTCCTGTAAAATTGGTTGGAGGTCTTCCCCTCGTCTGCAGGCGCTCTCCGGGGATTCTACGAAAACTTCGAACTCGTATCGCTGTCCATCTATCCGCTTTGTTTCAAGCTCGTGGGTAATATCAGAGATCGTTCGCCGTATGGCCACCAACTTGGGACCATCGTCCGTAGACAGCGAGACGACCAGAGAAGCCGAAACGTCTACTTCTGCGAATATTTGCTCAATTTCGTCAGATTGTTTGACGAGTGCTCCGTCAAGTTCTCAAAGCTGATCAATTATCTCTATCACCTCCGTAGCGGGCACTTCATCCGGGTCAGTGACATACATCAATCCAGCGGCAAGCAACACTCCACGGGTGAGTTCTACACTACCACGCATTCCATCGTACGCTGCGAGCGTCTCTGCCTGAGACGGTTCTAGTGGCCGGTTCCGTCTAACGCTCCGTGACTGGGCAGATAACTGTCTTTCCGTCAATTCACAGAAGTATAATTTCTAACCCTACTTGTGACAGCGCCGCAGACTACTACGTCAAGAAAGACCTGCCAGGAAATCGACTCACAGAAATGCAAGGAGGAAGCCCACGACTTCAGTCGTGGGTTACTGACAGTTCGAAGCCAGTCACCTGTGAATTCCCGATCCAAACAACTTCCGCTGGGCGGCCCGCAGGTGCTGAGTGAAAGTCGCCCGCGAAATGTCGAGGGCATCAGCGAGTTCGCCCGTGTTGTTGTGACGCGGTCGCTCGAAGTAGCCTGCCTCAACGGCGAGTTCGAGTACCTGTCGCTGTCGGTCGGTAAGATTGGCGACCGGCTCGGTTCGTGACATAGTGGCTTCATCGGTGGTCCAGAGCGTTTTCACCGCACCTTCACCATAGAGGTCCGAGAGGACGTCGACACACCCATTGACGGTATTCTCCCCACCAAGGACGGCCGAAATCCGTGCGTGCCTGCCGTCGACAACGGTTTGAAATAGCGAGACCCCGGCATCGACGAGTCGCATTTCGGGAGATGGTGATTCGACGACGAGTCCACACTGGATGGCATCATTGGTTCGGTGGTAGTCGATTGAGACAATCATTTCGGTCGTTTCAACGATTTCCGAGAGGGTGGCTTCCGCGACCCCCTCGAGACGCGTCACGTAGAGCACTTCGTGGTCACTTCGAGGGACAACCGTTGTGACGTGGAGCGTCGGATTTTCAGGGAGTGCTGCGGCAAGCTCGAGGAGTGGATGGCACCCATTGCTGAGTGCAAATTCGACAGTCGCAGTACCAGACGAGAGGAGTGTTTGCTTCCAGGCGGCCGTCTGGAAGGCATAGCCGATTGTCTCGGCGTACTCGGTGAGCAACACCTGTTCACGGTCGTCGATCTGTGGTGTCCAGCTATAAACTGTTAGCGCACCGAAATAGACGTCATTGTGGCTGATCGGGACCGCAGCCGCTGACCCAAACCCGTGGGCGACGGCAACCTGCTCCCAGTTGGTCGACTCAGTCTTTATTTCCTCGATAGGTGTCAGTGAGTGGACGACCAGTTCGGTTTCGTCGACTGCGCGGAGGGTGGGTTCGGTGCAGTCGGCTGGCCGTGTCCCTGGTGTGATTGCAGCTTCAAGATAGTCGGTGTCACCAGCCGCCGCCAGTGGGACAACCCCGCGGTCATCGTCGAGAACAGCGATTGACGCACAGGCGTATCCACTGTCGACCAGTTGTTCGCAGATGACTCCGCCGAGTTCTGAGCGAGTGGCCGAGGCGGTTACAGCTTTGAGAAGGGCCTCTTTGGACCGTCGTTCACGGGCCAACGCCCGGCGGCTCCGGTCAGCTTGGACAGCTGTTTCGATCCGCCGGACTAACCCGGTGGGCTGCTTGCCGAGATCCATCTTTCTGACGTAGTCGGTTACCTGTGCGCCGATCGCATCGCTGGCAACCGCCTCGTCACCCTGTCCAGTTACCAGGATGAACGGCAACTCGGGCTCGGTGGCACGAACCTCGGCCAACAGTTCGACACCGGTGCCGTCGCCGAGTTGGTAGTCACAGACGATACAGTCCGGTTCGGTGGCTTCGAGCGCGTCTCGGGCCGCCTGGAAACTAGTTGCCGTCGATACAGTGAGGTGCTCGTGGGAGCGTTCGAGCAGTCGACGCTGTGTCCGGGCCCACGTCTCGTCGTCGTCGATTAGGAGCACTGAAATCGACCGCTGCGACGTGGGTGGCGAAACTGAATCTGCCGTCTCGGTCACGGGCACACTCCACATACCCGTTGACTGGGACCTGCGACGACCACACCATTTCGAATATACTCCATCACAGCTGATAGTATTAGGAGAGAGTATTAAACCGTATGCCACGGCATGGTGGTATGCTACACGGAAGAACTGGCTTGCCGAGCGTGTGAAGCTGTCTCAATCTCGAAGCGCGTACCGCCTTGAGCGCCATCAGTGATCGATAGTGACCAGCCATGGGCTTCAACAATTGTCCGGACAATTGCTAACCCATAGCCGGATCCGCTCCCGGTCGACACCCCAAAAGCCAACAAATCCTCGCGTCTACCCGCAGGAATTCCTGGCCCGTCGTCCTCGAGATAAAATCCCGAAGCAGCGGGCAGTCGCCCAATTCGGACAGTTGTCGCTCCTGCCTGCCCACTGACCGCATGTTCGGCGGCGTTCCCAAACAGGTTCTCAAATGCTTGCTGGAGCCGATTGGGGTCTGCCTGTAGTGTGTCGGTCGAGTCAATCGACAGGCGAAGATCGCCGGTGTCAACCACCTCCCACGCTTCCCAAGCGACTGTTTCGAGATCACAGTCAATTGGTGTCTCCACATCAGTGCTTTCGCGAGCGAGCGCTGGAAGGCCCTCTGCAAAGGCTCGGAGCCGATGGTGGACGGTTTCTAGATCCGACAGCGACTGTTGCATTTCGGAGTGGGACGAATCCAGGTCCGATTTTATCAGATGGAGGAGATTCTCGCCAGTCGCCAACGGTGTCGCCAAATCGTGTGAGACGACGCTCGCGAGTCGTTCAAGCTGTTCGTTTTTGGCTTCGAGGCTCTCCTGTTGACGCTTTTGAAGCGTGATATCGGTCAACGAGAGGATACAGCCGCGAGGATTTCCTTGGGGAGCCGTCTCGGTGCCCCTGAGTCGGGCGATATACTGCCGTGGGACGCCATCGACCTCGATCACACACTCCATTGCCTCCTCGAGTTCCGGATGGAGATTGCCGCCCTCGAGCAGTGGGTCCGGAAGGATCGTGGTGAGGTCACGTCCCCCAACCTGGTCGCCATCAGCATCGACCAATCGCTGTGCGGCACGGTTGGCATCCAAAATCCGGTTTGACGTAGTGATGACGAACACCGGATTGTCGAGGGTGTGAAACACTCGTTCATGGGCAACCGGGACAAACCCGGTGAGTTCGGCACGCTGAACGATGGCAGCCAGTGGGATGCCGATGATGACGAAGACAACTGGTGTGAGGTCCGCTGTCGGAATTGGCTGGTAACCAAGGTGGAACAGGCCATTGGCGAGCCACGGTGCGCTCAGACAGCCAAAAAGCACCAGCGACTGGCGTCTGTACAGCCGGTTGTTCGTGACGGTCTCACCGACGATAAGGCCCGTCCCGATCAGGAGCAGGCCGTAGGAGTAGACGATATTGATCCGGTGGCCGATTTCGGGTGGTGTCTCGAGTAAGGCGATACCATCGACCGTCCGAACGAACATCTCGGCGTAGAACCAGGAGTGGTATGGAGCGGTCCAGACGAGCGCGAGAACGCTTGCCGGAACGACCGATAGGAAGACCATCCGCCGTCGCGAGAGCCACGCCTCACGATCGGTGTACTGGAGAGCGAAGACGACCCAGACAACTGGGGCTGTGACGACAGAGAGATACGATAGTTGGATAAAAAACAGCAGCCATGCCTCGGTGGTTGCGACGAGATAGCCGACGTAGGTAGTTGCCCAGAAGCCGATAACGAGCAGAAACAGGCCGAACGTGAAGGCTGGCTGTCGACGGTCGTATTTGACTAGTAACGAGACGGCGAGCAGGCCGCCAATGAGTGCTGAGCCAGCATAGGCGAGCAGCCCGGTGATATACATGAATTTATGCGTGTCTTTCTCATCGGGCAGTAGGACCTTATCGGTTCAACATTAGTCATTCAAGACACATAATGGGCGTGTAGTAGACAGAAACCGTTTCAGCACGTCATTTTCGCATACCACTATCCGCTGGTATTCAGTTTATGATGACTGTAACAGTACGGTTTGCGTACGCAATGCAAGATCTTCTTCACTCGGTATCCACCTGGCTTCGATTGTCACAGAATTGCCAAAACCTGTGTGAGACTGTCCGTCTCCTCTGGATTGATTGGCAGAGTGCTCGAGGACGCCAGACTGTTTCAGAACCAATACTGGCCCCGGAGGGGCAATGAGAGTCCTTTGGTTAGGGGCGATGGTTTTTATCATCGCAGCAAGCGTTTTCGCTGTCGGAATTGTGGGAGCGGTAGCGGCCGATTCGGTCGACCTCGATCCCGATACTGATCTGGACGGTGAGGGTGTCGACGGTGATCCCTACATCATCACGAACGCCTCGGAGTTGCAGGCGATGAGTGGTAATCTGAGTGCACACTACGAACTCGGGAACGATATTGATTCGAGCGATACCGAGAACTGGAACGATGGGGATGGCTTCGACCCGATTGGAGATGATATAGACAGATTCACAGGAGCGTTCGACGGTGACGAGCACACCATTTCGCATCTCATCATCAACCGCAGTGGCGAGAACCATGTGGGCCTGTTTGGTGGGACTGACGAAGACGCGAGCATCGAGAACGTCGGACTAGAAGATGTCGACATCCACGGTAACAATGATGTCGGCGGATTGGTCGGCGACAACGACGGCACAGTCAGCGAGTCGTACGCCACCGGGACTGTCACAGGAGACCTATCGGTCGGCGGGCTGGTCGGCGACAACTTTGGCGGAGTGAGCGAGTCGTACGCCACTGGTACTGTCACAGGATACGTCCATGTTGGCGGGCTGGTCGGCTGGAACAGTGATGAAGGCACAGTCAGCGAGTCGTACGCCACCGGGACTGTCACAGGAGACGGAAACAATGTCGGCGGGCTGGTCGGCTTCAACCGGGGCACACTCGAGCAGTCCTACGCCACTGGGACTATCACAGGAGACGATGATATCGGTGGGCTGGTCGGCTTCAACCTCGACGACTTCAACGGAACAGTCGAGAAATCATACTGGGACACCGAACGAAGTGGGTTGAGCGGTGATAACGACGGCATCGGTAATGGCGATCATGATGTCGACGAGGTCAACGGCCTTAGCACCCAAGAGATGCAGGGTAGGTGGGCCTATGACGGCAGCAATGGCAACATGACTGAGCCAGGCGACGGCCTCGACTTCGACGACACCTGGACTACCGTCGTCGGTGACTACCCAGACCTGCAGAACAACGCCCGCACGACGTCGACACCGCACTTCACGGAACCAGACGATGCTGAAAAAGAGCGGCTTCTCGAGGAGATGGAGACGGACGGGGATGTCAAACTCGTCACCAGCGACAAGGTGTTGCAGGCAATTGGCCTCGATAGTGGCTCGCTGGCTGATGACTACCGACTCGCGCTTACTATCGATGCCTCTGGGACTGAGAAGTGGGATGGCGAGGATGGCTTCGAGCCGATCGGTGAGTGCGGAGATGTCAACAGCGGTGTCTGTCAAGATAGTCCGTTCGAGGGTGAGTTCAGTGGTGACGGCCACACGATTTCGAATCTGGTCATCGACAGCGACGAGGACGAGACTGGACTGTTCGGGGGTACCGACGGGGCGACGATAGCGGACGTCCACTTCGAAGCGATCGATGTCTCCGGCGGCCAGTGTGACTCCAACGGCCTGTGTTACACCGGCGGAATCATCGGGTCGGCGATCGATACGGACGTGACCGACGTTTTCGTTCAGGGATCGGTCGCTGGCAGAGCGGGGACGGGAGGAGTTGTAGGGTATGGCCAAGAGACCTCAATAACTAACGCCACTGTGGACCTCAGCCTCGATGGGACCTCAATTTTCGGGGGAGCAGTCGGAAACCTCGTCTCCGGAGACGTAACGAGAACCACGGTTTCTGGAGATCTACAGGGTTCCCACCATACACAGGGTGGCGTTGTCGGCAGTAACGGCGGGACGGTAACGGAGTCCGTCGCCAGCGTCGACGTCGATGGGGGTTACAACCTGGGCGGGCTGGTCGGTGTGAACGAGGGGACGGTGTCTCACTCCTACGCAACGGGTGCGGGCTCGTACGCGATTGGGGCCGTCGACACTGTCGACGGCGTTACGACGCTCGGTGGACTCGTCGGATACGACGACGGTGACGTCTCCGACTCCTACTGGGACACACAGACTACGGGTCAATCAGCATCTGGCGGCAACGGTGAGGGACTCACCACTGGAGAGATGACTGGCGACAGTGCCGAAGACAGCATGAAATTTGACTTTGAGGAGTCGTGGGACGTATCCGAGGGTGATTCTGCCAACGGGGCCCTCGAGTACTATCCTACCCTCCAAAACAATCCACAGGACCCAGCACCGAACGCCACGCTATACGCGGACGGCAACGGCGAGGACGACCCCTACGTGATCGAAGACTGGTACCATCTCGACAACGTTCGCGAGAACCTGGACGCGAACTTCACGCTGGCAAACGACCTTGACACAGAGACGGCTGGCTACGAAGACGTGGCCGATGCAGCGGTTAACAATGGTCACGGATTCGAATCAATTGGTGAGGACGGCGAGGAGTTCACGGGCTGGTTCAACGGCAGCGAGTACACGATTTCGAATCTTACAATCGATCGCGAAGAGGACGTTATAGGCCTGTTTGGGTACACAGACGATGCAACCATCGAGAAGGTTGGACTCGATGATATCAAAATTCATGGACAAAACAATGTCGGCGGGCTGGTCGGCTACAACAATGGCACGATCAGCGAGTCGTACGTAACCGGTGATGTCAAAGGAAGTGGGAATACTGTCGGTGGGCTGATCAGCTACAACGATGGCACAGTCAGCGAGTCGTACGCCACAGGAACTGTCAAAGGAGACACCTATGTCGGCGGGCTGGTCGGCTACAACACCGAGGGCACAGTCAGCGAGTCGTACGCCACTGGCACTGTCAACGGAACGACGGCTGGCGGGCTGGTTGGCTTCCACGACACCGAAAGCGATGTCGAAGGCTCCTACTGGGACACTGAAACGACTGGCCAAGACGACTCAGCCGGGGGTGGGGAAGGCCTCACCACCGACCAGATGACCGGCGCAAACGCTACCGCGCTCATGTCCGGCTTCGAGTTCCCCGCTGAGAGCACCCAGGGCTCCTGGCACGCCACCGGCGCCTACCCAGCGCTCGCCTGGCAAGACACCGAACCGTTCTACGGGGTGAACGTCACCGATACCAACGCACCAGTTGACGAGGGCGAACCCCTCGAGGTGACCGCAAACGTCACTAACTGGGCCGCAGACGGCGACCGGACTGTCGAACTGCGTGATTTCGACGGCGACGAGCGGGACACCCAAGCGGTCACACTCGAGAGCGGTGACTCCGAGGAGCGTACCCTGCAATGGGACACCGCGGTCAGCGACGCCGGTACGGGAAGCGTGACCGTGACGAGCGGCGACGACACTGACAGCGAGGTGGTGACCGTCGAAGCCGTACCCGACGCCGCGACTGGAGGCGGGACGAGCAGTTCCAGCACGGCAGTAGACGGCGACGGGACGACATCGGTTCGGACTGTGGGTGATGAACTTCGGGCCGACGTCACTCCCTCCGTTAGCGACGGCGTCTCTGAATCACACCTTGAATTCAGCAATACCCAAACGATCGAACTCCGGTTTTTCACCGACGACACTGCAGCCGAGGACAGCCCAATAGCGACGACCGAACAACTCGAGATCACATTCTCCGAGTCGATCGACACGGCGCTAACGATCCGTGAGAGCAACACGCCGACCACCGACGACGTTCGCGACCTAGACCAGGGTCTCGAGGCAGTTGGCCACCTCCAAATTGGCACCGACTTCGAACCTGGCCAGTTCGATTCGGCGACGATCGAGTTCACCGCTCCGATCGAAGCGCTCGAGACTGCCGACGGTGACCTCGATGCGGTCTCATTGTACCACTTCGACCCCGACGCGAACGAGTGGCGATCACTCGAGACGACAGTTATCGATGAAACGAGCGACGAAATACGCTTCAGTGCCGCCGTCGATGGGTTCTCGCAGTTTGCAGTTGGTGTTGGCGTGCCTAATGCGGAGACCCCCAGCTCGACTTCTGACGAAATGGGGGGTAATGAGACATCTGACGTGGATGATGATGGTGTCTCGAGCGCCGGGGACAGTGGTGAGAATAGTGTGACCGAAGACGTCGACGATGGAACATCGGGATTCAGCGTTGGTATCACGCTACTGGCGATTGTCGTCTTCCTCGCTGCTTTCGGGCGGTTCCAAGAGAATAGGACTTAACCAACAAAGCACATTCGAGATTTGTTGGTTAAAGATGAGAGGAGAGGGTTCCTCCATCTGAACCCAATGCATCTCAGTTACGCCGTTGATAAGAGTAGTCCGCTGACGTACTGCTCTTGTCACTCTCAAGATGAGACTGCTGTCAAAATAAACGGTGAATGGTCTTGGTTGTACACTGCAATAGACCTCGACACAAAGTTGATTCTCGACGCTCAATTGTTCGGTCGACACGGCACCGATCCAGCGGCTGCATTTCTGCATAGACTCCGCGAGAAACATGATCTCTCCGATGCGGTGTTTCTCGTCGATCAATTTGGATATCGGAGTGCCCTTGCTCGGTTATGATTGAACGGTCGGGTTAACTATATCGACCGAAACCTTATCGAAAAGTGGTTTCACACATTCAAAATACGCGTCGACCGTTTCCATAATTCGTGGGTGGGCAGTCGGCGGAGCGCCCGTGAATGAATTGAACAATTTGTGCATTACTACAATCGCCAGAGACCCCATCAATCGCTCGATGGACGAACGCCGGTTGAGGAGGTGCTAAACTAGACAGTGCCGTAAACCTCATCGCTCAGGAATAGTTTCAACAACGTCGATCCAGCGACTGCCGAAACATGGTTGTAAGCCTTCGCCGTCTGGTGGAACTCGCTAAACCAAACACGACCGCGTCAACAGTCCCAAACCGCTTACTTCGACGGTTCAGCGTGTTCTGGCGGACCGGCGTGTTCCGGTGGGCCACGCGTATCGTTTTCACTCGGTGGTCCGGCGTGTTCAGGTGGACCACGTTCGTCATCATTGGATTTAGCGGTCGACGTAGCCATCGCATTCGCTGGAACATTGAGCTTAGTTCCATCCGAGAAAGTCACCGTCGTCTCTGTGTTGGCAGCGTTGTAGGCAACGTAAGTTCGCTTTTCACCGTTGCTAAAGACGGTGTAGAGGGGAGTGTCAGCCGTCACTGACAGATCCGGACTTCCCATTGTGTCAAGTGCGTACAGCCAGTAGAGCGTGTGTGCCGGTTCCTGTGCGGACTCCGGACTATAGTCATCAGACCGTGATTCAAACCGTTCAATAGCGTCTTCGCTGTCAGAAAACGCTCGGTACATCCACATGATGTCAGGCCAATACGTGAACTCATCGTCTTTGAGAGAAGCGATTTCATCGAACGTGCGTTCGGCTGCCGCCTCGTCCCAGCCGAGGTGCATCGAGTAGCCCGATAATGGGAGCATGTTTATCCCAAACACGGCCTCACTGTCGGCAGTCCACCACGTCGAGTGGGCAACGCCGTCTCCCCAGACGATACCTGCAAAATCTGTCTCCCAGTCGTCTGGGAAGGTTTCCTCGTCGGCATCGAACCAGTACTCACGGACCGCTCGGATGTGGGTAGAGTAAAGGACGATTCCGAAGTCTCGGATCTCAGTATTACCGGTGTACTCGCCCCACTCGATCATCGCCGCATACGATTGCAGCGCCTCTGAAGATGATTCCTGGTTGTTCCCGCGGTCGAACCCGCCGGAGCCGTGGGCCCATGAGTGGCCAGCGTAGACACTGAAGTTACGGTTGAACGGGTACTGGTCGTCGTCCCGATCCGGGTTCGCGTAGTCACGGATCAACTCTTCGACCATACCTCCCCACTCGTCGGTACCGGCCCACTCAGGGTCGTGCCGGGCAATCCGGGCGGCCGCCCAGACGTACTGACCATAGTGGAAGTGGTGGTCGTTGAGTTCCGCCACTGACCCGTGGCTGCTCGGTATTCCCTGGAGAACGCCCAGCGAGTCGTCGTAGTAGAACGTCGCCGAGTCCGACGGCGTGAACCACTCCTCGAGTCCCATCCGGACCGACTCGAGCATCGCGTCACGTTTCTCTTCGAACCCAACCTGATCGGCGACCGCCGCGGTCTTCGCCAGCCGGCTCGCGGCGTCCTTCCCGAAGTTGTACGTGTCCTGATCGATGCCGCCGGCGATGTCCTCGTCAACGTCCGCAAGCAACCCCTCGAGCCGATCATCGTCGTAGTCGCCTACGTCGGGGAGGAACGGGAGAGTTCCGCCGTAGTCGTAGGACACCGAGAACGACTCGCCGGCCACGAGGCGCATCTCGCCCCGCGGGGAGGGGTACGTGGCGTCCAACTCCGCAAGGTCTGCGTCGTCCGCATATTTCCACTGGTGGGGGTACAGTGCGGTAACCGTGCCCGACGCGGTACTCTCTGGGAATGGTTCGGTCTCGAAGGCAAACGCAGTGGTTGCGTTGGCCCCCTCGCGGTCGTACGCCCAGTCGAAGACCGTGTCGGTGACGTGGTTATACGCGTACTTCTCGAACGTACCGAGGAAGTCGGGATCGGGCAAGAGTGCAATCGTACAGTACTCACCAGCAGTGGATGCGGTTTCGTCCGCGACCGACCAGTCGTTCGCAGCGGGCGCGTAGAGTCCATAGTCATTCCCGGCGAGTGTGATGCCAACGACGCTCCCCTCGTCCGCGAAGACCTCGGCCTCAGCCGCGAACTCGAGAGTGACACCCCCGTCCGCCTCACAGAAAACGAACGGTGAACCCTGAGCAATCGTCGTTCGGAGCGCAGTTGCCGTCCCCTCGTCCCACAGCGCGCTCACCGACCAGTCCCCATGGGCATCGAGCGCGACCTCGTCATGACTTTCTGCGTCTGCGTGCCGTACCGTTAGGTCCGTGCTCGTGTTCATCCATGCGTCGCCAACCTGAGCGTCAGCATCCCAGTTTGTCTCCCAGTCTGTCGGATGACCCACCTCGAGTCCGGCCTCCTGCGTTCGAAAAACGAGAGGGTGGGCGGCGATTAGCGCGTCGCTGCCGGTGATTGCGTCCTCGGCACCGAGCCCCTCTAACGGAATCGTCGAGTACCAGTCGTTCGTCGGCACGGGCTGATCACCGAAGTCATCGGTTGTATATCGCCCGTAGTCGTGCGTCTCTGCATCCGACGGTGGGTCGTCGTGATAGCCGCCATTGTCAGCCGACGTCTCGCTGCGGCGGGAACCGGACGCACCGGCCAAACCGGTCGTGCTGGTGAATGAAACCGTACCAAGTGCCGCACAGTACGCCCGTCGCGATGTCGCGTACCTGGCTTCTTCGTCAGTCATTGGTGCCTCTCCATCGTCCACTGCCGATCAGCGGTGAGTAACTTGCTCGAGAGAACTCTCACTGGCGCGTTCATTGAACTATGAACTACCATGCGAGTCAAATATCACGATCTATTGTAAATAACTTTGGGTCGCTGGGGTGTGCGTCACTGATTACAGACTGCTCACTGTCCAATCGAAACGGTAAAACAAAATGCCGAGGGCTCATCTGTGTCGATATATGGATTCAGCTGAGTCATTCAGCGAACGATTCTGGAGACACGTCTGCGCCTACAAAACGGCCTGGTTCGCGATACTCGGAGTAAACACGATGCTACTTGGATTAATCGCATTCTCGTTCATGTTTGGCTCTTTTGATGGCTATACCCGTGGAATTATGACATTCAATCTGCTTATCATTGGTTCAACGACGGGCGTCTGTTCGTACGTCGTCTACCGTTGTCGCAAGCGATAGTGAGCGTTCCAGATACGCTTGACGTGGCTCGTCTCATACCATAGGGTTTTGATATCCGAGGACAATGGCCAGCTATGGACCGTGAACTCACTGAGCAAGCGCTGAAGTACGCCGGACTGACCGAGTATCAGGCGGACGCTTACCTGACACTACTCGGTCTCGGTACGGCACCGGCCGTCGAAATCGCCCGCAAGTGCTCTGTTTCATCTTCTCAGATATACGATGTCCTTCGGAGTCTGGAAAAACACGGCTATATCGAGACGATGGATCAAGAAAAACTGTATGCACAACCGAAGCCGCCGGAGGAAGTAGTTGAGAACTTGACGTCAAGAGGGCAACTGTTAGCAGATGCAGCTGAAGATATCACGGACCGATATCAAGAACCGGACACTGTTGATTACCGAATCAGCGTCACAAAACATCCAGAAACCGCCGTTGAGCAGGCCATCAGTAAGATTGAAGATGCGGATAGCGTTGTCGAAATTGCTGCGACACCCGCTCAACTGAAAGAGTTGCTCCCGGAGCTTCGGATTGCTCGAGATAGAGGGGTTGTCGTCAGAACCGCACTCTACCTCCAGGATCACAATGACGTGCCCATCGATGATCAGATGCTCAAAGGGGCCGTCTCGGAGCTACGAGTGTGTTCAATACCTGGGCCGTTTCTGGTAATCATCGATAGACACCGGATCTGTTTCGCGCCAAATAGTCGATCCGACGAGACATACGGAGTGTTGATTCACGATCGAATCCTCCCGTTTATTTTCCACTGGTACTTCCTGACCTGCCTTTGGAATCTCTATCCAACAGTCTATCGTGACGAGCCGACGATAATTTCATACGTGACTCTCAAGGAGTTCTTCCGCGATTTCTATTCGCTAATACAGGACGACGGGTACGAGGTGACAATTTGGATCAAAGGATCGGAAATTCAAACCAGCTCCGAAATTACTGTGACAGGGACTGTAGAATCAATGACATACCCACATAGACAACCAAACATGACTCGATTATCACTTTCAGAGTTGGGAACCTATACGACTATGCTAGTCGACACCGGTGATCAACTAGTCAACGTCGGTGGTTGGGGTGCTGTGTTTGAGGATATTGAAGCGCATCGGATCGATGTCATCGCCATTGAACACGACGGAAAATCGATCTCATCCTTTCGGTAACCGATAAAACTGAACAAGGAGGTATCGCCGTCAGTTGGCGTCGCTATTCGATTTCGAGCGTACGAGTCATCTCACCGCACGAGAGTTCGACGGATCCGGGTTCGAGGACGGACGTCCCATCCGGCTTGACAACGCCAAACTGCTTTGCGTCCACCTCGAGCGAGGTTGTCCGTTCTTCACCGGGGGCTAGCTCTATGCGATCAAACCCGACCAGTTGCTTGACTGGCGTCACGACAGAACTCACTGGATGACTCACGAAGATGTGCACTGCAGTCGCCCCGGATCGATCACCAGTGTTAGCAAGTGTGACGTCAACTGTGACTGTGTCACCGTTACTAACAGTCGTTGTGTCAACTTCGAACGACCGGTATTCGAACTCCGTATACGACAGTCCATGGCCGAATTCCCACAACGGATCGTACGACGGCTCTTGTTCGTCGTCACCAATCGGCGCTGGTCCAGGAAGATAATTGTGCCGCACCGGAAGATGACCCGTTGACCGGGGGACCGAAACCGGCAACGACCCGCTTGGATTGACCTGACCAAACACAGTCTCCGCCACTGCGAGGCCACCAGCACTCCCAGGATAGTACGCCTGGACAATCGCAGGGACGTTTTCGGCGGCCCAGGGAACTGCGAGTGGCCGACCAGAGATCATCACGAGAGCAACAGGGGTACCAGTATCCATAATCGCCTCGAGTAACTCACGCTGGGCGGACGGCAACGAGAGCGTACTCCGCTTAGGGAATTCTCCGGTCGATCCAGTCACGTCCTGTGGGCCAAACTCGTGAATATACCAGTTCTCGCCGAGTACAACAACCGCAGCATCGGCGTCCGAAGCGGCGGTGGCTGCCGCCTCGATATCGACCGGTTCTCGGATCCCCGAACCAGGTTCGTACGTTACTGTTGTGTCATCGGATACGACAGACGCTACCCCGTCGAGGACCGTCTCTCCTTCTAATCCTTCGTCGGGTTTGAGACTCCAACCGCCGACTTGATGTGAGAGTTCGTCTGCGTTTGGACCGGTCACGAGCACCTCATCCACCTCCGGTGAGAAGGGAAGGGTTTCGTCCTCGTTTCGCAGGAGCGTCATCGACTGACGAGCAGCTTCGAGACTGACCTGTTGGTGTTCTTCACAGCCAAGCGACGTCTCCACACGGTCTACGTCGACATACGGATCGCCAAAGAGGCCAAGTTCGTCTTTGAGCGTAAGGATCCGACGAACAGATTCGTCGACGAGTGCTTCGTCAATCTCGCCGGATTCGACGAGGGAGACAACATGTTCTACGTGTTCGCCCTCGCCCAATGAGTGAACATCAACGCCAGCTTCGGTCGCTCGTTTGATCGATTCGCGTGGACCACTCGCCACACCGTGGTGCTGGTGGAGCATGTTCACCCCATTCCAGTCCGAAGCAACGTAGCCGTCAAATTCCAGTTCATCGCGGAGGACGTCTCGAAGGAAGTGTTGAGATGCGTGCGAAGGAATGCCGTTGATCGAGTTGTAACTCGGCATCACCCCATCGACACCGGCATCAATCACAGGCTCGAATGCACGAAGGAAGTCGCGTCGAATCGATGACAGCGACTTATCGACCGGAGCAGCATCCTCTCCCCGACTCGGATCGCCATAGGCCGGGAAGTGTTTCGCCATCGCTGCGACGTCTTCGCTTGCTTCCGAGACACCGCTGACTTTCGCTGCAGCCAGTTCGCCACAGAGGTATGCCGATTCGCCGAAACTTTCAAACGTTCGACCCCAACGCGGATCCAGAGCAACGTCACAGGTTGGCCCGTAGGTCACCTTCCCGCCGGTCACTGCGACTTCAGTTGCCGTGAGTTCCCCCATCTTGGAGACGAGGTCTCGGCTCCGCGTTGCCGAAAGCCCCGCGTTGTGCGGGAAGATCGTCGCTTGCTGGAGGTAGGCGTTGCCGTGAATCGCATCAACCGGCACGATCAAGGGGATACCGTGGTCAGTCTCTTCGACGGCAACCCGCTGGATCCGATTTACCGTTTCGGCGGCCTCGATGGGATCTCTGATCGGCGAGGCACCGTACCCAAAGGGCGTCGCAAACCCAAGCCCGTAATCGCGGACCAACTCTACGACATCATCTGTCGTTCTCGTTTCATCCATCGTTCCAACATACGTTCCTGCGAGTTGTCCGGCTTTTTCGCGGAGGGTGAGCTGCTCGAGCTTCCGTTCGACATCAATACTATCCGTCTCCTGCTTGCGTTGTGTGTTTGTACTCATTGTATCGTTTGTTTATTTGTTGTTTACCAGACTGTACGTTGCGTCGAGCGAACAGGGAACCACCCCACTGCGTCCGACACCTGAAGCGACGTGATCATCGGTCAATATGTGCACCCTCCAACGGTTCCGCGTTCCAATACTTGCTATCTTCGTCGATTCGATAGCAGACCGCACGATGATCCAAATCACCGAGTGACTGAGTGTCTGGAGCGGTTTCCTGACAGTACGTAGTCGCATACGGACACCGCGTGTGGAACCGACAGCCAGAAGGTGGATTCACGGGGTCTGGAATGTCGATCTTTCGGACCGGTGGTTCTGTTTCGTCGGCGATCTCAAGCGACGGCGTTGCCCACCGCAAGACCTTGGTGTAGGGGTGTTGCGGATTCTGCAGTACCTCTTTCGCAGGACCGAACTCAACGAGTTCGCCAAGATACATCACGCCGAGATACCCATCCGCATGCTCGGCGACGTACCGAGCGTTGGAAAGGTCATGACTGATGAATAGATACGATGTATCGAACGAGTCTTGGAGATCTAACATGAGATCCATCATCTCCACCCGCAAGGACACATCTAGTGCCGACACTGCCTCGTCTGCGAGAATGAGATCAGGATTCATCAATAGGGCACGGATGAGAGCGACACGTTGTGTCTCCCCACCGGACAGCTGATGTGGGTATCGCTGTGCGTAGTCGTGTGGTGGCGACATCCCGACTTTTTCCAGCATGGCCAGAATCCGAGCCTCTCTGTCTTCCGGCCCGAGGTCTTGTTGCCACTTTTTGAGTGGCTGTTCGAGTGACGACCGTACCGATTTGTGTGGGTTGAGCGATGATTCCGGATCCTGATGGATTATCTGGAGCGACCGGCGGATCTCGGGAAATGGGATGTCCGGATTCGAAAAGCGTTTGCGGGCTTTCCAGATGTCCTGTCCCCGATAGCTGACCGTCCCGTTGGTGGGCTTCTGGAGACCTACCGCGGTCTTTCCAAGCGTTGTCTTCCCACTACCAGATTCACCGACGATAGCGATGACATCGTTTTCAGCAATTTCGATATTGATGTCGTCGACGGCACGGACCGTCTGAGACTCTTTGAACGGATTCATTCCACTTTCCGACTCGAAGTGAACGTCTACGCCGGACAGCGAGATAACCGTCTCGTCCGTGCTCATTGCTCTACCTCCGTTGTCAGCGGAACTTCATCGGCGTCCTGCCAGTGGTGACAGGCGACATCGTGAGTTTCGCTTACGTGTTCGAACGATGGCTGCTCATGTTCACACTCATCGGTCGCTAGTGGACATCGGTCATGATAGGAGCAGCCTGCGGGCACATTTACTGGATCAGGGGCGGCCCCCTCAATTGGGCGCATCTCTTCCAGTGGCGCATCGAGGTTCGGTGTCGCGTTCAACAGTGCTCGAGTGTATGGATGTGTCGGTTCTCGGAGGATCGCTTCCGTGTCCGCTAGCTCCACAAGCTCGAAGGCGTACAGAACACCAATCCGATCTGCAAGTTTCGTCACAAGTGGAAGATCGTGCGTGATAAACACCATCGTCAGCTCATACTTATCCCGGATCTCAGCAAGCAGACTGACGATTGAGCGCTGCATGAGGAGATCCAGTGCTGCGGTCGGCTCGTCCATGACGAGTACGTCTGGCTCCAGTACGAGTGCGAGCGCGATCAGCGTTCGTTGTTTCATCCCGCCGGAGAGTTCGTGTGGGTACGAGTCTAACACTCTGTTTGGATCAAGATACAGATCGTTGAGGAGGTTAGCTGCACGCTCCATTCCCTCGCCAACCAAATAGCCGTGCGCCTCGAGTGTCTCCTCGAAGTGCTCGCGGATCTTCATCGTCGGGTTGAACGAAGAAAGTGCCCCCTGAAACACCATCGAGGTCTCTTCCCAACGGAACTTCCGAAGTTCTTCCTCGCCAAGATCAAGAACGTCGACTGACTTGCCGTCTGTCGACCGATAGATAATCTCGCCGAGAGTGACACCGGGAGTAACGACAGCATCGAGTAACGATGACGCGAGCATCGACTTTCCAGACCCCGATTCACCAACGATACCAATAATTTCGCCTCGATTGATATCAAGGTGGACATCGTCGATCACCCGTGACGTCCCGCGGTCCATTTCGAATTGAACGGTCAGATTCTGGATCTCCAAAATCGGCTCTGTGCGGCTAGTCGTAGAGTTGATTTTTTCTTGTTTACTCATCAGTGATCACCTGTAGGATCGGACCGCGAACCGTTCTTCTCAGTGGTCGTCGACTGCCGAGCGCGGACGCGTGGATTAAACATTCGATCGGTGCCCTGTGCGAACATGATCAGCCCGAACGAAAGCAGAGTAATCGTAAACAGCGGAGCGAACAGCCAATGTGCTGCTGTCATCGATTGAAGTCCGCCACCCTGGTAGGCCAGGTCAATCATAACTCCCCAATTAACGACATCGTCATACGGGAGAACACCAATAAAGTACAGTCCAACGGACGCGAATATGACGTTTCGTGCGGCGGTGACGAAGTTGATCAGCACATACGGCATAATATTCGGCAGGATATCGCGTCGGACGACCGAAGACGTCGACATCCCCATTGCCTTTGATGCTTCGACATATGAACTCTCACGGATCGTCAGCACCTGAGACCGTATGGCTCGAGCCAGACCGGCCCACGCATTGATCGTCAGTATCACACCAATCACGATCGGGTTTGTGGGTGTCAGTGCTGCAGCCAAGATGACGACAAGCGGTAGCCCCGGAATCGTCAGCACGATATCGGTGACCGACATAATCGCTCGATCTGTTCTCCCACCGAGGTAGCCCGAGGTCGTCCCAACAGCGGTCGCCATCACAGTGGTAAACACACCGCCAGCTAAGATCATCAACAGCATGTTCGGGGTCGCGTGAACGATCTGTCCAAAAATGTCGCGCCCAACGCTGTCAGTTCCCAGTGGGTGTGCAAGGCTTTGGAACGGGGGTTCGAGACGCTCGCCCTGGTTCGTTTGCGGTTCTCCGACAAGACGGGTACCGAGCACACCCATCATGACGAACAGAGATATTATTACGAATCCAATGCGTGCTCGTAGGTCTGCCCAAGCAATTCGAGCAGGAGCAAGAACACTTCGCTCGATCGTGAGTGTCCACCGCTCGCGCTTGCTGAGCGTTTTGTCTGCGACCGTCTCGATGGCCTCGTCACTCTCTAGCAGATCAGCAGAGTCCATCTGATTACTCATTGTATATCACCAACACTTGCACGTGGGTCAATCAGCCCGTAGGTAAGGTCAGCGATGTATACAGCGATTGCAACAGTGATCGTGATGACAAGGAATACGCCCATCATCAGCGGATAATCGCGTTGCTGCAGCGCCTCGATCATATAGTACCCCATCCCGGGATAACTAAACACCTGTTCGATGATAATCGATCCACCGAGCAGGAAGCCAATCGTAATCAACATTGACGTGTACATCGGAAGCACCGCATTGCGACCGACGTACCGTAACGCGATCCGACGCTGTGGTAGCCCACGGAGACGGGCAACACGAAGGTAGTCTTCACCGAGAATCTGGATGCTGTTTCCACGCATCCCGAGGGCCCAGCCGCCCCAAGCGACCAAAACGATAGAGGTGATTGGCAACGCAGCATGCCAGAGTGCGTCCCCAAAGAATGTGAGCGTTTCGATCGGTGCAAGGGGGGTAACCGTGGCCTCTGTCGTACTGGAATAACGTCCTCCAGTTGGGAAGACCTCGAGTTGATACGACAGCAACCAAAGGAAGATGAGCCCGTAGATGTAGTCTGGGATAGAATTCATCAAGATTGCCGTGACAGTTGATCCGCTATCGAACCTACTGCCTTCGCGGTAAGCCATAATTGCCCCAGATGAAATCCCGAGCACGAATGCGACTGTGACACCCGTTCCGATGAAAAAAATCGTCCACGGGGCCGCATTAGCAATCACTTCCGTAACAGGACTCCCCTGTGACATGGATTCCCCCATATCCCCACGCAACAGGTCAGAGACGTACGAGACGTACTGGATGTAGAGCGGCTCATCGGGCATGATATTCAGTTGTGCTTCGACGCGTCGATTGATCTGATCGGCACTCATCTCCGGATTATTCTGGAGGAGATTTGCTCGTAGGGCATCTGCTGGTCCACCAGGAAGTAACCGGATCAAGAAGAACGTCAGGGTCATCACCGCGAAGATGGTACATACCAGTTGTACGGTGCGTTCTACGAGGTATCGTTTCATATGTTTCTCTCAGTGCTCTTGACGTTCATTCTTCTCTGGCAACCAGTTTACCCTGCCGGAGCAAATACGTAGTCGGGAAGTCGACGTGGGCATCCGGGTCATCAAGAGAGGTCGTCATGAACCGATCCGTCGAAATAAATGATTGATCCTGTTTTTCCATGATGGGGTGCATCACGAGGTCTTGATTGACTACCCAAGCAAGTCGTTGCGCGTACTCGCGCTCTTCTTCAGTCTCATCTGCCATGGCAAGGTTCTGGAGATCCTCAGCCGGAACAAACGTCTCCGATCCGCTGTCCTCACCAACCGGAGGCAGCTCAATCTCGCTGTCATCGTAATTTCGAACGGTTTCGTTATCCCCGCTGTCAAGGAGCCACTCGAGGCTGAAATACGGATGGCGTTGCACGTTTGCCCACTCGTGAAGGGCGACGTCAAAGCCTTCATCACCGTAGATATCTTGGCCCCAGAAAGCAGCCTCGTCCCGAGAGACGAACTCTGCTTGAATCCCGAAATCGTTCAGATGGTCATTAAACGTTTGAATCGCGTCAACCCAATCGCTGTACCCTGCGGGGGCTTTCACAGGGAACTCAAGGGGATCGTCGTCTTCATCATACCAGGTTCCATCATCACGCTGGAATCCGGCGCTTTCGAGGAGTTCGGCCGCACGATCAGTGTCTTGATCGTACTGTTCGAAGTCCTCAGCATAATCACCGAGCCACTCGTCTGCAGTGTCGTCATGATTACCCAAAATCCCGGTTGGCGTGTTCACCGGTTCTTCGGTGTCAGGACCAGCATTCGCCGCTGTCGTCTCACGATCGATTACGTGCGCAATCGCTTGACGGACCTCACGCTGCCCGAAATGTTTGTGATCGTGGTTCCACAAGATTCCCATTCCGTAGTTGGCGTCGAGCCTAAACTCTTGGACGTGGTCTGGGAACCCATCCACGATGTTTGGTGGCGTAAACACGCTGTGGAGTCCGTCAATTTGACCCTCTCCGATTTCCTGCCAACGTCCTTCGTTGGTATCGAGAAACCGAAAGTGGTACCCTGAAAAATTGATGTTATCGGCATCAGGGTGCGCTTCATACAACTCGAGGTGGAGTTCTTGCTCGACGGTTTGATCAAAAGCAAACGGTCCGCTTCCAATTGGGTCTTCGATGGTGTACTCTGCAAGCGTTTCACCATCAGCGTTTTCTCCGTCACCACCATCTTCGAAGTCTTCCAAAAACTCCTGATAGTACGTTTCAGGCGTATCCAGCGTAATTTCCATTAAAAAGTTGAGCAGCATCGTCTCGCCCAACGGTTGATCGAACTCCATCTCCACCGTGTGATCGTCAGAGGCTACGATCGTGTCAATATCAATGTAGTTTCCGAGATTACTTCCGTCATGCAACTCTAGTCTGAGTTTGCGAACCACGTCCTCAGCCGTAATATCAGTTCCATTGTGCCAGGAGAGTCCCTCACGAATGTCGAGAGAGACATCCTCTTCCGTAACGGCCCAATCAGTCACAACACCAGGTTCGAATGTGTTGTTGTATTTCTCTTGGTACACTAGATCGTCGAAAAGTACCAGACCCACCCGCCACGAGTAATTATTATCGTTGTACGGATTGAACTGGATGTTATCTGGCTGCACCACGGTCGGTGTCACGAATTCTGTATCAACGAACTCAACCTCTTCCGTATCAGGGAGTTCGTCACCCCCCGTAGAGTCGTCATCACCCCCCTCGTCACTGAAACAGCCTGCGAGGCCTGTAAGACCCACTACTCCAGCTGTTTGTAGAATCCTTCTACGTTTCATTGACTTGATCATGCTACTGGTTGCTATGCTTTCATCTACCATTGCAGATTATAGTTTATGTTAGTAGTATATATGTGTTTGGGCCAGTCGAGACTCACAGCTTCCACTTTTGTCAAAACGGATCCTCACTGGGTGCGTTTATGCGAAGTAAGTGATTCTCGATGTAGGTTTCTGCAATACCATACTGAGGGCCCCACTAACATGAGGTCATGATACTCGAGGTTTCAACAGACGAAATCAGTGTCATCGGGGAATATAATAGGGGTCAGTAATACCCGGGTGCAAACAGGGTATAAGCAAGAATTTGGTCTCTCCCATAGGACAATAACATTAGAATATTTATGAGATCTATCTGGATATTGTGTATGTGTTTTAGAAACAATATATAGGCTCTCTATTGCAACCTCTTGCTAAGTAAGTATCTGAATTGGTATTTTAATCAGGATGTCTAATGCCCCAACACATATAATCCATATATCAATTTGCCCCCCACTATGTCCAACGTTTTTTGGTTTGAGTGCTAGTAGAGTCCAAGTATAAAAAAGAGTAAATAATAATAACAGATAGTATTGGATTTCCAATGATATTGTAGGAGTTCAAATTTGGATTACAAGGGTACTCTCGTAAATCGTACCCGGTCACTTTGCCAATTGGTGTATAGCTAGCGCAGGTCCCGACTTCGTATAGACGAGCGGTATGATTTGATTGTGATGTAGTCTGGACTATCGATAATCCGACTGAATTAGCGTATTTAATCAGTAGGTGGAGCAAAGATGGATCACTTGTCAAACTGTTAAATCGAGAATCACTTTTGTTTGAGGGTGTCATAGAACAGTTCTCATACCAGAGAGCAGGGTGAACGCTGAAGTGGTATGAGCCCAGCGACCCTACAAAAGAATCCTACGGTAGAGACGTATTTCAATGTCGTTGAGACGGAGACGCTACGTTGGTTGAGCATCTCTCCTTCGAGTTTCTCGAAGAGTTCGACGTGTTCGCCCCGGCGGAGACGGGGCAAACACGAGATCACAAACCACCCGAGATGATACGTGAGTTTCTGCTGGTACTACAAGACCATCTACGGCATTCGTCCGGTTGCGCGAGAACTGAACAACATAGTTGTCTGGCTCAACTGTGGTTTCGATCAACCGCCGCCGAGAGACGCGGTCGATCGCTTTCTTACTGACCTCAAACACGTCGTTGACGAGGTTTTCGACCACTTCGTCGAGCAGGCCATCTCGCGAGGCCTGCTCGACTTGACCTACTCGATTGATTCGACAGACGTGAGAGCGATGCCTACCGATCCAGACGCATCGAAATGCTACGATCCAACGGCTGAAGAGTACTACTACGGCTATGGCTGCACGATCGTTTTGACCCGTTCGAAGATACCGATTGCAGCTGAATTCATCGAGAGCAAACAAGCCCCAGAAGAGACGGCGGTGTTGATGCTCGGTGCCAGTCACCTGATATAACCCGCGAAACACTGAGGTCCCAAAAAATCGATTACAGGGTCGAAAACCGCATTGAGGAACGTAACGAAGACGTTCAACTGAATCAATCGACGCTAGACGAGACGGTCAACCAAGGGACGGGCATCGAACGAACTAACGAATCAGTCAAGGACTGTAGCCTCGGTCGAACACACGCCCGGGGCCGCGTGAACGCACGAGTGCAGGTGTTTCTTGCGCTGTGCCTTCGCCTCGTTGTTGCAATCACCAACTACGAACGGGGAGGTAATTCGGAAAGTACGATCATCACGGTGTGACAAGAGTTCTATTTGGCTATCGGATTGCCTTTGCTCAATTAGAACTGAACAGTCCGGTTGACTATACGGACCGAAACCTCATCGAAAAGTCATTTCACACCTTCAAAATGTGCGTTGACTGCTTCCATAACTCGTAGGTGAGCAGTCAGCGGAGCGCCCGCAAGTGATCGCTTGTTACAGAGTCCCCTGGAATTGACTCGCCGCAGATCAAGCCAACGATCATATTATTACTTCGAATTAATTGATTATATCCGCCATAATATACCCATCACGCGTTTGATTTATTCCCAACCCGTCCAATCAACATAAACACTTGGTCAACTTAGTTGGACACATCATGTCGATTGGAGCGGGTGCATCTTAGTCCCATCGATTTCTATATAAGTAATAAAGAAGATTATGTCAGAAAATACCATTTAGGTGAGACAGGTAAAGCAATCTCATACGAGTTACGGGTAAAACAAAGAGCAACGGACCGAATATCCGATCAAATTGGCTATGGTTTACATAGGTACGTCCGTATTATGGTCAATATATCGAAAAGACATCCATTAATATTGAAAGTGCAGACACTACACTCGATCGTGGTGGTATCCGGCCGAAAACAGGCATCACGGGGTGCCTTAGTAATTGGATTGACTCAAAGCAAACTGAATCGAACCGCTCGTGAACGTTCGGGCCATCACACCTTATCAAATTCGTTGTTTATCGAAAACTGCTCTTGCAGTGGAGGATAGCAACAAACGACGTATATCTATAGAGATAGTTATTTAATCGTCATAAATGGTGTGCGTGTTGTCAACAATATCTGGTTGTTCAACTGTATTGGACACCAGTCCGAATCCATCTTTTGAGAAAACCATCCGTCGTGTGCTATTGAATATATCAGCCAATGGTTAGTGTATGATCGACCACAGCACCCTATATTAGCTATCTGTCGCGTATTCGTTAATCTGCATAGATTTCAAGACGAACTGACGACCGATTCATGCTGCTCGTGTTCGGGTTAGTCTTCGCCCTCTTTCGGACAGGACACTTCTGCTACAGTATCCAACCACAGCTGGTTAACGGCAAGACCGATACGTCAGGAAGTGAAATGTAGTCTTGGCAACGTATGGGTTGATTTCTGGCTCTTGAGTGACGAACTCGTCTCTCTGACAGTCGACATGGTTATTCTGTGATAGTGACGAAGCTAAGCGCATCTTGAGCAAGTATGAGACTAAGCAGTCCCACACCTAAGCCGGAACCAACGGTCGCCGAGTCGAAACACGCTGCAAAGAGCGTGAATCTAAAAACATCGTCGTCACCCCCGATCTGCATACGGTTTGTGGCTAGTGTCGTTCGGCTCACCTCACGAGCGTGACCGCCACTTTTCATTTCCCTGTAGCACACCCACAGCGGTATCCCTGTGTCGTTTCTCTCTCCCGTGATTAGAGGAGGCTTATACGCCGTGTGGATGAATCGACGCCCGAAGCGCGTTTCCGGCAGCCTGGGTTTCGTAGGCGTCTGCAACGTCATCGATCGACACTCGGTGGTTGAACAGGTCCTCGAGTGGCATCTCCTCGGCCAATCGCGGGAGAAGTTCGACAGCGGTCTTGAACTGGCTCGCAGGTGCGGCCTTGCTACCAATGATTGTCAGTTCCTTTTGGACAATCCGGGTCGGATTGATCTCGACTTCCCCGTTGTAGGCGTAGTGACCTGCCTCAACGAAGATACCACCATCGTGGGGGATTTCGATCGCCTGGCGAACGGTTTGTGGAATGCCGGTCGCCTCAATCACCGCGGTGGGTCCATGGCCACTGTCGGTTTTGGCTTTGACCGCGGCGACAATCTCGTCTTCGCCGTCGTACTCAGCGATGTTGACAGTATCCGTCGCGCCGAATTTCCGGGCCAACTCGAGGCGTTCTTCAATGGCATCGATCGCGATAATCTGGCCGGAACCGCCGGCGTGGGCGGCTGCGATCGTTAGGAGGCCGATCGTACCCGCACCCTGCACGGCCACACTACTGCCAAGGCCGACGCCCTCGTTGACGTCCGGGAATCCCGGCATCGTAGCGCGTTCGTACGCGCGAACACCAATCGAAAGCGGCTCCGCAAGCGCACCAAGGTCAGGATTCATGTCCTCGGGGAGACGATACACGTCTGCCTCCTCGGGCAGCACCATGTACTCGCTCATACCGCCGACATTACCCGTTTCCGTAGGTGCCATACCGAGACCCGTAATCCCTTCAAACAACACCTCGCGGGTCGGGACGTTCTCCGAATACCAGTCGTCTTCGACTGGCCAGAACGGAATCGCCGTGATAGGGTCACCCTCCTTGAGGGGCCTCCCACGGGCGTCGTTCTCGACGCTCCCACCGAGTTCCTCGACCCGTCCGGCGAACTCGTGGCCGGGGAGGACAGGGAAGTCCAGATCCATTCCGCCTTCATTGATGTGAATATCGGTCCCACAGACCCCGTTGAGTTCGACGCGCATCAATACGTCGTTCGGTCCAAGTTCAGGCAACTCAAACTCCTGTACGTCGAACTCGCCGGGTTCTTGCATCACAACGGCTCTCGTTTTCATGGGCTATGGTACAATATCACGAAAGACATCCATGTAAATGTTTACCTTAGCCGCGCTCAGCTGTGGTTTCGACAACGTTCTGTGAGTAGGGCCGATACGGTCGGAGTCGGCCGAACCGTCGAAGAACCACAATTGCCACAAGAAATGTGCTCCGTGCCACCTGAAACTCTACCGAACCGTGTACCCGCCGTCAATGGTGACCGATTCGCCGGTGACATACGATGAGGCATCGGAGGCAAGATAAACCGCGAGCGGCGCGATATCTTCCGGTTTTGCGAACTCAGTCTGCAACATCTCGTCCTTCCATGTCTGGCGCTCCTCCGGATCATCCGAGAGAATCCCTGTATTGACGTAACCGGGATTGATGTTATTGACACGAATGCCGTACTCGGCCCACTCCGACGCGAGTTGGGTTTTCAATCCCTCAAGTCCAGCTTTCGAGGCCTGATAATCCGCGTGTTTCTGCGGATAGTTCGCGATGAATGCCGACATCGAGGAAACATTGATGATTGAGCCCCCGCCCGAGTCGATCATCTCGAGGCCGGCGTACTTCGCACAGCAGAATGCACCAGTGAGATTAATGTCAATCGTCGTCTGCCACTCCTCGAGGGACTTCTCCTCGGCGGCTTTGTGGAACGCAACGCCTGCGTTGTTGATCAACACATCGACAGAATCAAACGCGTCGACGGTTTCATCGACCAGCGCGACGACGGAATCCTCGTCGGTCACGTCGGTTGGCACCGCTCGCGTCTCCTGATCAGTTGTTGAGGCGATTTCGTCCGCTGCCTGCTGGCCCGCCTCGCCGTCCCGATTCGCGATGACGACATTTGCACCCATTTCGGACAGTCCGGTAGCCATCGCCTTGCCGATTCCACGGTTTCCGCCGGTTACGATCGCTGTGTCTCCGTCTAGGTTGAACTGCTCTAGTACCGACATCGGGTCAATACTTCTCATGGTACCAGAATAAAGATTATGTAAGCCATGAAATATTTTCTCAATCAATCGGCACAGTCATGCGGAGGGGCTACCCCAAATTGCGGCGCTTCCCGAGATTCAGAGGTCACGCCAGCTCCGTGTCGGCTCCCAATCGAGCATCTCACGCGCTTTGTCAATCGAGATGAGTGACTCTGTCCCCGAAATTTCCTCGCGCACCTCCGCGCCGGGGTAATACTCCTCAAGGATGACCCCACTCGGCTCCTCTGCGGTCGTGTCGGCGGCGACAGTCCAGAAGCGTTCGTGGCCGTCGAAATCGGCTTCCATCGCGAGGCGGGCAACTTCAGCCCCATCGTCGATGTGGAGGTATGAGAACAACACGTCGCGGGTAGTGTGGTGCCAGGCTTCACGCAACCCCTCGAGATCTCGCGGCTTCTCGACGAAGGTCTCTCTCATCTCATCTTCGGTCGCGACCCACGGGTACCGAAGCGACGCGATCTGTGGCGTATCGGGCAGCCGACCGAAGCCGTCAGCCGTGATTTCGATCGCGTGTTTCGCCATCGCGTACGGATCTCGTGGCGTCACCGGATGTTCCTCGTCCATCGGCAGGGAGAACACCTCAACGGGGGCGTCCTGGTAGGCACAGCCGAGTACGTTGATGCTCGAGGCCAAAACAATCGATTCGAGGCCAAGTTCGTGGGCTGCCTCGAGGATGTGATATGATGACATGACGTTGCTCTCGTAGGTGACGTAGCCGGGGTGTTCTGTCGGCCACGGAATCGTCCCCATATGGATGATGGCGTCGGCATCGCTGCGGGCGATCGAGCCGTACACTTCGCCGGCGTCGAGCAAATCAGTCGTTCGGTACTCGTCTGAGACATCCTCGCGCTGTTTCCCGCGGGCGATGTTGATCGTGTAGTAGCCGTGCTCGTTCAGGTGCTTGATGATCGCCTCACCGATTTTTCCGTTGCCGCCGGTAACGGCCACGTTCTCGATTGCCATACGAAAAAACTCCGAGTGGAACCAATTATAGCTACCGATGGCCACGGTACTTAGTAGCATGGTCCTTCAAACGACTATTGCCGTCAGCAAATTTACACTGACCATCAAAATGGAGACACAGCCATCAAAAACGGTGTTGTAGAGTGACAATACATCTGGACCAATGTCCGAGCTAACCGTTCAGACGAGTACAAACGCCGTGGTATCGACACCGTCTTTCTCGAGAACAAGCACCTTCGCGTCGAGATGTTGGCCGGAAAAGGAGGCGACGTAACCGAGATACGGGACAAGCAGACTGACGTGAACGTCCTCCTCGAGGCACCCCACGAGTGGCGGGCACCGTCGGCTGGCCAGATCGGTGCGCCTGACGATGACTTCACATTCATGGACTACTGCCCTGGTGGATGGAACAGCGTTCTCCCCGTTGCGGGCGGCCCTTCGACCCAACACGGTGCGACGCTCGCGCTCCACGGCGAGTCGACACTCGTCCCTTTCGATGTTGTGGCCATCGAAGAGGCCGACCGCGTCGGCGTTCGTCTCTCAACGGACCTTACTTGCTACCCGCTGTACATCGAACGAAAACTCACCCTCGGACGCGGTGTGTCGGCGCTGCAGTGGGACGAAACTGCCACCAACAATGGCGAAGTCGGTGTCGACTACTCCTGGCTCCAGCACATTGCGCTTGGCGAACCGCTCGTCAATCCTGCAGCGGCCCTCGATATTGACCGTGAGCACGTGCTCACCGACCTCGACCACGATCCGGAGACACGCCGCTTGCCAAACGGTGCCGAGTTCGAGTATCCGATTTGCGAGACTGACGACGGCGGCGTCGACATGCGTAAGTTCCCGCCCAGCGAGGATCACGTCCACGATCTGGCGGCGTTCGCCAACCTGAACGAGGGTCGATACACCGTCTCGAACTCAGATAGTGACCTCGCAGCGACTGTCGAGTTTGACGCCGGCCTCTACGAGTACGTCTGGTACTGAGGTTCCTTTGCTGGTTTCGAGGCTGGGCCGTACTTTGGCCACAACTACAACGTTGGCTTAGAGCCCGCGACATCCGTGCCGACCGAAGCGGGACTGGACGGCCAAATCAAGCGCGGAACGGCGAATCATCTCGAGGCCGGGGAAACAGTTGAGACGTCATTGTCGCTCGAGACGAGCGCGGCAAAAGAATAACGAGTTCGCCTAGGCGTCCATCGTCCAGATAGATCCACCGTCAACACGCCAGTTTGCACCGTGGACGAACTCTGCCTTGTCGGATGCTAGGAACGCAACTACGTTCCCAACATCCTCTGGCTTGCCGAGTCGCCCCGTGACTACACCTGGTTTCTCCTCCTCGAGAAACGCCTGTTCGACCCGTTCGATCGGTTTGCCTGTTTCTTCGGCACGTTCTTCGAAAATGTCCTCGACAAGCGGCGTCTTTGTCGTCGCCGGGGAGACCGCGTTGACACGGATTCCCTCCTCGCCGTAGGTCTTTGAAAGGTTCTTCGTCATGTTAATCATTGCCGCCTTGCTCGCGTCATAGTGCGTCTTGAAGGGATCTGGCTGGGTTCCCGCCTCGGAGGTGATGTTAATAATGGATCCCGAACCGCGATCGCGCATATGCGACAACACTGTTCGCGTGACGCGAACCGTGGACATAATATTCGTCTCAAGAACGCGATTCCACTCTTCGTCGGGTATCTCGTGAAACGGCCTCTCGCTGCCAACGATGCCAACGTTGTTGACGAGCACGTCGATCTCCCCGTACGCCTCAAGCGTCGTTTCCACGAGGCGGTCGACATCGTCGGGATCGGTAACGTCCGCCGCGACACCGAGCACGTTTCCGCTGGCCGACGCAGCCGTCTCCTCAATCTCTGCGGCGGCGGCTTCCGGGTTGGTGCGCGCTGCAATTACAACCGACGCACCCTCGGTGGCGAGCGATGCCGCGATTGCTCGACCGATACCCTGACTGCCGCCGGTGACGATTGCTGTCTTCTCCGTAAGCGCGAGTTCCATGTGACCGTATATCAGTGATCTCTCACATAAATCCTCGGGCCACCCGCGTGATGGTTCTCGGGGCCTATAGTAACAACTGAAACTGTTTACGCCCAATCGCATAGCCGTCGTGCGATTGGGTGTGCACTGACTGTCAGTAGCTACTATAGTTCCGTGTTCTGATCGTCCTATCATTTATGCTATCCGCAATCAATAATGGAGGTATGAGCGTTCTCGAGCAATTTAGCCTCGCAGGTAACACCGCGATCGTGACTGGCGGGAACCGGGGCATCGGAAAAGGAATCGCGACGGCACTCGCCACAGCCGGCGCAGACGTCGTAATTGCGAACCGAGATGGTGAGAGAGGTCAAAAGGCCGCCACCGACATCGCCACGGAAACCGATGCGACCGTTGAAGCGATTCCGGCAGACATCACCGATGAGGACGACGTTGACCAACTGGTTAAAGCCACAGTCAACGCGTTCGGTTCGGTCGACGTGTTGGTCAACAACGCCGGTATCGTCCGAAACGCCCCTGCCGAAGAGATGACCCTCGAGACGTGGAGTAACGTTCTCGAGTCAAACCTTACTGGAGCGTACCTGTGTTCGAAGCGCGTGGGCCGGGAGATGATCGACAACGACGGTGGCTCGGTCATCACCGTCTCCTCAATCTCTTCATTCATCGCGAACCATCCACAACCTCAGGCCAGTTATCAGGCCTCAAAATCCGGTGTCGATGGGCTCACCCGCCAACTCGCGTCGGAGTGGGCTGAGTACGGCATTCGCGTTAATACGATCAATCCCGGTTATGTCCGCACGGATTTGATTGAGGGTGTCCTCGAGACCGATCCTGAGATGGCCGCCGTCTGGTACGACGGTATGCTACAGGAAGAGATGGCCCAACCAGAAGACATTGGGTCGCTCGCGGTCTATCTCGCCTCCGACGCCGCGTCGTACGTCACTGGCGAATCAATCACTATCGATGGTGGCTACACGGTTCGATAGGCGACAATCAGGGAGTAATTAGTCCAACTCAAGCAGTTGGACGCTCCGTTCCGGTCAAACCTTGCTCCGAGGTCGAACAAAAGAAAAACGTCGCGAATTCAGTCCGAGCCGATTTCAGCTTCCGTATCCGCGTTCGCGTCGTTTGTTCCCATTCCCATCGTTACTTCCGCGTCGATATCGTCGTCGTAGAGGACACAGCGGGCGATGTGCTCGCCCTCACCGACATCGTACATGTGGGGTTCGTCCGCCCGACACTCTTCACGGGCCTCGGGACAGCGCGGCGCGAACCGACAGCCAGGCGCGAGATCGACCGGATCGGGTACCTCGCCTTCGATCTCGATCGGCTCGCGATCTTCGTCTGGATCAACGATCGGCGTCGAGGAGACGAGTGCCTTCGTGTAGGGGTGTTTCGGATCGTTAATGACCTCCGTCGCCGGCCCCTGCTCAACGACTCTCCCGAGATACATGATCGCAATTCGATCGCAAGTGTGTTTCAGCAGTGAGAGATCGTGGCTAATGTACATGATCGCCAGATCCAACTCCGCTTGGAGCCGGTTGAGCGTGTCCAGAATACTCGCACGAACGCTTACGTCGAGCATACTCGTCGGCTCGTCAGCCACCATAAACGACGGCCGCAAGACAATCGCTCGCGCGATCCCGACGCGCTGGCGCTCACCGCCCGAAAGTTCCGTCGGGTACTCGTTGGCAAACGCCTCCGCTGGCTGCAAACCGGCCATCTCGATTGCCTCGAGGACGCGTCGTTCACGCTCTTTCTCGGAACCAATTCCGTGAACGTCGAGTGGCTCTTTGACCCAGTTGTAGACCGTAAAGCGCGGATTGATCGACTGGTAGGGATCCTGCTGAATAATCTGCGCCTCGGTCCGGAACTCGGCGTCGTCGATCGACTCCATACCTGTAATATCCTGTCCATCGAAGAATATCTGGCCATCCGTGGGTTCGTACAACTGGAGAAGCGTTTCACCCAGCGTACTCTTCCCACAGCCGGACTCACCGGCGATACCAAGCGACTCACCCTCGTAGATCTCAAGGTCAACGCCGTCGACTGCTTTGACCGTCTCTTCTTCGCCGGTTCCGAGCAGCCTCGAGAGCAGATTGGTGTCCGCGCTGAACTGCTTTTTCAGTCCCTGTGTCCGTACTTTCGGGTCGCCATTCGGTGCCGAGTTAGTCATCGTTCACCTCCGTCAGCGTGTCACCGCGCCGGTCGTCAGACTCCGACGACTCGGCTTCGGCCGGTTCGTCCATCCACGTCTCTTTCTTCTTTGCAAGCTCCCGCAACTCTTCGGCTTCGTCTGAGCGGTGACAGCGGACAACCTGCCCATCGTACTCTTCCGGTTCAGGCGTCACATCCCAGCAATCGTCCTCTGCGAACGGACACCGTGGTGCGAAACGACATCCCTCGTCTGGATCGGTCACCTCCGGCGGCGTACCAGGAATCGAAATGAGATCCTGCGAGTCCTGTGAGATGTCGGGGAACGCGTTTCGCATCCCCATCGTATAGGGATGGCGTGGCTGCTTGATGACTGTCCGCGCGTCGGCATACTCGGCGACGCGACCACCGTACATCACGGCAATCTTGTCACAGTTCTCCGAAACGACGGACATGTCGTGTGTAATCATAATCATCGCTGTCTCGAACTCCTCTTGTAGCTCGTCGATCTGGCGGAGAATCCGATCTTGGATCATCACGTCGAGTGCTGTGGTTGGCTCGTCGGCCAGGATAATCGACGGCGACAGGGCAAGTGCCATCGCAATCATCGCCCGTTGAGCCATCCCACCGGAGAACTGGTGGGGATAATCGTCAATTCGACTCCCCTCGAGGCCAAGGTTCTCAAACAGCTCTTTGGCCCGCTCCCGTGCTTCGGCTTTGGGCGTATCCTCGTGACGACGGATGACGTCGACGATCTGCTTTCCGACGGTCTTTACGGGGTCAAACCCGTTCATTGCCGTCTGCGGGATCATCGAAATTTCCGTCCACCGAATCTCCTGGCGGAGTTCTTTGTCGCTCATCTCGGTGATTTCTTTGCCGTGAAGCGAAACTTCGCCGTCGACAACCTCACCGTTTCGAGGTAACAACCGGATGATCGACTTCGCAAGCGTTGTCTTGCCACAGCCGGACTCGCCGACGAGTCCGAGTGTTTCCTGTTCCTCAACGTTGATCGAGACGCCGTCGACGGCATGTACGAACTTGCCGTCGTCGGTTTCGTAGTACGTCTTGAGATCGTTGATTTCGAGCATTAGTGTCTCAACTCCGGATTAGTGATTTGTTCGAGCGCCCGTCCAATGAAGAAGACGGCCATTACGATCAGCATGAGGGCAACACCCGGTGGCAGGACCCACCACCAGGCGTAGCGGATCGCGCCGGACTGGTAGGCCTGGAACAGCATTTGTCCCCACGAGTAAAGCGTTGGGTCGCCGAATCCAAGGAACGCAATGCTGGCTTCGTAGATGATTGCGTAGGCGACCGCAAACGCGGCATAGAGGCCGATAAGCGGCAACACGTTGGGGAGAATGTGCCGATACATGATTCGAATATCGCTCGCCCCAATGGCACGGGCAGATTTCACGTAGGGTCGCTGTTTCTGCGAGAGTACTTCAGACCGAACGACCCGTGCGGAATCGCGCCATAGGATGGCTGCAATAACGATGATGATGTTCCAGATGTTCGCGCCGAGGATGAATACCAGTACGATCACGAACGGGAGGAACGGCAGCCCGTATGCGATGTCGACGACTCGCATGAGGATGTCGTCAACCCAGCCCCCGTAATAGGCACTGATCAGGGCCACGTTCGCACCGATGAAGACCGCCATCGCCGCGGCGGCCAGTCCGACCATGACCGAAACGCGCGTCGATATAATGACCTGCGAAAGGATATCTTCGCCGTAGTTCGTCGTTCCGAACCAGTAACCGGCCGTCGGTCCCTCGGTTCGAAGCACTTCGCCGCCTGCCCGCTGTGTCTCACCTGGTTCGTGTGGCGCAAGGAGTTCACCGAAGGCGGCAACAGCCAGATACACGACGAGTATTCCGACACCGATAACCGCGAGGCGATCTCTTCGAATCACTCTCCAAAGCGTCGAGAGATCCTGTGATAGCTTCTTCATCCGTCGCTTACTGACGAACCGATTCGCCGTTCCTGTTTCTGACTTCGGTTGTGTCTCGCTGCTCATTCGTATTTCACCCGTGGATCCAGGTAAACGTACACGATGTCGGCGACAAAGTTCATGAAGATAACTACACTACCCATCAGGAAGAACACCGCCTGTGCAACTGGATAATCGTTGTACTGTACCGAGTCAACCATCTCCCGGCCCATTCCCGGCCAACTGAAGATCGTCTCGATGACGAGCGAGCCGCCAAGTGCCACACCAACAACGATTGCCACGACAGTCGTGATGGGAAGGATGGAGTTTCGCGCCGCGTACTTGTAGAGGATAATCCATTCTGGATGTCCCTCTGCTTTCTTGATCTCGATGAAATCGGAATTCAACACCTGGATCATGCTACTGCGCATCAACAGCGCAGGCGTCGCCATGTAGAAGACGACGCCGGTCATGAGCGGCAGTATCATGTGGTGAACGAAATCCAGCGAAAGGTATCGGTCCCAGAACGTCGCGGCCTCGTATCCAGGAGCTCGCATGCCGCCCGAGGGGAACCATCCGAGCCAGAACGAGAACACGGTCAGCAGGACAATACCCGTCCAGAACTCCGGCGAGGAGCGGGCGATGAGCGTGAGCACGATGCCACCTTTCTCTTTGACGGTCCCGCGAACCCAGCCCATGAACGCGCCGATACCTACGCCGATGATGTAGGATAGGAAGAAAGCGGGCCCCATGAGCAACACCGTGTTCCAGAACCGGGTCCAAAGAATGTCGGTCACCGGCTGTTCATATCGGATCGATTGACCTAGATCAAGCGTCAACAATTGTCCGAGGTACTCGTAGTACTGTACGTACAAGGGCTGATCAAGCCCCCACCGTTGAAGAATTGCCTCGCGCTCTTCGGGAGTCATTCCTTCAAGGAGGAACATTGTCGTCGGATCCCCCGGTGCAAGTCGAAAGATGACGAAGAGCAGCGTCAGGAACGCGAAGTAAGTGACCATCAGTTGCCCGATTCGTCTGGCCACATAACGTTGCATATTCATTATCGATTACACCTGTATTCGATTCTGAAGACGATCACTCCGATTCCACGACAGTTCCAACTGACGGGTTGTTGTTCGCGAGACTGTTTGCTGCACGCTTGTTTCTCGTATCACTGTCACATGTTGACGTGCGTAATACTATGATAAATAAGTTATGATGGTCACAGAGACAATTGCCCCGACACAATGACGATGAACCGTCTCGGTTTTGGCTCGAGGTCGAAAATTGGTAAGGGTGATTTCACGAACCCGGTTCCCCACCGATTGAATTACCACCTGAGAGTGACTGAAAGGCGATATAGACGTTGGAAAGGTTTTAATACCAAATGTTGACCATAGATTATCATAGTAGGGGGCAGAATACCGTATAAAATTTTATTATGGTGGACGAATCTATCACACAGATATGGTAGACAATGCCAGACAGGTGCAGTTAAGCGTACAGAATGGCCAGACCCGACGACGATTTATACAAGCAGCAGGGGTTGCAGGCGTCGTGACGGTTACCGGGTGTGTCGGTGGAGACGACGAAGACACAGCGCCCGAAGAGGGTGTCGCTGAAGATCCGGATGGTGAAGAGGTTCCCACGGTCGCGTACGAAAACCTTGATCCCGATTCACCGCTTCGGTACTGGTACGGCGAAGAACATGCTGGTTACATGGAAGAGCTCGGACTCGAAGTCGATTACAACTCTCGCGCTCTCGACGCACACCTCGAGCGGGTGTTCGACACGCGGGATTTCGACTGTGCCCCGATGCGTTACCTCGACGGATACGATCCCGACGCCCTCCTTCGTGCGTTTTCTCAAGCCGCACTCGGTGAAGGTGGAGATAACACGTCCGGACACGATAGCGAAGAGTACGAAGAGTGGATGGCGGAACAGCGCGAAGCTGTCGACGAAGACGATCGGCAAGAAATCGTCCACGAGATGTACGAGTATCTGATGGAAGAGCAGGTTATCTCACCGATTGCCGTCCAAGACCGGGCAATGCCGTACAACGAAGATCGAGTCAGTAACGTTCAAGAAGTCCTCGAGGACGGCCTGGCCAGTATCTGGAACATGGTCAATCTCGAACTCGATGGCGGAGCCGAAGGCGATGATATGCTCACCATCGCCAGCCACGAAGAGCTGCCAACACTCAACCCCGTCACTGGCCTCGAGGCTCGCTCGTCTCGTGACATGATCCGACTCATTTACGATCGGTTGATGCACCCGGATCCGGACAACGACTACATGCCCTCGAGTTGGGCGGCCGAAGAGTTCGGATGGGCCGACGATACCACCTATGAGATTACGCTTCGTGAGGGAATGGAATGGCATGATGGAGAACCGGTGACGGCTGAAGACGTCGCGTTTACGTTCGAGTACTCTGACGAGAACAGTCCTGACTTCCAAGCGGTTGCGACGAACTTCGAAAGTGCTGAGGCCGAAACGGACCTCGATGTTACGTTTGAACTCTCTCAACCCGACGCAACATGGGAGTCAGAAGTGCTCGCTGGAGCCGAAGCCCACCTCATTCCACAGCACGTTTGGGAGGGTGAAGATCCTAGCGAGATTGACATCGATGAGGACCTTATCGGCAGCGGTCCCTTCCAGTTCGAAGCGTTCGAACCCGGTGAAGAGGTTCGTCTGAGCCGTCACGATGGGCACCACCACGAACCAAACGTCGAGGAATTGATCCGACTCGAGTCCGCCGACGCATCCTCGTCGGCCAGCCTTGTCACGACTGGCGAAGTCGACTTGGTTAACTTCGATCTACCTGCGGATCAACTCGTGGACCTTGAGGACGAAGATGGAATCGCACTTCAGAACGCGAACATGACCTCACTCCACTACATTACGTGGAATCAACGTCGCGAACCGTTCGCAAACATCGATCTCCGCCAAGCGTGCGCCCATACAATCCCACGCGATGATATCGTTGACGTCGGTGCCGATGGTTTCGCAGAGGTCACTCACGCGCCGGTCGCACCGGACCTCGAGTTCTGGTACACCGAGGACGTTCCGACGTTCGAATTTGACATCGAGGCTGGCCAGCAGGTCCTGCTTGATGCCGGCTTCGAGTGGCACGCCGATACTGGCCGGCTTCACTATCCAGCAGACTACGATCCCGTTGATTGATCACGACAGACTGAGGGAGTAATCGAGAACAAACGAATCGAACAACGGTCTGCCAACCGCAGCCCTACTTTTTGCGGACAACTGTCCCCCGCTTCCTCACGACACATCAGAGGTGCGCTTGAGGACAATTGATCGCTCAGCACGGACTTTCAGTGTGGTGACTGGAGCGGACATCTTCGGGGATACAACCGAAAACGCATCACGATCTCAATTCCGAATACCACTACGAACAAAACCGTGAATCGACACAGACAGCTATTCGGTCACGTCCGAGTAATACTCCGCGCTGCCCGAGACGGGCATTTCGAGGGCGAATAGGTGTCCGGCAGCCACGTCAGACAACGGCGCTTCGAAGCTCGCAGAGTTCACATAGGCCGTCCGACGATCCTCTCCTCCGAAACTGAGCGTTGTGATGTTCTGGGCGGGGACCTCGAGTCGTTCTTCGGGTTGGCCATCCGACGTCAGTCGAACAACAGAGCCGCCGTCCCAGAGACCAACCCAGACGCCGCCTTCGGAATCGACCGTCAGACCGTCGTAGTTGCCGCGCTCGTTTCGCTCGCTGAACACCCGTCGATTCGAGAGGTCACCGGTTTCGACCTCGTAGTCGTATGCGTAAATCCGGTTCGTATTCGTCTCCGCGAGGTAGAACGTCTCAGCGTCCGGTGAGAATCCCATCCCATTCGGAAGTTCGATTCCCTCCTCAAGTTGGGTCATCGTTTCGTCGGTGTCTAGCCGATAGAGCCGTCCAAGGGAGTGATCATCATCGGTCATTGACCCGACAAACACCCGCCCTCGTGGGTCGGCAATCACGTCGTTGAAACGCATTCCCGCTTCGGCCTCGATACCATCCACCACGACCGATGTTTCGCCATCATTCCAGCGGATGATACGACCGCCGCTACCGAACAGTAGTATCGAACCATCTTCCTGAAACGTGAATCCGCCGACCGGCGGCTCCATCTGGAATCGATCGTGATTACCCGTTGCCGGGTCATAACGGTATAGTTCGCCCGTCGGAATGTCGAGCCAGTAAACGTCGTCTCGCTCAGGATGGACCAGTACTCCCTCACCGATGCGACACCGCACGCTGGGTACAATTGTCGACGCCATACCGACGACTTGACCGCGAGAAATATAAAGGTATTCGACAGTCAGGCCGTCGGTGGTTCCGCCTCGTGGTCCTCGAGAGCCGCTTCGACGGCCTCGCTAAACTCCGGCAGATCGTCCGGGACGCGACCGGTGACGATGTTGCCGTCCTGTACCGCCGGTTCGTCAACTACCGTCGCGCCGGCGTTCTCGAGGTCAGTGTGAATTGCTTCGTAGGCACAGATATCGCGGCCTTCCGCGAGATCCGCTTCTACCAGCATCCACGGCCCATGACAGATTGAGGCAACGATCAGCCCCTCCTCATAGGCTTCGCGAGTAAACTCGACAACCTCCGGAACAACTCGCAGATGGTCCGGAGAGAACCCACCTGGGTACAGCACACAATCCAGATCCTCAAGAGTCAAGTCCTCGAAGTCAACCGTTTCGTAGCGGTTGCCCTCGGCCATCACCTCCGGTGGCAACGGCGTGCCGAATCGGCCGGTGACAGGCTTTGATTCAGTTGCAGTGAGCGCCGGGCGTGGATGATGCCCAGATTGAACTGGCACCAGCTTAATATCAGCACCCTGGTGGCTCAGGTACAACAGCGGATACTCGAGTTCGATGTCCTCGAACTCGTTCGATGCGATGATCGCGATCGTTTTGTTCTCGAGACTCATTGTGATACTCCACTCTGAACTACAGGGGCACACTCATTAAATCCTTCTGTAGGGAAGTTCCTGACCCAAACCAGCTATAGACGCTGGTTGATCCGTGCGGTGATGCGTGCTCGACCGACTTATTGAGGGGCGACAAGTTCGATGACGTGGGGTGGTCGCCGCTCGATCAGTGACTCGATCTGTTCCGTACAGGACGTACCGCTCGCGACAACGTGGTCTGCATCGATCTCATCGAACTGTGCCTGAAGATCTGAACCAACATCCATTGAGAGTTCGTAGTACTGCGATTTGTACCCGAACGAACCGGCCATCCCGCAACACTCGACGTCGCTCGTCTCGACTGCGTAGCCGAGGCGCTCAAGGACAGCAATGCTATGAGCCTCAAGTCCGAGCGTCCGTTGCTGACAGTGGCTGTGGTAGGCAACTAGATCTCCGCCTGTTTCAGTCGGTCCGGCCAGCGTATCAGGATCGAGTCCCTCCTGCTCGAGCAACCCATAGATGTACTCGAGAATCTCGTAGCTGTGCTCCGACAGTCTCTCGTATGACGCCTCGGGAAGCAGCCGTTCGTACTCGTCGCGGAAGATTGCGAGGTCGCTCGGTTCGATGACGACCACATCCCGACCGGCGTCGATATGCTCGACGAGACTGGTATGCACGTTGCTCGCCTTCCCGCGAGCCGTCTCAATCATTCCCTGGGAAAGCGGCGCGCGGCCACTCTCGATCGGCTCGCTAAGTATTACTGAGATCCCAAGTGCTTCGAGTGCCCGAATTGCAGCTTTCCCACGTTCGATGGCAATATAGTTCGTGTAGATGTCGGGATAGAGAACAACCTCACGGTCGGTCGCCGCCGTCGTTCGCTCAATCGCACCTCCTCGCGCGTCAAACCAGTCGACTAGCGTCGTCCGCTGGAACGTCGGCAACTCTCGACGACGGTCAACACCAATCAATTTGTCCATCGCAGTCCGGGTCGGGCCGGCGCTTGCGAGCCAGTTTGAAAGTGGCGCAGTCGCGCTTCCGACCTTCGCGAGCGTCCCGAAGTTACCGAACAGTCGCTTCTGGAGATTGACGCCGCCGTCTTCTTCATCCGGCGTGAGCCCTTCGTAAATCGGATCGGTAAGTGATTCGTCGCCTGATCGATTGATCCGGTCTCGAACAGCGGTGTTGATCCAGGGAATGTCGATTTTGACCGGGCACTGGTTGACACAACGCGAACAACCAGTACAGAGATCGTTGAACTCCGCGGCCGACTCCTGTTCATGGACTCCGGCTTCCCACCCTGTCGCAATGCCACCCGTGTAGGTCTCCCCACCGAAGGCATGACCGCCGACGTGCTGGAAATTCGCACATGAGTTGAGACACGCCGAACAACGTACACAGTACAGTGTCTCTCGGAGCACATCGTCCTCGCGCATATCCATCCTACCGTTGTCGATTAACACCAGGTGGAACTCCCGCTCTGGATCCGCATCGATATCGTCCTCAGTATTCGCGCGATCGATCGGTGGCGTATTAATCGGCGGTGAAAGGATCGACGTGTAGGCCGTAATCGGCTGGCCCGTCCCCGAGCGGCCAACAAGTTCCACAAATGGCTCAAGGTCTCTAAGGGTCGGAATAATCTTCTCGACCCCGCCGACGGCGATGTGCGTATTCGTCTCTTCGACCACCTTTCGGGCATTCCCCTCGTTCGTGATTAACGCGATCGACCCTGACTCCGCGATCATGAAATTCGCCCCGGTCATGCCGATATCCGCCTCCGTGATTCGCTCTGCTAGATAGTCACGAGCGAACTGCGTCAACTCCTCAGCAGTCTGTGGAGGCTCTTCGAACTCATCCGCGAATTCGACCTCGAATAACTCAGCAATTTCCTCACGGGATTTGTGGAGACTTGGACCCACGATATGTGACGGCTCCTCGTCCGCGACCTGAATCACGAGTTCACCAAGATCGGTTTCGAACACGTCGACACCCGAATCCTCGAGATGGGCGTTAAGATCGAGTTCCTCCGTCGTCATCGACTTACTCTTGACGAGCGACGATGCGTCAACGTCGTCAGCAACCTGCTCGATATACCGGTTCGCGTCAGCTTCGTCCTGAGCAACGTAGACCGTTCCACCATTTGCCTCGACGCTGCTGCGTAACTGCTCGATCAATTCGGGTAGTCGCTCGATCGCGTCTTCTTTGATCGAGCGTGCGTGCGTCCGCAACGCTTCATGGCGCTCGTCTCCGATCTCATTGATCGCCTCATAGCGCCGGCGATTATTCAGTTTCGTGTTTTGCTCAATTGTTTCGCCTTCGGTCTCAATCAAGTGTCGAAGCTCCGCCGCCTTGTTATCGTGATCTGTCGTCATTCGACAAGTAACACCTCCAGTTCCGCTGGTCCATGAACCCCGACAACGGATTTACCCATATCCCCCGTTGAGGACGGCCCCGTAATGAATACTGCATCGTTTGCCCCCGTGGCAAACTGAGATGAGAGTTCTTCAAGCGCGCTCGCGGTGTCCGGTACGATATCGGACACCTGTAACACAGCAATGTGTTTCGGTGGATAGAGACTCACCGGCCCATCCAGTTGCACGTTCGGCGTAACGACGATACTCCCCTGCGACGCGACGCCGAGACAAGCTGATGTGGCACCGGCTGCAGCCCGTTTGAGATCTTTGAGCGTCGGTTCGTCTTCGATCTCAGCGGGCAACGACGCATCAGTGATTCGAAGCGGCGCCCCGACGGCAGGATACTCGAGTCGCTGCTCAAGTTCGTGGGCAACCGCTGTCGCCTGAATGATGGTTGAATCGACCCCGACTTCGGTAAGCCGGTCCCGAAACACACGGCAATGATCTGGTGTCTCGACGTGATCATTACGACTCATAGGGATACCACACCCTTACTAAACAGTCGGCTGAATACAGACCAATACATGTGATCCTATGCTAGTCTTTGTCTACACAATATAAAAGATTACGTCAGTAGTGATTATACTGTAACTCGATCACGTTTGCAGTCTGTTTGACGGCATCGATGAGGTCCGAGCGGACGGTTCCCCCTCGTTTGATCCGCTTCGTTGGCCCCGAAATCGAAACCGAATGGACCGTTTCCGGGTCGTCTTTATCCTGGATCGGAACCGCGATGGCTGTCACGCCTTCCCGCCGTTCCTCTTTCTCGAATGAGTATCCCCGCTCTCGAATTTGGTTAAGTTCTACCTCAAGTTCGTTTCGGTCCGTGATCGTATTCTGAGTACGTTTTGGCAAGCCGTGTTCGTCAATGACTTCGTCAACGCGATCGGCGGGAAGATGCGCCAGAATTGCTTTGCCCAACGCTGTCCAGTGGAGATTTGTGTGCTCACCCGTCGGCGTATTGTCGTAAATTGCGTTTTTCACTTCCGACTTGTAGACAATAATTCGTTGGCCCCGTTCTTCGACTCCAAGGTTCCCTGCTTCACCCGTTTCGTTTGCAAGCTCGTCAACATGGCTCTTGGCGGCCCGGTAAAGCTTTAGTCGATTCCGTGCCTCTCCACCATGTTTTAAGAATCGTAAACTGAGACGGTATCTTCCATCCTCGTTGATCGCGTATCCCTCTGACTCGAGTGTTTTCAGGTACACATGTGCTGTACTCTTCGGAAGGTCGAGTTCGGTCGCAACCTCCGAAACACCCATTGTGTTCTCCGACTCGAGCGTGTCCACGATTTCGAACGCTGTCTCCACGGCCCCAATCTTCCCCTGTGAGCTTGTCTTTGCCATGCATACACATATGTGACGTGCACCCATGTAAAGGTATCCAAGAATGATGAACAATCGTCCAAGCGGAACTCTCATTCCCTCAGTCGAAACACAGGTCCCAGATTGCCCATATTCTGTACGCTAAGCGCTCACGCTTCCTAAATCATCAACCATTATAGAATGCCTTTACAAAAGTACGTCTGTAATATTTACCGTTCAATGATTGTGAATGGTCTGCTCACAAACACCATGGTAATTTGGACATGGTGTAGGTACATGAATCTGATTAGGCTATCCACAAAAATGGAAAATAGCTCATCAAACACTAACACTGGGATACCTTCCGGATAGCACGATCTAAATGTTATCCACATAGACCCGCCTGATCCGCTCGCTGCTCGGCTCGAATCTGATCCCAACATACATGTGTGTTCCCATCCCACAGTTTTGTATGCGCCTCTCGAACATTACTTTGACAGTATTTGTGATTCTGCTGGCTCTGACTTTTGCTGCAATCGAATTCGGGACCGTCGGCGAGGAGTTCGGCGTCAGCCAAACAGATATGGCAGCTTCGTTAATCGTACTAGTCCTTATTCCCGGATTGGCACTCTTGGCGTTACTTCGGTATCTCGACCGATAATGGGAGTTTTACATGTAGCATATTGCCTGGTCAAAATATAATAATAGGTGTTAGTGAGACAAATCCTCAAGGATGATTTTTGGGGATAGTCCGTTGCAGATCTAGCACAAAAGGCCGAAAAATCATTACTCCATATTATGGCATTTCAGCGATGGCCCGAACCATAATACCGGCTCCACCTAATAGTTCAGCAACGCCAATAGTCGTACGGGCTGGATATAGGCTTTCGAAATATTGAATGTAGGCTTCGTTGGCCTCTTCATACGAATCCAGTTCAGACAGGTACATAGTCGTCTCGAGTACGTCATTCAAACCAAGATCATGATGCGATAATTCCTCATCTAAGCGCTCTAAACACAACCCAGTTTGTTGCTCTATAGGTAGTTCGTTTTGGACTTCGCCCTCACCAACCGGAAGTTTCCCTTCTACGAACACTAAGTCAGATTCACCGGTCATCTGAGCGAACGCACCTTGGAATTCAGGCCGATTCCGCTGATACCGGATATCATTTATATGATGTGAAACTGACTGTTTGTCAGAAATTGACTCTCTCGACATAAGTTCCTTAATGATTTAACACAAGTTATAACTCATGAGCCTTGTTTAGACGACTGATTCCTCCTCGGTAGAAGACTAAGCCCTGTTCAACGTATCTGACGGTGCTATTGAGAACGTATTTTTGGATTTGACCAACCAGGATTGAGTTCAGACATTTTCACCGTGTTTTTGCCAGGCGTGGATCGCCTCGGGGCCAAGTCCCGGGGCCTTCTCCTATACCGCTTGTGACTACTCCCACGACTTCAGTCGTGGGCTTTCTCCTCGATTTCGTGTAAAACGCAAAAATATTTTTTGAGACAGACGACAGACCCTAATCTGACACATACGATAGTATATAATCCACATGTGTTAATAGGATTGTATACTTTGCTAGTGGTGATTCGTCCACAGTCATCTCAAATGTCTAAATCCCACTATCAAATAGTACTCCCTGAACAACATTAGTGCACAAAAGACCGAAACAGACGGGAACATGGTCTGATTCCGTCCCATGGGGGAGACAAGTATGACAGCCAGTTTTAGTAGTCGGCTGTCAGTGGCTACCTCGCAACAACAGCGAGGCATTTCAAGACAGATAGCACAGTATAAAGCCATACTGGAAAAAATCAATCATATTGCAGAACTCATAATTTTACAGTCATTATTTACAACTCTGTTGGAGTCTACCATTGGGTTCTTGTAGTGGTTGTACATCCGCTGTTCGACATTATTTGTAATCCGGCAGTGTCTAGTTTAGCACCTCCTCAGCCGGCGTTCGTCCATCGAGCGATTGATGCGGTCTTTGGCGGTTGTAGTAATGCATAAATTGTTCAATCCATTTGCGAGCGCTCCGCCGACTGCCCACCCATGAGTTATGGAAACGGTCGACGCGCATTTTGAATGTGTAAAATCACTTTTCGATGAGATTTCGATCGGCATAGTCAACCCGACCGTTCAGTCCTAACCACGCAAAGGGCACTCCGATAGCCAAACTAATCAACGAGAAACACTGCCTCGGAGAGATCGTGTTTCTCGCGGAGTCCATGCAGGAACGCAGCCGCCGGATCGATGCCGTGGCGTCCGAATAACTGGGTGTTGAGAATCAATTTCGTATCGAGGTCTATTGCAGCGTATAACCAAGACCATTCTCCGTTTATTTTGCCAGCGGTCTCGTCAACCGCGACCCGCGAGGGCTTCGCCCTCGGCGGGTCAAGAACGCTGTCAGCCAGCCGATGTACCCCATTCCAAACTGCGCCATGAGTGCGTTCAACGCCTAATTCAGCGAGAATTACAGTATTCATATACAATCTTTCGGGCAGAGTAACATCTTGGTAATCAACTCATCACGGTGAAAACGACGGGCCGGCATGGGGACAGAGAAACAAGAGGGAGGCGAATACGGTTACGCAGCTGTCCGGCGAATCGCACGTTTGAGGAGCAGTGGCGTTGCGAGCACTGACACGAGCACGAGTGCGAGCACCGCAGAAAAGAGTCGTTCGTCGATGAGGCCAGCAGCGAGCGCAGTGGTGGCCACGACCAGCTCTACGCCGGCTCGAGGGAGCATCCCAACGCCGACAATCAACGCTTCCTCGTGCGGATGCCCCGCCAGCCGCGCACCGAGATAACTCCCGCCGACTTTGACGACGACGCCGACCGCGACGACTGCGATCACGAGCTGATCGAACTGAAGGAGGACAGTCGGGTCCATCTGCGCCCCGACGTTGACGAAGAACAGCGGGATGAAGACGCCGTAGGCGATGCCGACGATGCCCTCTCGGATCTCCGTCTCGCGAAATCGACGTTCACTGCTGACGATTAGTCCGGCGACCAGCCCGCCGACGATCACGTCCAGACCGACGGCGGCGGCGGCGTACCCGAACAGAAACAGGAGGCCCATGATCCCGATCATATCTGCACCGGTTTGACGGGAGCCGGCGAGGAGTCGGGAGATTCGGTCGATCAGCAGCCACTGGACGAGGAATGCACCGACGAAAAACGCGACGACGAGGCCGAGAATGCGGACGATTTGACCTGTCGAAGCGCCCGTCTGTTGGGTCGCCATTAACAGCGAGAACACGACGAGGCCGAGAATTTCGGCGGTAACTGCCGCCCCGACGACGTGGAGTCCGTACTCCGTGTCGAGCTGGTCGAGGTCGAGGAGGGTTCGCGCAGTGACGCCGATTGACGTCACACCGAGTGTGATCGCCAGTATGAGACTCGTAATCATCGGATAGCCGAATATCAGCCCCGTCGCGAGACCTCCAACCGCCGGAAGTCCGACTCCGAACAGCGCGATGATGAGAACGGGGAGTCCGCCTCGCTCGAGTTGCTGGACGTCGATTTCCTCGTAGCCGGCGTCGAACAACAACAGCATCGAACCGATAGCCGCCAGCAGGGCGAACGATCCCTCGGGGTCGACGATTTCGAGGGCGTACGCTCCGAGGGCGACACCCGCGAGGATCTCGCCGAGGATTACGGGCTCTCCGGCACGCCCGACCAGTTCTCCGAGGAAAAGGGCTGCGGTGAGTGCGATTCCGACTGCAAAAAATATCTGGATATCTGTCACTGGTACGTCCTATCGCTCATCCCAGGTCGGTGCCGGGTAGATAGGATCAGCTTCGCTGATCTCCTCCGGCCACACGAGTTGCCTGCCTGTGTCTGGCTGCCACTGATTGACGACCATCTCTCTCGGGATGGTGCCGTCCTCGTCGAACTGAACGGCCCCGTAGAGACTCTCGAACTGAGTCTCGCGGATGGCGTCACGTACGGTCCTCGGGGTCAGCTCGTCGACGGCCATGAACGCACGCTGGAACGTCTGGACGACGGCGCTGGCTGCCGCACTGTGATAGGTGAGTTCGTACCCGTACTCGCCCTCGATGGCCGAGATAAACTCGCTCGTCGACCCGAAGACGTCGTCCGCGGAGTCGACGGTAGGTACCCACGGCGACGGGCCATACCAGTAGTCGGCGTTCTCTCCGGTCTGTTCTCTAAACGAGTCAGTGAGGTTGCCGCCCGGTGCCCACGCCATGTTGACGTCGACGTTCTCACTCGCCAGTTGCTCGGCCGCGATCACCACGTCGTCCTGATAGCCGCACAGGAGGAGCACGTCCGCGTCGGTATCCTCGACGAGCGCGAGATACGTCGAGATGTCGGTCGTCTCATCCGGGATCGTCTCGTCGACGACGATGTCAACTCCCGCCGACTGCAGATTTCCGCGTGCGCCCTCCGCAACGTCCTGGTTGAACGGATCCGCTTTGGCCAGGATCGCCGCCGATGATGGTGGATCTGGCTGCGCCATCGCCATCTCGATGCTCGTAGTGGCGTAGGTGTCGGCGGTCGGTAACAGGCTGAAAATCCACTCGTTTCCACGCTCGAATATCTGTGTGCTAGCGCCACCACCCGCAACCATCGGCCGCTCGGCGTTCGCCGCGACGTCACTGGCCGGCAATGTAATTCCGCTCGAGTACGGCCCCACCAGGTAGTCGATCTCCGCCTGGTCAACAAGGTCCTGGTAGATAGCTTCGCTCCTCGAGGGGTCGCTCTCGTCGTCTCGCAGGACCAACTCGAGGTCGTAGGTGGTCCCGTCGCCTGCCTCGACGCCGCCGGCGTTGTTGATCCGCTCTATGGTCAGTTCGTACGCGTCCGCATACAGCCGTCCGAGGTCGGAGAGGTCGCCGGAGAGACTCATCGATCCGCCGAGCGTGATCGTGTCCGTCGGCGTCTCGTCACCCCCGTCGTCTTCGTCGCTGCTATCGTCAGCCTCGGAAGTGGTGGCGGTTGCCGTCGACTCGCCACCCAGACAGCCTGCAAGGCCGGCGACGCCCGCTCCTCCGGTCGCTTTCAAAAACCGTCGACGGTTCGTGCTCCGGCGCTCCTGTCCACTAGCGTTAGATCTTCGCGACATTTCCACTCGAACTCCCCACAAAGTTCGCAAAGTAGCTTTCCGGCGGTTAACGTGAGTTTCTTCGACCTTAACCTGTACTCGGGATCGTCGACAATACCGTCTCAGTGCCGACCGCGACGGTCGTTATTGCCTGTGATAGAGAGTCACCCGACGATGTTGTTGATCGTGATCACGACAAAGATGAGGATCACGATTTCGCTCACGATCCACGAATGTGTGTTTATCCACGTGCGAACCTTCGGAAGGATCGTCTCCGCACGGTCGCCGATCATAACCAGGGATAGCGATGGAACGGCCAGAAACAGTAGCGTCAGTAAGACAAACCCGGTTGCGTGCCAAAGCGGATCGCCGTGACTCGCGAGGTAGGTCCCGACGGTGATCGACGTGAGAATGTCGGTCGGAAAGAACCCCATCAGCAGGAATCCCAGTTGGAACGAGAACTTCGGGGTCGCGGTCTCGAGTTTCCCCATCCACGTTGGCGGCTCCGATTGCTCACGCTTCAGGTAGACGTTCACCATCGCGGCGAGGAGAATGACGAGCACGAGCAGTTGCAGCATGCGGTTCGACCCGCCCTGACGAACGCCACTGCCGAGATAATACGCGAGCGTGACGACGAGACTGATTGAGAGGGAGGCGCCGAAGACGAACGCGGCCGAATTCCGCCGCCAGTCCTCGCTCGTGGCCAGAAAGATGGCGCTGAGGATTTGTGGCCCAGCGATCATAACGAATACCAGTGGGAGAATCACCAGGAAGTTCATCGTTCGAGGAGTACACGCGGGATCGCGGCCTGTTCGTCGACACTCGAGAGTTCCGGCTCACGGCTATGGCTGACGTCGATTGGAACACCACGGGCCGAGAGTTGGTGATTGTTAACTGTACTCATGGAGACTTCGTCCGAATACACGTTCCACCGACATTATACCCCGCTCTTGCAAAGGCGATTGTTGCTATTGCTAGCCAGCGCTGTCGCTGAAGGCCGAAATGAACGAGTACACCGTTCACGCGGTGGTAATCACGACGCGAATAGAAGGCGCGAGTGAAGCACGAACAACGGTCCGTGGTCGGTCACTACAGAATCAGGTAGTCGATCGAGAATTCAGTGATAGTCATCCATCGATCACTATCATCGTGCCATGAAATCCTTCTCGAGTATCGGCACCGAATTATATGGAATGCTGGTGTGTGAACGTGTGAGTCGGTCCCAATTGCTGCTGTGGGCCACTTAGAGAGGCACGAGCCATGAGCAACGAAACAAACCACACGACGACAGAAGGTAGTCAGGAAAGCGATACGGATAGCAGTGTAGTATCGATCGCAGAAGATGCCTACCGCTACGGACTCCAGCAGGTCATCTACTACGTGACGCGCTTCAACTACACGCAGAAAGAGGACAGCAACTTCTTCGTGGGCGTCAATCGGTTGTACTACCCCAACGAGGGCCGACCGATAACGGCCGACTTCACGGCTGTCGTCACTCCGAACGCCACCACCCTATACGCAATGGGCGCCCTCGACCTGCAGGACGGCCCCATCGTCATCGAGATGCCCGAGGTTACCGACCGCTACTTTTCGCTCCAGTTGATGAACCAGTATGGAATGTTTCCCCTCTACGCCGGGAATCAGTTCAACGGCACTGACGCGCGATCGTACCTGATCCTGCCGGACGACTACGAGGGCGAGATTCCAGACGACTTCGCCGCGACCGACGTCGTCCAGGCAAGAACGAATACGCTGTTTACGAACGTTCGGTACGCGCTGGGCGATCCCACGGACGAATCCGAGATCGCGTACGTCAACGACCTGCAGGCACAGACGACCATCACCCCGCTTAGCGAGTGGCTCGAAAACGACCGCTCGAGCGTGCCGCGAGCGGAACAGTCAGTCGTCCCCGGCGACTACGAGACGATCCCGCGAATGACGGAACTCACAGCACAGCAGGTCGAAAATCAGACCGCAGCGGACTTCTTCACCCTCCTCAACCTCGTCCTGAACGACCCGAGCATGTCGCTCATTGACGACTCCCGAAAGGAGGCTGCGATGCTCGAGCGGCTGGAGCAGGTCGGAATCGGCCCGGGTCTGGAGTTCGACTGGTCAGCCCTCGAGACCGACGTCCAGGAGGCGCTGACCGGTGGGTTCGAGAGCGGGTTCGAGCGCGTCAGAGCCGCCGTCGTGGAGGGTAACAGCGACATCATGGTTGACATGAATGGCTGGAACGTTATTCAGAACACGGGGGACTTCAGAACCGACTGGTTGACCCGGGCTGCCATGGCCGACTTCGGTTTCGCGGGCCCCGACTCGCCCGCGTCTCACATCGGTGGGATCATATTCACCGACGCGAACGGCGACCCACTGGACGGATCGAACCGGTACACCATCACGTTCGACCTCGATGACCTGCCGCCAGTCACCGAGTTCTGGGAGGTTCCAATCTACGATGCGCAGGGCTACTTCGTCGAGAACGACCTCGACCGGTACAGCATCAACAGCTATATGCTCGAAGAAGGACTGTTGCACACCGAGGCCAACGAACTCGTCATTTACGTACAATACGAGGAACCGGACGATCCCGAGCAGGCGACGAACTGGCTGCCAGCTCCCGACGGAGGCATGCGCTTTACAGCGCGGTTCTTCGGCCCCCACTGGTCGCTGGTCGACGGGTCCTACGACATGCCCGAAGTCGTCCCTGCGGAGGAGTGATCGCTTTTACCGTCATCCCCGACTAGACCGTTATCTTGCATTTTCTGTATCCAGCACGCCGTTTTTGTCAGCGGATCTGGAGTTCGGTCAGCGTCTGCTGAATAGACGGCTCGAATGTAGCACACACTGATAGTTGTGAGCGCTCGGGAAGTCGGAGATAGTTATCAATCTAATACTATCCTCACGTGTTGATATTATTCTCAAATGTCGGTGCTGATTTATATAAGATGCTGACGTGGGTTGTCTGAGTCGGTCCACTGCTGCAGTGGGACACTCAGAAAGACACGAGCCATGAGCAACGAACAACCAGACACGACGGCGGAATCGGACTTCGAACCGCTGCGAGCAACCCGCCGCGCCACAGTTCGCGGGGCGGGCCTCGCCGGACTGCTCGCGCTGGGCGCCGGTAGCGCCACGGCCCAGCGAGCCGATCCGAGTGCGAACGCCCACCTGAGTCGAAACGAGACCGCTGAGGTGCTTCCGTCCTGGAACGACGGCCAGACCAAGCAGGCCATCCTCACGTTCGTCGAGGAAGTGACCACGCCAGACTCCCCCGGCTTCGTACCACCCGCTGAGCGCATCGCCACGTTCGACAACGACGGCACGCTGTGGGTCGAGCGGCCAGTGTACGCCCAGCTCGCCTTTACAGCGGACAGAATACAAGAGCTGGCCCCTCAGCACCCGGAGTGGGAGGACGAACAACCCTACCAGGCGGCACTAGAGAACGACCTCGAGACGCTGGTGGCGATGGATCAGCAAGAGATCGTCGAACTGCTCGCTGCCACGCACGCCGGAATGACCACAGCAGAGTTCGCGGAGATCGTGACCGACTGGCTGGATACTGCGCGCCATCCGCGTTTCGACCGGCGCTACACGGAACTGGCCTATCAGCCGATGCTGGAACTGCTCTCGTTTCTGCGGGCGAACGAGTTCGAGACGTTCATCGTCTCCGGCGGTGGCGTCGAGTTCATGCGACAGATGAGCGAAGCGACCTACGGGATCCCGCCAGAGCAGGTGGTCGGCTCGACCGGGAAGACTCGCTACGAGATCCGGGACGGCGAGCCGGTGCTGGTCAAGCTGCCGGAGGTCGATTTCGTCGACGACGAGGAGGGCAAACCAATGGGTATCCACACGTTCATCGGCAGGCAACCCATCGCGGCGTTCGGCAACTACGTCGGAGACCGCGAGATGCTCGAGTGGGCCGATGCAGGGGATGGTCCCCGGCTGTGCCTGCTGGTTAACCATGACGACGCCGAGCGTGAGTATGCCTATAGTATGGACGAAGACCTAACAGGTGAGGTGGTCGACGAGTCTGCCCAGCCATTTATCGACGTCGCAGCGGAGCGGGGCTGGGTCGTCACCAGTATGAAAGACGACTGGGAGTACGTCTTCCCCTTCGAGAAAGCAGATCGCTGAGGCGCTCCCATCCGATGTATCTCGATCGGGCACCACCGCTGAACGGCCGATACGACGACGTCGACGGGAAACTCGGTGGCGTTCCTGCGCGTCTGCTCTCCTCTCACCTCACTCGTATCGCTGTGAGTGCTTCGAACATCGCAAACGTGTCGCAGTTGCTCATATGTTCGGCTGTACCTGTGTGAATACACTCACTACCCCATGGCAGCGAGAATTTTCCACGGCCGGCAGTCGGAAGTGTCACGTAGCCTTCTTCTCTGTCTCGTTTTTCTCTGGTTCGTCTTCTTTCAGTTCCTCTTCAGGCTCTTTCTCCGGCTCGTCTTCTTCAGGCGTCTCTTCGTCCGGTTCAACGTCCTCTTCGTCTGGGAGGGAATCCTCCGTGAGGAGGATCTCGAACGGTTCATCGGCAGGTGCCCCCTCCGGCTCGAGGTAGCCAATCGCGAACGCGGAGTAGACGGTTCCACCGGCGAGGGACACGTCGACTTCGAAGACGCTGGTCTCTCGGTCACCCGCGGGATAGATGTCCAGTGTATACTCGCCTTCCGGGACTTCGACGTAACCGGATTCGCCGAACCCGACGTTCTCGAACAGTGCGTCCCCATTTTCACCGGCGACGACGTCCACCGCAGGCGCATCGGGTGAAGCGTGAAGGACGCGAACCCGAGCGGTACTCGGATCGACCGGGCTGTTGTCATCGTCGAGAAACAGTGCCTCGAGGGGCTGGTTTTCGGCGGCCACTTCGCCGATCACTGCGAGGAGACCGTCGACGGTAGGGTCCTCGTCGTCGACCTCGACGGTCTCTTCCAGCACTGCGTCGGCTGGGTCTTCACCGGCGGGAACGACCTGAATCGTGTACGTGCCAGGCGGGAGGTCGCGGTAGTCGGTGACCGTCCCGTACGGGATGCCCTCGCGGACCTGCTCTCCGTCGACGTAGATGTCGATGTCGGGTGCGTCGGGTGAGAGGTGTGCCACTCGAGTCTGGAAGCCGGTATCGGTCGGCTGGTCGGTCGGTTCGTGGTCACTCGAGGCGGCCGTGGTACCTCCGAGGCCACTGACCACCACGAAGCCGCTACCGATCTGTATCATTCGCCGTCGACTCACGCCATTTTCAGTCATGCGGGTGTCATGAACGACGATATCGGTAATAGTGCTACCACTTGCAGGCGGAGGCCGATGCAGTTCCGACCCTCGAGAGCGTTGAAGTAACACCCGCCGAAGCCGGCCCGTTCTATAGTAACAACTGAAACTGTGTACACACTACTGGCACAGCCATCGTGCGAGTAGGTGTGCACTGACTGTCAGTGGCTACTATCTTCTAACAGCGAGAGTAGTGACGGTCCCTCATGATTAGGGGTATTTCTATCGTCTGGAAACTAGAATCGGTCTTAAAGTCAGCGTCGAACAAGTTCACCTCGTATGTCCGACCAGTCCTTTGGCCAGGGTGGATTGAATCCGTATCTCGATGCCGACGAACTCGTCGAGCGTATCGGGCTCACGGAGAATGAGATCGACTGGCGAAAGCAATTCATCGGCTTTGATGAGACAGACGAACGGCGACTTTCTGATCTCGAGCCGTTACTTCGGCGGAATCAGGAACGGATTGCCGACGACTTCTACGACAATCTCTTGCAATACGAGCAAACTCGAGACGTCATCGGACGCTCGACAAAGAATTTCGACGGGTTGAAACAAACCCAGCGAGCGTATCTGGTGTCACTTGCGGCGGGTGAGTATGATCGCGAGTACTTCAGAAACCGTGCCCGCATCGGCAAGCTGCACGAGATGCTTGACATGCCCCTAAAACACTACGTCGGCCAGTACGGCGTCTACTACGATTTACTCTTGCCACAGCTGAACGAGCGAATCCAGAATCAGGTGGTCGAAGCGATCGAGGAATGGGCCCAAGAGTACGACGCCGAGGGACCAACTAGCGGGATGGAACGGCTCGCTGGCGCGTTGGGATTCGAAACCGAAGACGACACCGCCGACGGACTCGACGAGTCCTTCGAGCGAACCGTTCGCGGAGCAATCGACGACGGGATGATGGACGTTCTCTCGCTCCTCCGAATCATCAACCTCGACATGCAGGTTGCGACCGATACGTACGTTGATGCATATGCCGGACGCCTCGAGAACGAAATTGACCGACGAGAACAACTCGCCAGGGAAGTCGAAACCGACGTCGAGAACCCGGTTGCGGAACTCCACGAGGCGAGCGAAATGATTTCGAATCGCGCACAGCGGATCGGGGAGCGCACCGCCGAACAGGCGACGGCGGTTGACCACGTCGCGGGTGAACTCGGTGAGGTCTCCGCAGCGGTCGAAGAGGTCGCGAGCGTCTCCGATGAGGTTCGCCGGGAGAGCGAACGAACCGAACGGCTCGCCGCTGACGGTTCAAAGGCGGCAGACAAGGCACTCTCGGAACTTGTGGCGATTGAGGATGCCGTCGACCGCGTCTCGAGCGCGGCCGCAACGCTCGAAGAGCGCCTCGAGGAGATTGATGAAACCGTTGACCGTCTCGACGAACTGACGACTCGAACGACGATCCTCGCCAAGAACGCCCGGATCGAATCCTCGAGGTCCGATGGCGAAACTGCGATTGAGGCCCTTGAGGTCATCGCGACCGAGGTAGGCTCGTTCGCCGAACAAACGCGGGCAGACCTGTCGGCAATCGAACGAGCAGTCGAGGATGTTGCGACGGACGCCGAGGAAACGATCAAAGCAGCTGATGAGGCCGTTGAGCGGGTCGACGCTGGAGGTAATCAGATCCGCGGGACGGTCGATTCCTTCGAGGAAATCCACGAGGCCGCCAGATCGACTGCGACAGGAATGGACGATGTCTCGGCAGCGGCCGATCAGCAGGCTCACAGTGTCGAGTCAATCGCTGACTTGGTCGAGGAACTGTCGACGACGGCCGACGACGTCGCCGAGGCCACAGAGTCGGTTGCGGCTGCGAGCGAAGAACAGACGGCCAGCCTCCAAGCCGTCGGCAAGACTGTCTCGAGGCTCACGACCGAATCAGAACCGGCCGAACAGCCGGTGTACGAACGACTCGCAGAATAAGAGCGCCGTCTAGGTAGCGGGGTTTGAGAGGCAGGCAGGTCGTGAAACGGATCGAAAGCGACGGGTGAGCAGAAGTAATTAGCTGAAAGAGAGGTCATCTCCGATGTCGATTCAAGAACTATATGTTCCCATCGTCGCTCTCGTGGTCCTTCTGCTGGCAATCCTCGAGACTCCAGCTAAATCATTGGCTCGTCGCCGATAGCAGGATTCTCGAGAACGTACGCGACGAGTCGATCAACGTACGATTCAAACGGCGACACCTCGAGTTCGCTCTCCTCAAGCGCCTGTAGCGTCTGTGGGCAGGCGTATCGTGTCGGATGGTCGAGGTAGTCGAGGGTTGCAGGTTCGAGCGGGAGTGACGGTGAAAGCCGACTTGACACCGTTCGTGCGATCGGTTTCGTCGTCGGCAGCGCGACGGTACGATGGCCGGCTGCCTCGGCGAGGACGTCGACGAACTGCGGGACGGGTAGGGGTGCAGAGTCGCAGAGCTGGTAGACCTTGCCAACGGTCTGCTTGGATGAGCTGAGGTAGTCGATTGCGTCGACGACGTAGTCTCTGGGGACGACGTTTAGCTCGGCATCGCTCGAGCCTGGCAGCGTAAACGCCACCGAGAGCCACTTTGGTTGGGCCAGCAAGAGCCGGAGCAGATAGTAGGGGCCGTCGTACTTGTCGGTCTCGCCTGTCTGACTATCGCCGACAACGATCGCGGGCCGGTAGATCGTCGCGGGCAGGCCGGCGTCCATCTGATCCTGGACTGCGACCTCCGCGTGGTACTTGCTCTCCTCGTAGTGGTTGTTGAACGTCTGACCCTCCTGCAGGTGGTCCTCGGTGAACACGCCATCGTATCGGCCACTGACGTAGCAGGTGCTGACGTAGTGGAACCGATCCACGTCGTGATTGTCAGCGAACTCGAGAACGTGTTCAGTGCCCCGAACGTTGACGGCTTCCGCCAGATTGCGGTCGACAGCGAGGTCGTAGACGGCCGCAAGGTGGTAGAGTTCGCGAACGCCCGCGAGCGACTTCTCGCCCAGTCCGAGGTCGGGTTCGGTGATGTCACCCTCGTAGAGCCGAACTGCGTCATCGTCGACCCTCTCGATTCCGGCGGTGATCTCCTGTGCTCGCCTGCGTGCGGTCTCGAGGTACTGCGACTGGACCAGGCAGGCAACCGGTCCGTCACCGCGGGCGAGGACGCGCTCGAGCAGTGCGGAGCCGAGAAAGCCTGGAAATCCAGTGAAGAAAACCTCGGTATCAGTCACGGCAACCACCTGGTGAGTCGCCGCTGAACCTTTGTCAGTCCGAGCATGAAGTGCGCGAACCAGCGCGGGGAGACGCCAGACGGCGCGTCCAGCGGGCCGATCCGTGAGGTCGCGATCGTCCGGGCGTCGACATACCGCCGGAGTCCTTCGGGGCCGTGACGACGGCCAAGCCCCGAGTCGCCGAAGCCGCCCATCGGTGCGTCCGTCGCCGCCCAGCCGACGGTGTACGGATCGTTAACGCAGACGGTACCACAGTCGATCTCGCGTGCGACTGCACGGCCACGCTCACGGTCGGGCGTCCAGACGCTGGCGTTCAGGCCGTACTCGGTGTCGTTTGCCCGTTCGATCGCCTCGTCGACGCCTGAGACCGGGTACACGGAGACGACGGGACCGAACGTCTCCTCGCAAGCGACCCGCGAGTCGGGATCGACGTTTGTCAGGATTGTCGGCTCATAACAGAATGGACCGACATCGGGTCTAGCACGCCCACCCGATAGCAGCGATGCACCGTCCGCGACCGCGTCGTCGACGTACTCCTGGACAGCCCTCAGATGGTCGCCATCGATTAGCGAGCCGATATCGGGCCCGTAGTCGAACTCGAGACCGAGTTCGAGACGCCGCGTGGCGCCGACGAAGGCGTCCACGAACTCGTCGTACCGTCGGTCGTCGACGTAGATCCGTTCGGGAGCGAGACAGAGCTGTCCCGCGTTGGTGAACGCACCCTTGACCGCGCCGCGAGCGGCCGTCTCGGGATCGGCATCGGCGAGGACGACCATCGGGTTCTTCCCGCCGAGTTCGAGCGAGCAGTCGATCAGGTTCCGGCCGGCCTGCTCGGCGACCGTTCGACCCGTCTCGGTGCCGCCGGTGAAGGCGACGTAGTCGACTTCGTCGATCAGCGCGGGACCGACTGTCGCTCCCTCGCCGGTGACGATCTGGAAGAGACCGTCCGGCAGCCCAGCCGCCGCCAGCAGGTCCGCGAGCGCCAGCGCGATAAACGGCGTGCGCTCGTCGGGTTTGCAGACGACGGCGTTGCCGGCGAGCAAGGCGGGGATCGCGTCGGTCATCGCGAGCGTCAGCGGATAGTTCCACGGCGAGATCACGCCGACGACGCCGACGGGGTCGTACGTGACCGTCGCGTCGGAAGCCAGCGGTATCGCACCCGATCGATCCGCGTCCGCGAGTATCGAGGGGCCGTTCGCCGCGTAGTACGAACACGTCAGCGGGACGTCAAGTATCTCCTCAACAGCGTGGTGTCGGGCCTTCCCCGTCTCGAGTTGCACCACATCGAGCAACTCCTCTCGGCGTTTCAGGACGAGGTCTCCGAATCGCTGGATGATCGCCGCCCGCTCGTCGACTGTCACCTGCTCCCAGTTATTTTGGGCCGAGCGAGCACGTTCGACCGCACCCGCAACGTCGTCACGCGTACAGGCTGGGATCGCTCCAATCGCCTCATCGGTGACTGGCGTTCGAACCTCGAGCGACGACCTGTCGTCGGACGTCTCGATGCGAGCCGCGAGGTGCTCGAGGTGCCCGCTCTCGAGGGTCGTCTCCTCGACGATTCGCGATCCGCTTGTCTGTGCCATATCTTGAGTTTCGACTCGGGAACTCCTGTAGTTTTGGTACGCTGAAGTATGGTGTATGGAAGTGTCGATGGGTTCGGCATCCAAACGCGCACAACTTGAGAGATCATTTCCATCCGCTACCAGTTGCGAGCCGTAGTGATACACAGGACACAGAGTTGCCGGACGACCATCGTCACGTGAGTCGTTTTGTCTTCGATCGGATCGCGGAGCGACTCGAAACGCTGTTGACGTAACAGTTGACAACAAAATCAATTCTTCGGACAAGAATATAGTCCATTCTGACAACTAGGGATAGTCTTCTCGTTCGCATACCCAGAATCGGGGCTTTGCCTCCCCTACAGCGAATACTTGTACTCGTCAGGGGAGAGTCCAAGGTCGTCGTAAAACGCCTGATCGAGTTGCTTTCGATGTGCGAGCCAGTGTTCGAACCCGTCTCGATCTTCCGGATACCGGTCATAGTGGCGTTCGTACGTCGCGACGTGGTCACGCGTCGTTTTGACGCCGCGGATCGCGTCGTACAGTTCGCCCTTACTCGCACCGAGTGTGTCGAACGTACCAGTGCGATACTCCGAAACGAAATTTTTGAGAAGGCCACTGCCAACGAGTAGTTTACTCTTGAGACTGTCTATCTCTGCCGTTGTGCCGACAATTTCGCGAAGCTCTGCCTCTGGCAGGAGTGCTGCGACAGCGCGAAGGAGGTGTAGGTCCAGGGAACTCGCGGCGACGTTGTAGGCGTCCCACGAGGCGAGTTTCGCGGCTTCGCCGTGTTCGCGATAGAGCCAGCGGTTGTGTTCCCAGAGCCCGGCCTCGGAGACATCGCCGTCTTCGATTGCCTGTACGGCTGCCCGCCCAGCCGAGTACCCCGAATACGCTGCTCCACGAATCCCCTTGCCTGTGATTGGGTGTGTCGTTCCAGCCGCGCCACCAGCAGTGAGATAGCCCGGTGCAACCATCGAATCTAGCGGTCGCCGGAGGGCAATCGCAGATCCGAGTTTGTTCGTCTTGCCGAATCGCTTCGCAACCGTTGCTCCCTGAAACTCCGGACGACCCTCGAGATCGCGGCGGACGCGGTCAGCAAGCGGGATTGGGTCCTTGTTCATCTGGAACCCGAGTCCGACGTTGATCTGGGTCGGCGTCCGTGGGAAATACCAGATGTAGCCAAGTTCCTCGAGTGGTTTTCCGACGATGGCGTTGTGGTATTCGACTGGCGATTCGGTCTCGATAATCTCGCGGTAGGCCGACCCGAAGTGGGTGTAATGGGGCATCTCGAACGTCGGCTCGCCTGCAGTCTCGAGAGCGTCGAACTCGACCAGATCCTGTATGATTGACTGGGCGCCTGCGGTGTCGATCAGGACGTCACAGTCGTAGGTTACTGGCTCGCCGTCTCGAACCGCTTTGACGCCCGTGACGCGTCCGTTCTGGATGACATCGTTGACCACCGTATCGTAGTGTTGCTCGGCCCCATTCGCTGCGGCTTGCTCGAGGAGTCGCTGACCAAACTCGTAGCGGTCGATGACGTTGCTGCCTGGCTCGTCGTAGGGCAATACCTTCCGAACGCCGAGTTGCTCGTCCCAGTACTCGATCTGGTCGATATTGTTGTCGATAAGGACGGCCTCGTCGTCCGCAATCGCGTCCATGTCGATCGGTCCTGGATAGTGTGTGGGCTTTCGTGGGCGTTTGATCGCGTCGCCACAGGCGATGTACCCGCCCTGTTCTCGAGGTTTGCGTTCTAACTGCACAACGGCTAATCCCTCCGCTGCTGCTGTTGCCGCCGCAAAACAGCCCGCTATTCCGCCCCCGACAACGACGATGTCGTACTGGTTGCGCGCCATTAGCTCTGTTCTTGGCTTAGGAAATGGGCACCGTAACTCTTGCTTTTGCGGTGGTTTGGCGGCTGTCTGCATACTCACTTGACAAATTGAGTTGGTTGCCGGCCACAAGCGAAAAATTACGATCCAATCGAAGCCGCTCGTTCGACCGGCTCCTGTCACACTTCGTTTTCTTCCGTCCGAAGTAGTATTTCGTCTGTGAATCATATCGGTCCAGGCCTATGGTCTCCAACCTGTCTGCTCTCATAACTACTAAAAATAATATATTTATTGGAATAATATTACTTGTGGGTTCTCCAAATGACTGTTGCAGTGACCAAAACTACTAAGAGAGTCTCAACTAACACCCAAATGAAACGTCGTTCGGACAAATATATCAGAGTGAACCAGTGTTAAATATGGGGAGAGAAAGGAAACAGTCAACTCATCAAACGAATTCAGATAAGTTGACACGAAGGGGGATGGGGAATCGCTTATTACAACGTCGACTTCGTACTTCGGAGAGGTTCTTATGAGGCAGGAACTGCTTCGCTTTCTCCGGCAGCATGGCGAAAAACTTGCTCTTGGTGTGTACCTTATTGTAGTCGTTGCAGTCACACCACTGCTAGCTCAGTTGTTTGCATCAGGATGGGAGCGCGGTCATGTTCTTCCAGCAATTTTCGATTTCCGGCACTTAGTTGGAGTTGGACAAGACCTTTTTAACATCGCATTTTTGGGTCTTGTGATCGGATTATTGTTGGTCTTGACGCTTGACCCAAAAAAGCGAGTATCGGCACTACTGCTTTGGGTTGGGCTCGGCACACTCATGGTCGGGTTTAGCACGACGGGAACATTCTTGCCAAACATTCAGGGTGCTGAGACTGTCATGTGGGCTGCTCCGGGACTTGCAGTTGGACTTCTTTTCGGGGGTGTACTGAAGACACTCACACTCAAATCGACTGGAACCTTTGAATTCCGCCGCGCAGGGAAATTCATCTATCTACTGCTCATCGTTCTCGTTCTCGTTTCGCTTATCGAAGCTCATCTGGCATATCCAGAATTCTTGGATATTTCTGCCGATGGTATTGCGATCTATTCGATCGATACAAGTGCAATTTCGATCAACGTCGATGGTCTCCCAGAACATACTATCGCGGCTGGGGTTGCAGTGGTGACGATGCGGCGATTTATTCGGTACGATTCAGATGATGACTTCTTCGTCCTTGGACCACCAGGGTCTGGGAAAAGTCTGCTCTTGATCGGCGCCTATCTCGAGGCGATTGAACGAGGCCGGGATAAGAAAATGGCCAAACGGGAAGCACTCAATCCAAGTCAAGACCTCATGGAACTCGTGGAGTTCCTTGACCGAGATGATACTGATTGGATTGTCGAAGCAACTGGTCGGAGTGAACTCAAGAACCTCGAGTTTCAGTTCATCAAAGGGCAACTATTCCCGAAGAACGTCACCGTCTCGAGTGTTGATTATGCTGGCGAGCATCTCAGCCGGATCCCTGATGCCCTCAACGGAGAGATCAGTAATCCTGATGCTGAACTTGCACAGCTTACAGCTGGTGTCGAAGAGGCATCGACACTGATTCTGTTAGTCGACATTGAGCGCTTCGTGAATAAGGAAGGACTTGGTATTGCTGAGTATTTCAGCATTCTCGAGGCTGCAGAGGAGAAAGAGGTTGTCGTTGTCGCCACAAAGGCGGATCTGTTCGCAGAGCAGTTCTGGGAAGAACACGATCTCAAAGCGCACGAATCGTTCGGAAAGTTCCGTGATTACGTTGGTGAGCAACTCCGTCAAAGTGAGCGATTCAGTGCGCTCCTTCGCCAGACCCCAGAAGTGGATGTTCACCCAGTGTACTACGAAACAACCGTTAACGAAGAGGGAGAACGCGTTCCAGTTCGTGACGAGTCTGACTCGCTTGTCACAGTCGGGTTCGATCGACTCCTCAAGCGACTAGGTCAATAGCATACCTGCACCCATGACAGAACTTACAATATACGACTCTCAAGGTGAACGATACGATAATAGCGCTAAAGTAGATCAGCGCCTCGAGCAGTTCTTCTTTGGTGGCGTTCGTGCGTACCTCGATATTGGATCGACATCAGAACTGATCGTGTTTTTCCGTGCCCGTGAGTCAAAACGAGGGCGTGCTGAGCAGTACTACGCCGTCTATCGCACCCAGGAGTTACGGAAGTTGTTCGAACGGTTCAAGCGCGATCTTCGACAGCGTGTCGAAGAGTACGGTATGACACTCCAGACGACCAGTGATGATGTTGCGGTATTCAAGGGACTCGGTCCGGGTGGAACGTCTACTCCTGGAACGCCAACTGATCATGACCATTTCGAGTCCCTATTGCAGAGTGGTCATCAGGTCCACGTCGGTGTCCAGGATGCTGACTCAGCCCTTGGTGTATTGCGAAAATACAGTCAAGGAGATGCAAAAACGATTGCCATTGGCGAGAATACAGCGATTGATGCTCTCGAGGACTGTGACCTAACAATCGAGATTGGCGATTATAGCGGACTCGAACCGCTCAGAGAAACAGAGGAGTTGATCGCCGAACGAACAGCCTCACAAGAGAGTCACTCAGGGAGTGATCGACCACTGGCCACCGGATCGAGTTCAGGCCAATCGTCGTCTCGAGGGCGTATATTGAAATTCGGTGCGCTTGGCCTGCTTGGTCTCGTGGGATTGATCGTGTTGGCTATCGTTGGAATCAACGTTGCTGCGCTTCAGGGCATCTCTCATTCCGCCACAGAGCCACTGACTGTCGTCGGAGAAGGGGAGGATACGTCCGAACCTGTAACGCCAACACTCGAGAACATCACAATTGAGGGTGCTGAAGACAACCCGCTCGTTGTCGACGGTGAAACCCAGGAGGAACTTCAGGTGACGCCTGCTGATGATGGAACCATCTCTATCAGTGCGGATACGGAGTTCTACCAGTATAACACCTCGATGACCCACGAGGGCACAACAATTCACACCGAACCAGGAATTGCGAATGGTGACTTCACTCGACCGTATCAGAGTTCAGACCTCACAAACGGTGAGTGGGAACTCCAGATCACTGCCGGTGAAGACCCAGACAGTGATGAATGGCCGGAAGCCTCTGAAACAGTTACCGTCATCATTGACGGTCTCGAAGAGGAGTCTGAATCTGAGGAGGAAGACGGATCAGAAGACGAGTCTTAAGAAACTCTTGAATTGGTGCCTTGGATTTGTTCACAGGTATTGGCGGCAACCGAACCTGAACGCATGGTTGTCGGAAGTCGTATCAGTAATGATTTGATAGCGCGGAGGGACAGTCTGGCAACGACAGTCCGATTCCCGCGCTATCTTAATATGCGGGCAGAGTGATAAAATAGTTGTGGTTATAATTGGCTTGAGGGTTAATTTTGACCGGCACTGTCTAGTTTAGCACCTCCTCAGTCGGCGTTCGTCCATCGAGCGATTGATGCGGTCTCTGTCGGTTGTAGTAATGCACAAATTGTTCAATCCATTTGCGAGCGCTCCGCCGACTGCCCACCC